>JBCDEC010000170.1:0-9909 GCA_039179965.1 Pseudomonadota bacterium
CCAATTCGTCCTTCGGCCCGTGCAGGACGAAAGCGATGTCAGGATTTTTCTGGATCGAGGTGCTCAGGCCCGCGACAACGGCAGCCGGGCCCTGATCTCCCCCCATTGCATCAACCGAAATCACAATGTGACCGGAGCGCTTGGGCGGGGAAGGATCAGGGGGCGTCACAATGAAGGGTCGCTAAACCTGTGCAGGATGATCGGCCTCAGGCCGCGTCTTCTTCGAGATCAATCTCTTCGGCGGCGGTGACAACTTCGCGGTCGTCATAATAGCCGCAGGCCGCGCAGACATGATGGGGCCGCTTCAGCTCGCCGCAATTGGGGCATTCGTTCGGGTTCGCGGCGATCAGCGCGTCATGCGCACGGCGATTGTTGCGGCGCGATTTGGAGACCTTGTTCTGTTGAACGGCCATGTCAAACTTACCTTCTAGGGGGCCCCGGCGTTTTCACGATCCGGCGGGCCGCGTTTCTTGTCGATACATCTGTGGGCGTGACGTGCGTTTAGGCCGCAGCCCAGAGCTTGTCCAACCCAAAATTCGCTGAAGGCGCGAAAATACGGATTCGCGCTTGAGGTGCAAGGGGAAATTGCGCGGCTGACGCGACAGAAGGTGATTTGCACGCAGGCCAGCGCAACCTGCCTCAGCCGTCATCCGTTTTGTTCAGACTGGCCTTGAGCGCGGCCAGCGCCGCAAAGGGTTTCACATCCTCGTCGCGCAGCGCCTCTTTTCCGGGCTCTGTAAAGTCGGTCTGTTCCAGTTCGGCGTCATCGGCGCGCGGGTACAGCGGCAGCGCCAGCGCCAGCGCCTCGGTCATGACAGCCGCGACATCGATCTCGCGGCCCAGACGCTCCTGGTCTTCATCGTCCGGCATTTCGACCTCGTCGCCTTCGGGTTCTTCCAGATCGGCCACAAAGAGGCGACGCACGCTGGTGTCGATGCGCGTGGTGACAGGGGCGAGCGTCACGCCGCATGGCTGTACGACGGTGGCCCCAAGCGTTCCGGTCAACTGCCAGTCGCGGTTGCCGGAGGCTTCGATGCGGGCGTCAAACCGCAGCTTTCGCAGCCCCATCAGCTTGAGTTGTGCGGCAATTTCGGCACAGGCGGCGGGGTCGGGGCGCAGTTGAACCTGTGTCGTGACCGACTGATTGAGATCGGCAACGCGGATTTTTCCTAGATCTTGTGTCGGATCTGGCATGGCGGACCTCTTGTGGTTTTTACCTGTCCCGATGCGCCTTGTCTTGAACCCATGGGGCAGATTGGGTTATCGGGATAAAAGGCATGATGCGGCAAGACAAGGGGCAGCCATGAACCACCGGGCGTTCGGTGTACGCGGAATGACAGTGCTGGCGCTTTGCGCGGCTCTGGGCGCTTGCACCGTGCAGTATCGGAATCATGGCTACACGCCTTCTGATGCAGAGCTGGCCGAGCTTGTGGTGGGCGTCGATACCCGCGACAGCGTGGTGGAGACGGTGGGCGCGCCGACATCGTCCGGCCTGCTCGCGGGCAGCGACTATTATTATATCTCCAGCAAGGTCCGCTTTTACGGCGCGCGTGCGCCCAAGGAGGTGGAGCGCAAGCTGGTCGCGATCAGCTTTACGTCAAATGGCGTGGTGGAGAACATCGAGACCTACGGGCTTGAAGACGGGCGCGTCGTACCGCTGAGCCGTCGCGTCACAAACACCGGCATCACCGACAAGACCCTCATTCGCCAGCTTCTTGGCAATCTGGGCAATTTCCGGCCTGGCGGTTTCTGATCGCGTCCCCCGCGGCGGTTGCGTCACATATCTGTTAGGCGCACCATGCTACCAGCCCGAGAGCAGGTGCTGTGCCAGGCGGAAAAGGTCGCGTCCATGCCGTTCAAGATTCCTTCTTTGACCCGGGGCAGATATCGCGCCGACCTGGCTGTTTCGCCTGCGGACATTGCCGCGGCCCAGGACCTGCGTGCGTTGTGTTTCGGCACGCCGGGCCGGGACCATGACAAGTTCGACGAATTTTGTCAGCATGTCCTGATCCGTGAAACCCGCAGCAATACACTGGTGTGCTGCTACCGCTTGTTGCTGCTCGATCATGGCGGCGAAGTCGCGCGCAGCTATTCCGCGCAGTACTACGATCTGGCCGCGCTGGAGGATGTGCAGGGCCGTCTGGCCGAACTTGGCCGATTCTGTATTCACCCGAGTTGGAGCGATCCGGACATTCTGCGCGTTGCCTGGGGCGCAATGACACAACTGGTTGATGACTATGGTGTCGAGATGCTTTTTGGCTGCTCGTCCTTTGCCGGCACCGAAACCGAGACCTATCTGGATGCCTTCGCCATGCTCAAGGCCCGCCATCTGGCGCCGAAGCGGTGGCTGCCACGGGTCAAGGCGCCAGAGATTTTTCGCTACGCGGCGCGGCTGCGGCGCAAGCCGGATGCGAAGAAGGCCATGCTGAACATGCCGCCGCTGCTGCGCACCTACCTGCTGATGGGCGGTTGGGTGAGCGACCACGCCGTTGTGGATCGCAAGATGAACACGCTGCATGTCTTTACCGGGCTCGAGATCGGAGCCATTCCACCTTCCCGCAAGAGACTTTTACGCGCCGTCGCAGGCTAGGGCGTCCCTGCGCGGGCGCGCCTGACAACTGCCGGCCGTTGCGTGCATTGACGCGCTGGCGCGGGCGCGATAGCTGGCGGGCATGGCCCGCACTCCCTTGTTGCAACTCTCCGATATCGCCCTCACTTTTGGCGGAGAGCCCGTGTTTTCCGACCTCGATCTGGTCGTGCAGGAGGGCGATCGCCTGGCGCTCGTCGGGCGCAACGGGTCCGGCAAATCCACGCTGTTGAAGGTCATGGCCGGTCTGGTCGAACCCGACCAGGGCGCTGTGGCTGTCCCGCAGGGAATCTCGGTTGGCTACATGGAGCAGGATCCGGACATGGGCGGCTTTGCCACGCTGGGCGATTTTGCCTCCGCCAGCCTTGATCCGGGCGAGCTGTACAAGGTCGAAACAGTGGCCGAGGGATTGAAATTCGATCCCGCCCGCGCGATTGAAACCGCCTCTGGCGGTGAGCGGCGGCGCGCCGCTCTGGCGCGGCTGATGGCCGAGGCGCCGGACTTGATGCTGCTCGATGAACCGACCAATCATCTCGACATTGAAGCGATTGCCTGGCTTGAAGCGCAATTGGGCGCCAGTCGCGCGGCCTTTGTGCTGATCAGTCACGACCGCGCGTTTCTGCGGGCGCTGTCGCGCGGCACGTTGTGGATCGATCGGGGACGTTTGCGCCGTCAGGACCGGGGCTTCGATGCTTTTGAGGCCTGGCGCGATCAGGTCTGGGAAGAAGAGGACAGCGCGCGCCACAAGCTTGACCGCAAGATCAAGGCCGAGGCGCGGTGGGCAGTGGAAGGGATCTCGGCGCGACGCAAACGCAACATGGGCCGGGTCCGCGCATTGGGCGACCTGCGCGCGGAACGCTCAAGCCAGATCCGGCGGCAAGGCACGGCAGATCTGGCGCTTGAGACCGGCTCCAAGTCCGGCCGCAAGGTGATCGAGGCGCAGGGCATCGCAAAAGCCTATGGCGATCAGCCCATTGTCCGCGATCTGTCGCTGATGGTGAACCGTGGCGACCGGGTTGCCTTTGTCGGGCCCAACGGGGTTGGCAAGACGACCGTCCTGAAGATGCTTCTGGGACAGGAAGAACCGGACGCGGGTCATGTGCGTCAGGGCACCAATCTGGAGATTGCCGTTTTCGATCAGGCCCGCGCCCAGCTTGATCCGGATGCCACGCTGTGGGACAGCCTGACCACCGATCCGTCGATGAAGGTCTCGGGGCAGGCGGATCAGGTCATGGTTCGCGGTCAGCCGCGCCATGTGGTGGGATATCTCAAGGACTTTCTGTTTGACGAACGCCAGGTCCGGGCCCCGGTCCGGTCTTTGTCGGGGGGCGAAAAGGCGCGGCTTCTGTTGGCGCGGCTGATGGCAAAACCGTCGAACCTGCTGGTGCTGGACGAACCGACCAACGATCTGGACATCGAAACGCTGGACCTGCTTCAGGAGTTGCTGGACGATTTCGACGGTACGGTGCTTCTGGTCAGCCACGACCGAGACTTTCTCGACCGCGTCGCCACGACGACGGTGGCGATGGAAGGCAACGGCCGGGCGGAGGTCTATGCGGGCGGGTGGAGCGATTATCTCGCCCAACGCCCCGAGCGACCGGCCCAGCCGAACGGCAGGCCGCGCGCCACTGAAAAACCGGTGGAAAAACCGGTGCCACGGCGCACCAAGCCAGGCCTGTCGTTTACCGAAAAGCACCGGCTTGAAGCCCTGCCGGCGGAGATCGAACGGCTGGAGGCTGAAATCGGCAAGCTGGAGGCCTTGTTGGCCGATCCCGATCTTTACGCCAGCGCGCCGGTCAAGTTCCAGAAGGCAACTGACGCGCTGGTGGAGCGGCACGGCAAACTGGCCGCAGCCGAGGAAGAGTGGCTGACACTCGAGGAAAAGGCCGAGGCGGCGGGATCCTAGGACGCGCCTGTCACGCCCAGTGTGGTCGGACGCGAACGGCGCCCCCAACGCAGGCGCGCCAGAGGCGGCCACCAGCCCCAGATATCGCCCAAGGGCCGGATCTGCGCACCCATCCCCAGACGGAACCCGGTGGTCTCTGGCGCCGGACCGGTGAGCGCGCCGAGGTCCAGCCGCTTCGTGCCATGATCGCTCAACCAGCCGAGCGCGGTCCACATGAGCAGGTGTTCGGCCCCGCGCACCCGGCCATGCGGTGTTGTGCGCGTCAGATGCCAGGTGGCGGCGTCCTCATGCAACAGCAGCAGGACCGCCGCGATTCGGGTTTGCCCGAGATAGGCGGTGAATAGCTTGGCGTCGCCGGGATTGGCGGCGGCATAGGCCAGAGTGAGGACGCTGGCGGGCAGGTGGCGGCGGGAAGTGCCGCGCGGGTCGCCAAAGATCCAGTGACCGGGATCCATGGGAAGGTTGGTGGTGGCAATCTGCAAATCCTGGCTGCGCGCGTGGGCCAGCCGGCGTCGCCAGATCGTGTCCAGCCGGGCCTCGCGCCCATGGTCAAGCGGCATTTCCATCACCTGGGGGCTGCGCGACAGGCGCACAGCCCCGATCCGTTTGAGGTGCGTGCAAGGGCGATCGGGGGTCAGAAGAAAGGGGTGCCGCCCCAATCCGGCGTCGGCGATCAATTTCGGCAGGTCCGGCGTATCCATGTCGGCACGCGGGATTTGGCACAAGCGCAGGCCGCCGGCAAACTGGCGGGTGGTCACGAGTGTCCCGTCGGCAAGTCGGCTGGGGTTTTGGCCCGCTGCAATCAGCGCGCGAAAGAACGCCTCGCTTTGCAGGAGCGGTTTGGCATGGGTCTGGATCGCAGCGGTATCGAACATGGGCGTCATTTGAGCGCCACAACCCCTAACGCCCGGTTAACCCGGCACATCAAAATGTCTCGACGTCAGCCGGGTCCCGCCGCCACCCAATCGGGATGGCGCGTCCGTGAGATGTGCGTTGACCGGGCCGTGCCGCCGATGAACCGGGTGCTAGCCGTCCAGCTGGACAAGGGCGTGCCGCTTCTTTCCCGCACTCAGCTTGATCGGCGAGGCCAGCGCCGTGGCATCGACCATCAGCCCGGCATCGGTCAGCGGCGCGTCGTCCAGCTTCGCGCCGTTTTCGGCGATCAACCGTTTGGCCTCCTTGCCGGTCTTGGCAAGGCCCGAGCGCACGATCAGCTGCACGATCGAGATGCCGTCGCCGAGATCCGCGTTCGACAGGGTGAGCGTGGGCAGATCGTCGCCAACCCCCCCTTTTTCAAAGACCTCGCGGGCGGTGGCTTCGGCGGCCGCTGCGGCCTCGGCCCCATGCAGCAGTGTTGTGACCTCATTGGCCAGGCGGATCTTGGCGTCGTTGATTTCTGATCCGGCCAGTACGCCGAGCCGGTCACATTCCTCAACCGACAACTCTGTGAACATTTTCAGGAACTTGCCCACATCCGCATCGGCCACGTTGCGCCACCATTGCCAGAATTCGTAGGGGCTCATCATGTCGTCGTTGAGCCAGACCGCCCCATCCGCGGATTTGCCCATCTTCTTGCCGTCTGACCGTGTCACCAGCGGCGTGGTGAGGCCGAAGGCCTCGGTTCCCTGCACGCGGCGGATCAGGTCGGCGCCAGAGACGATGTTGCCCCATTGATCCGACCCGCCCATTTGCAGGATGCACCCGTAGCGGCGCTGAAGCTCAAGGAAATCATAAGCCTGCAGAAGCATGTAATTGAATTCGATAAAGCTCAGCGCCTGTTCGCGGTCGAGCCGGGATTTGACCGATTCAAAGGAGAGCAGCCGGTTGACGGTAAAATGTTTGCCGATGTCGCGCAGGAAATCGATGTAGCGCAGTTCATCAAGCCATTCGGCATTGTTCACGAGGGGCGAGTCGGTCGGGCCATCGCCATAGGTGATAAAGCGCGAAAACACCTTTCGGATGCCATCCGCGTTCTGGCCGATCTGCTCAACCGTCAGGATCTTGCGCATCTCGTCCTTGCCGGACGGATCACCGACCTTGGTCGTGCCCCCGCCCATCAGCGTGATGGGGCGATGTCCGGTGCTCTGCATCCAGCGCAAGAGCATGATCTGAACCAGATTGCCGATATGCAGGCTGGTGGCTGTCAGGTCAAAGCCGATATACCCGGTCACCGCGCCCGCATAGAGGCGCTCGTCGAGCTCCTGCATATCGGTGCAATCGGCGAGGAATCCGCGCGAGGTGATCTCGTGCAGGAATTCCGATTTCGGGTGGTAGGTCATGGCTTGCCTCGGGTTGTCGTCGCGAGGCAGTGTATAGGCGGCAGTCAGGCAAAGGAAAAGGCCATGAATGGGGCCATAAAGGGCAGGGGTCCATTGCGGGCCCTTGGGGCGATGTCGGGCACCTCTCTGGACGGGGTCGATGCGGCGGTCATCGAGACCGACGGGCATCGCATTCTGGGGTTTGGTGAAACCGGCTACCGGGCCTATAGCGCGGAAGAGCGCGCGGTGGTGCGCGCGGGGCTGGGCCACTGGCATGGGCCGGAGGTCGTGGCCGCGGGGGAGGTGGTGGATGCGGCGCATGGCGCGCTCCTGTCTGCCTTTGATGGTCTTGACCTTGTGGGGTTTCACGGCCAGACGCTGGCCCATGCGCCGCGGCAGAACGGGACGCTGCAGGTGGGCGACGGGGCGGCCCTGTCGGATCGTCTTGGCGTGCCGGTGGTCTGGGATTTTCGCAGCCATGATGTGGCGATGGGGGGCGAAGGCGCCCCGCTGGCGCCGTTCTTTCATTTCGCCTGCGCCCGGTTTATCACGGCAGATCGACCGCTTGCGGTGCTCAACCTGGGCGGCGTCGGAAACCTGACCTGGATCGATCCGCGCCAGCCTGCGCCCGAGGCGGCGGGGGCGCTTCTGGCCTTTGACACGGGACCTGCGAATGCGCCAATCAACGATCTGATGCAGGTGCGCTTGGGCGAGGACTGTGATCGCGACGGCGCTCTGGCGGCGCGCGGACGTGTGGAGACCGGTGCGCTCGAACTCTTTCTTGCGGAGCCCTATTTTTCGCGGATGCCGCCGAAGTCGTTGGACCGCAATGACTTTGCCGAAATGATCGCGCTGGTTTCTGAACTGGATGATGCGGATGCTGCGGCGACGTTGACCGGTATGAGTGCCTCGGCGGTGTTGCAGGGGATGGCCCATTGTCCGGCTCCGCCCGAGCGGTTGCTGGTCACCGGCGGCGGGCGCAAGAACCCGGTGCTGATGGAGATGCTGAGCGTCGCGCTTGACTGTCCGGTGATGCCGGTCGAGGCCGTGGGACTCGACGGCGATATGCTGGAGGCTCAGGCGTTTGCCTATCTTGCGGTGCGGGTGGCGCGCGGCTTGCCGACCTCTTGCACCGCGACCACCGGCGTCGGTGCGGCTGTTGGGGGCGGTATCCTGAGCTGGCCGACCGCTGGGATCTAGGGGGCGTTGCCCCCGTCCGGCCAGGGCCGGACTCCCCCGGGTATTTGGAAAAAGAAAGAAGCAGAAGCGGGTGCCGCCTAGCGCGAGAGCTGTGCGGCGTAGGTTCTGGTAAAGGCGCGGTAGCCGGGGGATGTGGATTTGAGGGAGGCTGCGAGATCTTCGTGCAGCGCCGGCAGGTTGTGAAACGGCACGGCCGGGTGGGCGTGATGTTCTGCGTGATAGGGCATGTTCCACGCCAGCCAGCGCACGGCACGTCCCGTGTAGGTCGTGCGGGAGTTTTCAAGCATGTTTGAGACCTGTGGGCAGAGGCCGTGTTCGGCCAGCAAATAGGCGCGCAGGACGGGTTGGCCGAGCAGCAGGGGGACAATCCAGATCCAGAGGAGCAGCGGGGTCCAGGTCAGGCTGGCAAGGGCCAGGGCGTAGATGGCCAGCAGCCAGCGGGCTTCGCGTTTGACTGCCCTGTATTGGCGCACTGGCAGGTAGTCGGCCTGCTCCTGACCTCTGGCCTGGTGCCACAGCGCGGAGAGGGCCGAGGTCCAGTAGCGCCAGCCGCTCAGGTAGACGAGCCAGTCGCGCCAGATTGTCGGGTGCGCGCCATTGGCCAGTTCCGGATCCCGATCCGGATCGTTGGTGAACCTGTGATGGGCGAAGTGAAAATAGCGGAACCAGAGAAATGGCAGGAGCAGAAGAGATCCTGTCACATGACCAACGGTCTCGTTCAGCCAGCGCGTGCGAAAGGGCGTCTGATGGGTGCATTCATGGGTCAGGGTGAAGAGGAAGACCAGTGCGATGCCATGCGGCAGCATCATCACCGGCCAGAGCGGGCCTTGAAGGGCGATGTAGCTTCCGCAGATGCAGAGCAGACCAAGATGACCGGCCAGATGGACGAGGCCAGGCGTGTTTCGTCGCTCGGTCAGCTGTTGTCTTTTGGCGTCGGGCAGCGCGGCCAAAGCGGTGACATGATCCATGCAGGCAGCTTGCCGCCTTGCTTCGACGGGATCAAGCGCGGCCGGCCGGATCTAGCCGCGGGGAATGTCGAAACCGGGGGCGGCGAGGGTGAATCCAGAGAACTGAAAGCCCGGTGAGACGATGCAACTGACCAGGGTCCAGGCGCCAGTTGTGGCGGCGGCCTGCCAGTGATGCCTCGGGATCAGGATCTGGGGGACGCCGAGGGTCAGATCCGGGGTCAGAAGGTGGTCTTTGGCCGGGCCTGTCTCGGTGGCGGAGATCGACAGGGTCAGCGGCGCACCCCCATGAAATAGCCAGATTTCGTCCGCGTCCACGGCGTGCCAATGGCTGTACTCGCCGTCGCGGAGCAAAAAGTAGATCGCCGTGGCCAGGGCGCGGTCTTGCCCGGGACTGGCCCATGTCTCGCGGTAGTGTCCGCCTTCGGGGTGCGGTGCGAGGTCAAGCGCGGCGATGATCTCATCGGCGGTCATTGGGTCATCCTCGTCTTGCGGCGGACATGGCTGGGCCGGATCTCGGTTCTTTGCGTTTCACCTTGGATCATGACCGACCCCGATGCGTTGGGGCCGGACAGATGAGGCGCTTTTGTCAGGTCAGGCTTTCAGGATCGATGCGCCGGCATATTCGGCAATCTCGCCCAGGCCTTCTTCGATGCGGATCAACTGGTTGTACTTGGCCAGCCGGTCGGAGCGGGCCAGCGACCCGGTTTTGATCTGTCCGCAATTGGTCGCCACGGCGAGGTCGGCGATTGTGGTGTCTTCAGTTTCGCCGGAGCGGTGCGACATCACATTGGTGTAGCGCGCGCGATGGGCCATATCGACCGCCTTGAGCGTTTCGGTCAGCGAGCCGATCTGGTTGACCTTCACCAGCATCGAATTGGCGCAGCCCTTGGCGATGCCGTCCGCGAGGCGGGTCGGGTTGGTCACGAAAAGATCGTCTCCGACCAGTTGAACCTTGTCGCCGATGGCGTCTGTGAGCGTCTTCCAGCCGTC
>JBCDEC010000171.1:0-9842 GCA_039179965.1 Pseudomonadota bacterium
AGAATACTTGCGATTGAACTCGACCCACTTTTCCATGTCAGGCTCGGTGTCCGGGCGGATGGCATCGGCCGGGCATTCCGGCTCGCAGACGCCGCAATCGATACATTCGTCGGGATGGATCACCAGCATGTTCTCACCCTCGTAGAAGCAGTCCACAGGGCAGACTTCCACGCAGTCGGTGTATTTGCAGGAAATGCAATTGTCGTTGACGATATATGTCATGTGGTTCGGATTCCGTGACGGCTGACGGTCTGTAGCTAGAACAGCTTGCCAGAGGGCGCAAGCCGGTCCGGATCAGAAAGACGTGGGGTGGGACGATGGCACGCCAACGTGCTATTCCTGCGCACTTTTGTCCCTGAATGCATCGATTGCACGACGATCACGTTTTGTGGGCCGCGCGCCGACCCGGTCCGGGGTCGGCTCAGGCTCGGGCGTCAGGTCTTCGTAAAGCGACTGGGCTTCGGGCGCGGGCCCGCGCCGGGTGCCAATCGCCAGAACACGCACCACCCGGATCTGCCGGCCCTGCGGGAACGTCAACACATCGTCCGGCGACACGGATTGCGCCGGTTTGGACGCCCGTGTGCCGTTGATACGGACATGACCATCCGAAACCTGACGCGCCGCAAGGCTGCGTGTCTTGAAGAACCGCGCATGCCAAAGCCACTTGTCCAGTCGCAGCTTGGGCGCGGGATCCGGCGCAGACCCGGTCAATTGTCCGGCTTGTCATCCCTCAGCGCCATCAGGGCGGCAGCGAAAGGATTGTCAGGATCGATCTTTTTCTCCTGGCGCGGAGGACGTGCGGTATAGGTCTTGGCGCCCTTCTGCTTGTCGCGGTCGCGCGGGCCAGGTTTTTTGCCATGCGGTTTGCCCCCGCCGGCGGACCGGTCCTTGTTGTCGCGCCGCGGCTTGCCACCCTTGCGGCCCTGCGGACGTCCCTCGCCGCCCTGGGTGCGCTCTTCACCAGAGCCGCCGCCGCCGCGCGCATCACGGCGACCACCGCGGTGGCCTTGCTGCGATGGCCGCTGGCGACCCCAGGTGAAGGTGTAAAAGACCTCCATCTCGGGCGCCTCCGACGCGGCGCCATCGGCTGCCGCAGAAGCGGGTTCCGGCGCGTCTTCTGTGCCGGCAGGATCCGCAACCACTTCGCTGACTGCGTTCGCCGATGCCTCTGCGGGTGCGCTTGTCGCTGCGTCTTCCGGTGCATCCCCGGCGCTGTCGCCTGCGGCTTCCGGCGACACATCTGGCGGCGCATCGGTGGGCGCTTCGGGCGCAGGGCTGTCGGCCTGCATCTCGGCTACCGTGGTGTCGTCGGCTGACGCTTCGCCCTCATCCGTGCCCGGCGCGCTCTCTGCGGGGGCCGTCGCCTCAACGGGCTCCGCGTCGGTCGCAGGCGCGGTTTCAATTGCCGTTGCCTCAGGTTCGGCGCTCTCGCTCGGCGCAGGTGGTTCGTCCTGCGCGGCTGTCTCAGTTGGCGCGGGCGTTTCGTCTTGCCCCCCTGTCTCAGGCGGTGTCTCAGGTTCGGCCGTCGTGGACGTTTCCGCCGGCGCAGGCGTCTCGGGCTTGATCTTGATGCGTTCCGCCTTTTCGGCGCGGTAGCCCAGCCCTTCCATCAACCCGGCGAATTGTTCGAGCGTCATGCCGGTGATCGACAGCATATCGGCCTTGGCTTCAAACCCGCTGCGGCTGTCTTCGGCGCGCAGCATGTCGGCGAGACGTTCGAGCATATCGATGCGGATCGCACGCTCACCGGCTTCGCGGTAACCAGCCATCGCGTGGTAGCCCTTGGGCGCTTCGGATACGGCCGGCACAGTGACAAGACCGGGTGGCGGTGCTTCGGGAAATTCGTCGAGATCCTGCGCAAGGCTCCAGAGAACCAGACGCAACCGGGTGGGCGCAGGTTTCAGCAACAGGGGCATGAAGATGGTGAACTGGCCAAACCGGATGCCATGCTTGCGCAGCAGCGACCGGGCATCCTGATCGAGTTCCTTTACCTCCTGCGCCACCGAGGCGCGCGGGATAATGCCTATGGATTCGACCATGCGGAAGGCAAAACCGCGGGCAAGACCGGCCATTGTCTCGTCTTTTTGCATGTCCAGAAGCGGCTCAAACAGCGCGGCGACCTTGCGGTCGATAAAGTGCTGCAAGCGGCGCTGCACCTTGGCGGCCACATCCGGCCCGGCGGCTTCGTCGACGAAGACCTCAACCATGGGCTTGAGCGGCTCGGCGCCGGACACAAGCTTGCCAACGGCTGAATCGCCCCACATCAGGCCACCCTGCTCGGTAAAGTCGATCTCTGTATCCGGCGCGTTGTAGAACCGGTCGGCACGCAAATGGAAATGCGGCACCAGGGCTTGCAGGGATGCCGCCTTGAGCGTTTTGGCTTCGGGGCCTTGGGCGCTTTTGTCCGGCGCAAACCGGAAACCGTCGAGACGACCGACGAATTCGCCCTCGACCGTCACCTCCCCTTTGTCGTTCACTTCGGCCAAAAGGGCCTCCTTCTGCTTGAGCCGCCGCAACAAAACCGAAGTGCGCCGGTCCACAAATCGCTGGGTCAGGCGCTCATGCAGGGCATCCGACACCCTGTCTTCTACAGCGCGTGATTCCTCTCGCCAATGGATTTCATCCTCTACCCAGCCCTTACGCTGAGCCACATAGGTCCATGTGCGGATATACGCCAATCGCTTGGATAAAGTGTCAATATCGCCGTCGGTTCGGTCGATGCGGCGGATCTGGCGGGCCATGAAATCATTGGGCACAGCGCCGCGTTCATGCAGATGGCCGTAAATGACCTCCAGAAGACTGGCATGTTCGGCGTGACTGATTCCCCGAAAATCGGGGATTCGGCACACATCCCAGAGCAGACGCACCGCAGGCCCCGACGTCGCGCGCGCGGCCACCTCGGCCACGGCGCTGAGCATCTTCAGAACCATCAGATCATCGGATTCACGGGCGCGGACCAGGGTCTCGTCCTCGGGGCTTTCTTCCAGCGAGGCGGTCAGGCGTTCGATCGAGCCGAAATTGAGCGCCGCATTGCGCCAGTTGAGCTTCTTGAGCGGTGTGAAGCGGTGATCCATGATCGCCTGCGCCATACCGTCATCAAGCGGAGACGCCTCACCGGTCACGCCAAAGGTGCCATCGGTGGTGCCACGCCCGGCGCGCCCGGCGATCTGTGCCAGCTCGTTGGGCGCAAGCGGACGCATCCGCCGGCCATCGAATTTGGTGAGCGCGGAAAACGCCACATGATCGATGTCCAGGTTCAGCCCCATACCGATGGCATCGGTGGCCACCAGGTAATCGACCTCGCCATTTTGATAGAGCGCCACCTGGGCGTTGCGCGTGCGCGGGCTGAGTGCGCCCATGACCACCGCCGCCCCGCCTTTCTGACGCCGGATGAGTTCGGCAATCGCGTAGACCCGATCGACCGAGAACCCGACAATGGCCGAGCGCGGTGGCATGCGCGAAATCTTCTTGGCGCCGGTGTAAAGAAGCTGGCTCATCCGCTCGCGGTAGAGAAACATCGCCTCCGGTACCAAATCGCGGATAGGCCCGCGCATCGTGTCAGAGCCAAGAAAGAGCGTCTCGTTCAGCCCTCTGGCGCGCAACAGCCGGTCGGTGAACACATGGCCCCGCTCGGGGTCGGCACAGAGCTGAATTTCGTCAATTGCGAGAAAATCGACACCCATGCCATCAGGTATCGCTTCGACAGTGCAGACCCAGTATTGCGTCCGCGGCGGCACGATACGTTCTTCGCCGGTTACAAGCGCCACAACGGACGGACCCCGGATTTCGACAATGCGATCATAGACTTCGCGCGCCAAAAGCCGCAGCGGAAGTCCGATCACGCCGGTCCGGTGGCCGAGCATGCGCTCGATCGCATAAGTGGTTTTGCCTGTATTGGTCGGGCCGAGCACGGCCGCGACCCGGGATGACCCGGTCATCATATCCTCTCCGCAAGGCGGGGTGGTTAGAGAGACGTCCCCGCTACATCGGGACCGAGGCGCTCCAACGCCTCACCTACGTCCTCGAAGTGGGGATGTATAGCCTGCGCGCGCAAATAGGCCTCATAGGCTCTTTGCTCGTCGCCAAAGGTCTCCAGAATCGTGCCCAAACCGTAGATCGCGCGGTAATTGTTCGGATTAAGCGCAAGCGCGCGCTCCAGATCCGCAACCGCCGGTCCGTAGAGGTCGGCCCGGTAATACGCCGTCGCGCGGGCATGCCAGCCTTCGGCGAAATCCGGCGCATGATCGGTCAGCGCTGTCAGATGCTCAATGGCGGCCCGCAGGTCCTCTTCTTCCAGCGCCTCCCGGGCGCGGGAAAACAGCAGGTCCATCGCCGCAGAACCGCTTTTGCGCCACAGGGCCTGCAATTCACGGTCGACCCGCAAAGCCTCGGCCGGATCGGCTGCGGCCAGACGGTTCAACAGCAGCGCTTCTTCGGCGTCACGATCGAGCTCTGTTGTCTCGGGGACAGCGACCTCAGCGTCAGCATCGGCAGCACTTTGCGCAATGGCCGGACTGATCGCCGCCAGCGCTCCACAGGAAACCGCCGCAAATACCGCAACGGCACCTTTGAGTTTGAAGTTTCTTGGTTCCATAACGTATGTGAGTGTAAACACCTGCAGTCGGATTTCCAGACACGGCTGCGTCAATTTTGGGGATAAAGGTCGATGAGCGAGTTTCTTGAAGAAGTGTTGGTGAAATTGCAGCCGCGCCTGGAAGAGTCGAGTTTTGGCGGAACCGCCAAACTGGACGTGACCGAGGAAGGCGCGATCCTGATTACAGCGGACGGCGCAGAGATCTCTGACGCCGAGGCTGACGTAACGCTGACCGCGGATGTCGACACGGTGCGGTCGATCTTCAATCAGGAACTCGACCCGACCAGCGCGTTCATGACCGGCAAACTGGCTGTTGACGGCGATATGGGCGTGGCGATGCAACTGGCGCAGGTCCTGAGCTGATGGATCTTCGGGCGGCGCCGCTCTTTGACGATATCGCACCGGGTCCGTCTGACGGAACCGCGTGGTGGGTCAAAGCATCGGACGGCGTCCGCCTGCGCATCGCCGCATGGCCCGTTGATGGCGCCCGGGGCACGGTTCTCCTGTTTCCCGGGCGCACCGAATATGTCGAGAAATATGGTGGCGCTGCCCAGGCCTTTGCCGAGCGCGGCTATGCCACTCTGGCCGTCGACTGGCGCGGTCAGGGCCTGGCCGACCGGCTGGTGCCTGACACCCGGGTCGGCCATGTCGACAGGTTCTCGGACTACCTTCTTGATGCCGACGCTGCTCTGGCTCTGGCCGAGGCGTTGGACCTGCCCAAACCCTATCACCTGCTGGGCCATTCGATGGGCGGCGGTATCGGGCTGTCCGCAGCGATGCAGGGCTATCCCGTAAGCTCTTATGCATTCACCGGTCCGATGTGGGGGATCTCGATGCTGCCGGTGGTCCGCCAGATCGGCTGGACCCTGGCGGTGGTCGGTCCAAAGATGGGCTTTGGGCACAAGCTGCCGCCCTCGACGCGGTATGAGAATTACGTGGCCAGCCGGCCCTTCGCCGACAACGTGCTCACGCGCGACCCCGAGATGTTTGACATGATGCGCGCCCAGATCGCAGCCCATCCCGAACTGGCAATCGGCGGACCAACCCTGACCTGGCTGCGCGAAGCGCTCAAGGTCACCCGGGAAATGGCCGCCCGCCCCTCGCCCGCGCAGCCCTGCCTGACCTTTGTCGGCGCGGCCGAGCGGATCATCGATGTGGACCGGATCCACACCCGCATGGCGGCCTGGCCCAATGGCCGGCTGGAGGTGGTCCCGGATGCCGAGCACGAGGTGCTGATGGAAGTTCCGGCCATTCGAAATCAGATCTTTGATCAGCTGGTCGCGCATTTTGATGCCGCGGAGGCAGCCCCGAGCGCCCAGCGCAGCGCCTAAACGCTGGACCGCCAGCCCGGCGGCGCTAGGCTTGGCGCATGGCCGATCCGGTTCTCACCTTCACCGAGCGCGGCATCTACTGCCCGGCAGCAGATGTCTATATCGACCCCTGGCGCCCCGTGGACCGCGCCCTGATTACCCATGGTCACGCCGATCATGCACGTCCCGGAATGGGCCACTATCTGGCCACCGATGCCGCCGCGCCCGTGCTGCGCCGCCGGTTGGGTGAGATCAACATCGACACGCTCGCCTATGGCGAAACGCGTCAGATCGGCGGCGCAGGGATTTCGTTTCACCCGGCCGGACACGTCCCGGGCTCGGCACAGATCCGAATCGAAGTTGGCGGGGCGGTCTGGGTGGTCTCGGGCGACTACAAAACCGTGCCCGACGGGCTCAGCGAACCTTTTGAACCGGTGCGCTGTCACGCCTTCATTTCCGAGTGTACCTTCGGATTGCCGGTCTTTCACTGGCGCGATCAGACCGACCTGGCCGCCGATCTTTCGGCCTGGTGGGCCGCGTCTGTCGCCGATGGGCGCACCCCGATTCTGGGCGCCTACGCGCTCGGCAAGGCCCAGCGCCTGCTGTCGCTTCTCGACCCTGCGCAGGGCCCGATCCTGACCCATGGTGCCATCGAGCACACCACCGAAGTCCTGCGCGCCCAAGGATATGATCTGCCGTCAACGACCCTGGTCAGCGCCGAGACGAAACCGGCGGACCACGCCGGTGCCCTGGTTCTTTGCCCGCCGTCGGCCATCGGATCGACCTGGTCGCGCCGGTTCGGGGCGCTCTCGACCGGCTTTGCCTCGGGCTGGATGCAATTACGCGGCGTGCGCCGCCGACGCGCGGCGGACCGTGGCTTTGTCATCTCAGATCACGCCGACTGGGCCGGGCTGAACAGCGCCATTGCGCAGACCGGCGCCGAGACTGTCTTTGTCACCCATGGCTACACCGAGATTTTCCGCCGCTGGCTTGAAACGCAGGGCTACGACGCGCAGATCGTTCCGACCGAGTTTGAGGGCGAAACCCTGGAAAGTGCGCCGGCATGAACCGGTTCGCCGCCCTGTTCACCCGGATCGACCAGACCACCAAGACCAATGTCAAAGTGGCGGCTCTGGCCGACTATCTGCGCGAAGCCCCCGAAACGGACCGGCTCTGGACCGTCGCCCTCTTTTCGGGTCGCCGTCCCAAACGCGCGGTGACCACGACAAAACTGCGGGAATGGGCGGCGGAAAAGGCCGGGCTGCCGCTTTGGCTCTTTGAGGAAGCCTATCCGATCGTCGGTGATCTGGCGGAAACCATTGCACTGATCCTGCCGCCCGCGACCCGGCGCGCCGAGGCTTCGCTGACGGACTGGATCGAAACGCTGATCGGGCTTGCGCCCCAGCCCGAAGACGCGCGCAAATCGGCCGTGCTCTCGGCCTGGGGCCAGCTGGATACGACCGAACGGTTCCTTTTCAACAAACTCCTCACCGGCGGCTTCCGCATTGGCGTGTCTCAGAAACTGATGACCCGCGCACTGGCCCAGGCCACAGGGCGGGATGAGGCCGATCTGGCACATCGTCTTATGGGGGACTGGACCCCGCAGACCACGTCCTGGGCGGCACTGATCGAGGCGGGCAACCCGGCAGCCGACGCCTCCCGCCCCTATCCGTTCTATCTCGCCTATGCGCTGGACCAGGATCCGGGCGATCTGGGGGCGCCAGAGAGCTGGCTGGCGGAATGGAAATGGGACGGCATTCGCGGCCAGCTCATCCTGCGCGGCGGGCGGCACTATGTCTGGTCGCGGGGCGAAGACCTGATGACAGACCGGTTCCCCGAGCTGGCACGGGCTTTGGATTTTCTGCCCTCGGGCACGGTGCTTGACGGCGAAATCCTGGCCTGGAAGGAGGATCGCCCCCTGCCCTTCAACGCCCTGCAAAAACGGATCGGGCGTAAAACCGTCCCCAGGACGCTGCTCAAGGACGCTCCCGTCATCCTCTATGCCTATGACCTTCTCGAACGTGACGGTGAAGACCTCCGGGCCGCAGCCTTTGGCCATCGGCGCGCGCACCTTCATGATCTGGTCGCGGCCCTGCCGCGTGATGCGCCGGTCCGGCTCTCGCCCGAGGTGGAGTTCGCCGACTGGAGCGACCTGGCCCGGGCGCGCGGCACGGCCCGGAGCAGGCATGCCGAAGGAGTGATGTTAAAACGCCGCGACAGCCCCTACCTGTCCGGGCGCAAAAAGGGGGATTGGTGGAAGTGGAAACTGGATCCGCTGACCATCGATGCCGTGATGATCTACGCCCAGTCCGGCCATGGCCGGCGTGCCAATCTCTTCACCGACTTCACATTTGCGGTCTGGAACGGCGACACGCTGGTCCCCTTTACCAAAGCCTATTCGGGGCTGACCGACGCTGAGTTCCGCGCCATCACCGCCTGGGTGCGCAAGAACACGCTGCAGCGTTTTGGCCCCGTCCGCCAGGTTACGCCCCAGCATGTGTTCGAGATCGCCTTTGAAGGCATCCACGCCTCCCCCCGCCACAAATCCGGCGTTGCCCTGCGCTTTCCCCGGATGGCGCGATGGCGCAAGGACAAACCCGTCGGCGAAGCCAATACCTTCCAGGACCTTCAGGAGATGCTGGAAACCTACGGCTAAGGCACCGCCCTGCTGCTTCTTTCTTTTTCCAAATACCCCTGTCCAATGGGCTCACACAAGTGGCACCGGTCGTGTGGAGTATTTCACCCAAGAAGAAGCCAGGGGCGCTTGTCTGGACCGCAGGCCGGGCTTAGGGTCCCAGCCAAATCAACGAAAGAGGCCAGCCCATGTTTCATCTTCCCTTTCCTGTCCGCGATGTTGCGACCGAGGCCGGATCCGGGGGGCTGGGCGACCTGCCAGTGTGGGATCTGAATGATCTTTATGCCGGAGAGGATGCGCCAGCGCTGCAGGCCGATCTGGAGTTTGTCGAACAGGGCTGCGCGTCCTTTGCATCGGACTATGAAGGCAAGCTGGCGGATCTCAGCGCGGCGGATCTTTTGACCTGCGTGCAGCGCAACGAGGCGCTGTCGACCAAGATGGGCCGGATCATGTCTTACGCCGGACTGCGGTACTATCAGAAGACAACCGATGCCGCCCGGGCCAAGTTCATGTCCGACTGCCAGGAAAAGGTCACCAACTTCTCCACGCCCATGGTGTTTTTCACACTGGAGCTGAACCGCTTGCCTGATGACCATCTGGAGGCTCTGTTTGCTCAGAATGCCGATCTGGCGCGATACAAGCCTGTCTTTGACCGTGTCCGGGCGATGAAACCGCATCAGCTGTCAGATGAGCTGGAAAACTTCCTGCATGATCTGGGCGTCGTGGGCGACGCCTGGGAGCGGCTGTTCGACGAAACCATCGCCGGACTGACCTTTGACGTTGCGGGAGAGACGCGCAATATCGAAGGCACGTTGACACTGTTGACCGAGCAGGATCGCAGCCTGCGCGAAGCCGCTGCGCGCGAGGTGGCCAGCGTTCTGGGCGACAACGTCAAGATCTTTGCGCGGGTCCACAACACGCAGGCCAAGGAAAAGGAAATCATCGACCGCTGGCGCAAGATGCCGACCGCACAGCATGGCCGGCATTTGTCAAACCACGTCGAACCCGAGGTTGTGGAGGCGCTGCGCAGCGCCGTTGTTTCGGCCTATCCGCGCCTCAGCCACCGGTATTACGAGCTGAAACGCAAATGGCTGGGGCTCGACAGGATGCAGGTCTGGGACCGCAACGCCCCCCTGCCCATGGAAGACGACCGCAAGATCGGCTGGGGCGAGGCGGAAAAGACGGTCATGGATGCCTACGGCGCCTTTGATCCGCGAATGTCCGAGATCGCTGCCCCCTTCTTCTCCCAGGGCTGGATTGACGCGGGGGTGACCGAGGGCAAGGCGCCGGGCGCTTTTGCGCA
>JBCDEC010000172.1:0-9833 GCA_039179965.1 Pseudomonadota bacterium
CACCCAACCCGAGTTCCGGGTTCAGACAGATGCGGCGCAGAGTGGAGGTCTCCGTAAAGCGCACCGCCGTTTCAATGGCACCGCCCGGCCCGTATCGTTTGCGGCTGCCGTCGGGGTAGGTCACCGTCAGCTCGCCGTCCAAGATCAGGCGTGTCATCATCCGATCGAATGTTGTGTCCCACATGGATCTCACCCCAAATGGCTGTTGCCGTATATTTGCTTTGGAAACAAAGTAGCGGAAATTAACGATTTCGCAAAACTTGAAAGCAAGCCATCGCCGTGACCTTGACTTCGCCGGTCCCGCGATGTGTATCAGCGCGATACTTTTCAGCACCCTGGGAGCCACCCTGATGCATGCCTACCGCACCCACACCTGCGCGGACCTGACCAAAGCGAATGTCGGTGAGACCGTGCGTCTTTCGGGCTGGGTGCACAGAGTGCGCGACCATGGCGGCGTGCTCTTCATCGATCTGCGCGACCATTACGGTGTCACGCAGGTGCTGTGCGATCCTGACAGCCCGGTGTTCAGCGCGGTCGAGTCTGTCCGTTCGGAATGGTGTATCCGCATCGATGGCACGGTGAAGGCACGCGACGACAGCCTGATCAATCCCAAGCTGCCAACCGGCGAGGTCGAGGTCTTCGTGCGCGATCTGGATGTGCTCGGCAGCGCCGGCGAACTTCCGCTGATGGTCTTCGGAGATCAGGAATACCCCGAAGAGACCCGGCTGCGCTATCGCTACCTCGATCTGCGGCGCGACGCGATGCAGGCCAATATGACCCTGCGCGCGGATGTGGTCGCCTCCATTCGCCGCCGGATGTGGGATCGGGGCTTCCGGGAATATCAGACGCCGGTGATCACGGCCTCCTCTCCCGAAGGCGCGCGCGACTTTCTGGTGCCCTCCCGGCTGCATCCCGGCAAGTTCTATGCTCTGCCCCAGGCGCCGCAGCAGTTCAAACAGCTGATCATGATGTCGGGGTACGACAAGTATTTCCAGATTGCGCCATGCTTTCGCGATGAAGATCCGCGCGCCGACCGGTCTCCGACCGACTTCTATCAGCTGGATGTGGAGATGTCCTTTGTCACCCAGCAGGATGTCTTTGACACGATCCAGCCGGTGCTGGCCGGACTCTTCGAAGAGTTTGGCGGTGGCCGCAAGGTGGATCTGGACTGGCCGCAGATCTCCTATAAGGATGCGGCGCTCTGGTACGGCACGGATAGGCCCGACCTGCGCAATCCGATCAAGATGCAGGGTGTGTCGGATCACTTTGCCGGCAGTGGCTTTGCCATCTTCGCCAAGCTGCTTGAACAAAAAGGTACCGAAATCCGGGCCATTCCGGCGCCGGGCGGCGGGTCGCGGAAGTTCTGCGACCGTATGAACGCCTTCGCCCAGAAAGAAGGCCTGCCGGGCATGGGCTATATCTTCTGGCGCGAAACCAATGGGGAAATGGAGGCGGCCGGGCCGCTGGCCAAGAATATCGGACCCGAGCGGACAGAAGCCATCCGTCAGCAATTGGATCTTGGCGTTGGAGACGCGGCCTTTTTCCTCGGCGGAAAACCGCAGGTCTTTGAACGCGTCGCCGGCAAGGCGCGTGATGTCATCGGAACCGAACTTAACCTGACCGACGCAGATCGCTTTGCCTTTGCCTGGATCGTGGATTTTCCGATCTACGAGCAGGACGAAGACACCGGTCGCATCGATTTCGAGCACAACCCGTTTTCCATGCCGCAGGGCGGAATGGCGGCGCTGGAGGGAGATCCCCTCGCGGTCAAAGGATTCCAATACGATCTTGCCTGCAATGGTTACGAGCTGGTGTCGGGCGCCATTCGCAACCACAAGCCCGACGTGATGCTCAAGGCCTTTGAAATTGCAGGATATGATGAGGACGACGTCAAGAGCAGGTTCGGCGGACTTTATACCGCGTTCCAGTTTGGCGCTCCTCCGCATGGCGGCTGCGCGGCCGGGATCGACCGGATCGTTATGTTGCTCGCCGATACGGCAAACATCCGCGAGGTCATCATGTTCCCGATGACGCAGCGGGCCGAGGATCTGATGATGCGCGCGCCGTCCGATCCAACGGCCGATCAGTTGATGGAACTCGGCCTGAGAGTCATTCCACAGGACGATTGACCAGCGTCTGAGAGTTTTCGCCGAAAACTCTCTCTCGCGATTTTTCGACGAAAAATCTCGTCCATTGCCAAATGCAATTTGCCGCGCGCGAGGTGACTTCGCGGCTCAGCTCCCCTATCTGGTGTGACAGGTTGAACGAAACAGGACACGGACGCTGGCCTTTTCACCAGAACTCGCAGAGATCCGGTTTGGATGTGGATTGTCGCCCGTGCTGGCGCCGCCGCAGAGCGCGAGCGCTCTGATCGACGCTCTGGATGCGCCCGACCGCATCGCGCGCCGGTTTCCGATCGAAGACTTCGAGGTGTTCAACGAGCGGATCCTGGATCTTCGGGTCCTGAAACGACAATTGCGGAACACCAGCGATCCCGCCCGGCGGGATGCGGCGCGCGACAAGGTGCGGGCCGCTGTGCGCGCCACCGCACAGGCGCGCGGTCAATGGGCAACCAACACGCTGTTGCGGTGGGCTCAGACGCCCAGCGGTTTTCGCGAACGTCTGGTGAGCTTCTGGGCGGATCATTTCACGGCGATCGGCAAGTCCGAATTGCTGCGCTACGCCAACTCGATCTTTGTCGAAACCGCCATCCGCCCGCATGTGACCGGTCGGTTCGCGGATCTTCTTATCGCCGCGACCACGCATCCGGTGATGATGAACTACCTCGATCAATTGACGTCCGTGGGCCCCAACAGCCTTGCGGCGGCCCGACAGCCCCGCCTCGAGGGCATCAACGAAAACCTGGCCCGCGAGATCATGGAATTGCACACGCTCGGCGTGGGTGGACCCTATACGCAAGACGATGTCCGGCAATTGGCGGAGCTTTTGACCGGTATCACCTACCGTCCGCGCCATGGTCGCCAGTTCATCGAAACACGGGCGGAACCGGGCTCGGAAACGATCCTGGGGATCACCTATCCCGATCAGCCGAGCCTCGAGACCATCCGGTCCGCGCTCACCGATCTGGCGCTGCATCCGGCAACTGCCGCCCACCTCGCGCGAAAACTGGCGGTGCACTTTGTCAGCGACACACCCGACCCTGCGCTGGTGGCCCATCTGGCGGCGCGCTACCTGGACACCGGCGGGGATCTCATGGCGGTCTACGCCGCTTTGCTTGAGCATCCCTTGGCCTGGGATCCGGCCCCGGCCAACGTCAAACCGCCCTTTGATTTCATGGCTTCGGCCTTCCGGGCGCTGGGCCTGACGGGCGAGCCGATCCAATCCATGTCCTATCGTCAGATCCGACTGCGCCTTTTTGTGCCGCTCTCGGTCATGGGCCAGACCTGGCGCGCGCCCAGTGGTCCGGACGGCTGGCCCGAGGAGGACGCGGCCTGGATCACCCCGCAAAGCCTTGCGACGCGCCTGCAATGGGCGATGGCGGCGCCGCAGGGCTTTGTGCCGGACCTGCCGGACCCGCGCATCTTTGTCGATCAGGCGCTGGGTCCCTTTGCCTCTGAGCCCGTGCGCTTTGCCGCGAACGCCGCTGAGACCCGGTCTGAAGCGATTGGTCTTGTGCTCTCCTCTCCCGGTTTTCAGCGTCGTTAGGAGATCTGGATGTCACGCCCCCTCTCACGTCGCGCTTTTCTGGGCCGGTCCGCGCTTTTGGGGTGTTCGGCGGCGGCAAGCCCGCTGATCACACCGGTCAGCCTGGCTGCGGCGCCCTGGGACACACGGGTCGTGGTCATTGTTTTGCGCGGCGGTATGGACGGGCTGGACGCGGTGCGCCCGGTCGGGGACCCGGGTTTCGCGGCGCTGCGCCCCGAGGCTGCTGGCGAAGCCCGCGCGGACCTGGATCTGGAGGGCGGGTTTGCACTGCACCCCGCGCTCTCCGAGTTGATGCCGCTATGGCACGACGGCGATCTGGGCGTGGTGCATGCGGTCTCCACCCCGTATCGCGACAAGCGGAGCCATTTCGACGGGCAGGACATTCTGGAGGCCGGCACGCAAAGCCTCGTTCCTGACCGCAGCGGCTGGTTGAACCGTATGCTCCAGCATGTGCCCGGCGTCGCGGCCGAGACCGCCTATGCGGTCGGTCGGGGTGAGATGAAGGTTCTGATGGGGCAGGCACCTGTGGCGGACTGGACGCCGGACGCCGCGCTGACCCTGTCGCCGCAGGCGCTGCGCCTGGCGGAACTGGTCATGGAAAGTGATCCGGCGTTTCATGCGGCCCTCAGCGAGGCCATCGACCTGTCGCACAGCGGAGGTGAGCTCAGTGGCGCGGGGGAGAGCATGGACTCCACGATGCGCGCTGCCGCGCGCGGGGCGCAGCATGTCAAGGTTGCCGATTTCGTTGCGAACCGGTTGCGCGGTGAGACCCGCGTTGCTGCCTTCTCGCTGAATGGGTGGGACACACATGCACATCAGGCGCGCAATCTGGGCACGGCGCTGGGCCGCCTGTCGGAGACGCTTTTGGCACTGAAGACGGGCACGGGTCCCGAGGTCTGGTCCCGGACCGCCGTTTTGGCGATGACGGAGTTTGGTCGCACAGCGCGGATGAACGGCACCGGCGGCACCGATCACGGAACGGGCGGGGCGATGTTTCTGGCCGGCGGCGCGCTTCGGGGCGGGCGCGTTCTGGGGCACTGGCCGGGGCTGGCCGAGGTCGATCTGTATGATCGCAGGGATCTGCGGCCGACGGGCGATGTCCGTGCGCCGGTGGCCTGGGTGCTGGGCATGGCGACCGGCCTCGACCGGGCGACCCTGGAGCAGATGGTTTTTCCCGGGTTGGACATGGGCCCGAATGCGGGCGATCTCTTCTGACCGGTTGAGACCGTCGCGCGTTCCAAATGAGCCGGGTCGTCCGATACACGAGAGGGACGTCCCTCTATTTGTTCGGAGTGTCCGTGCGGCGCGCCTTGCTGGCACGCGGGATCAGCCGATCCTGGCCGCTGGCTGCGCGCGCGGCGCGGATGCGTCGGGCGGAAAGGAAGGCCACGCAATAGATCAGGATCAAAAGTGCGCCGATCGCCATCAAGGCGCCGATGTTTATCTCGCTGATGTGCATTGTCAGACCACCCGGCGATCTTGCAGACGGGTTTGGACCAGACCGGCCACCTGTGCGGCAAAAAACGCAACCGGGCGTCCGTTTTTGCGGGCATCGGCGAGTTCCTGTGCGGCTTTGGCCAGCGGTTCGTCCGCCGCGCTGCGCGCCACGCCGCCGACAAACTGGGCGACATAGTCGAGCGCCTTTGTGTCCTCAATATCAGAGAGCACATCTGCGGCATGGGCCATATCGTCCTGATAGGCAATCGGATCGGGCCGGATGAGTTCGTCTGACGGCAGACCAAGGCCGACGGGGCGCAGATCTTCGGGCATGCGGGCGACAACAGCCTGTTGAAAGAACGCAAGGGATTCGATCGGCTTGGGCAGATACCCATCCGCGCCTGCATCCAGGGCCGCATCTTCGGCATCGCGGTCGCCGGACGTGCCAAGGATCACCGGGACACGGGGCGATGTGCTGATCAATTCGCGGATCAGGTCGAGCCCCGATCCATCCGGCAAGCCCTGATCGACGATGATGACCGAAGGCCGATAGACGCGCAAATGCCGGCGGGCGGATTTCAGGCAATCGGCCCGCCGCACCCGCGCACCGCTGCGCAGACACAGCAATCGAAGCGCCTCACAGGCAAATCGGCTGTCTTCGACCACCAGGACCGTGACACCCAGCAGCGGGCGTGACGGGGTCGGCGCCAGTTGCAGCGGGCCATATAGATGTGTCTCGGGCATGGGCTGTCCTCCGATCTGTGGTTGAGAGCGATGCTACGATTTTCATTGCTAATGCTACGTTAATGACGCCGGACCCTTGCCCCTGCTTTCTGCTGTGCCATAACCAGAGCAAAGGGATCTTGGAGACGCGCATGATCGGACGCCTCAACCACGTGGCCATCGCCGTGCCTGACCTGGAGGCGGCGGCGGATCAGTACCGCTCGGCCCTGGGTGCATCGGTGGGCGCCCCACAGGACGAGCCGGATCACGGTGTGACGGTGGTGTTTATTGATCTGCCAAACACCAAAATCGAATTGCTGTACCCTTTGGGCGAGAACAGCCCCATCACCGGTTTTCTGGAGAAAAATCCATCCGGCGGTATCCACCACATCTGCTATGAGGTGGAGGATATCCTGTCGGCACGGGATCATCTGACGGCCAGTGGAGCGCGCGTTCTGGGGTCGGGAGATCCGAAGATCGGCGCGCATGGCAAGCCGGTTCTCTTCCTGCACCCCAAGGATTTCAACGGCTGTCTCGTCGAATTGGAGCAGGTCTGAGCCCATGTCCATTACTGCAGCCCTGGTCCTATTTGTGGTGATCTGGTTTTTGACCTTCTTTGTCGTGCTGCCCATTCGCATCGAGACACAAGGCGATGTGGGCGAGGTTGTTCCGGGCACCCATGCTGGGGCGCCAGAGCATCATCATCTCAAGAAGAAGGCGATCATCACAACCGTCGCGGCGGCCGTGATCTGGGCGATCATCGCGACAATCATCGTCTCTGGCTGGATCACCGTGCGCGACATCGACTGGTTCAACAGGATGCCGCCTCTGGACTGATCCGGCCCCGGCACGCCGATCCGGCGAACCGCCCACCCGCCCACCCATGCGCTCCGCCCGACCGGCGCACCGGGGCCTTGTGCTTGCGCGCCTGATTGGGCTCAGACCTGCTCCGACAGCTTGGGGTCGGTTTGTGCCAGGCCGTGATAGATGTGCGTGAAGGCGGCGGCGCCAAAGATTGGCACGAGCAGGTTCAGGAACGGAATGGTCAGCGGCACCGCCATCAGCGTGCCGGCGGCCCAGATCGTCGCCAGATGGCGTTTGCGCGCGCGTTTGGCGTTGCCACGCCCGATCCGGCGCATGGCGACGAGGGTGAAGTATTCCCGCCCCAGAAGGTAGCCGTTCATCAGATAAAAGATCAGTGGCGCCAGTGGCGCAAAGATCAGGTAGAGCACAAGGGCCAGAACATTGGCCACGAGCAGCACGCCCAGCATTCCCAGACCATCGATGATCCCGTCGATCAGCGGCACCGCATCCACACGCGGCAATTCCGGATAGTGCTCTTCTTCGACCGCCTCGGCCACCTGATCGAGGAAAATCGAGGACATGGCCGCCGCCACAGGGATCATCAAGAAGACCGACAGGCCCATCATCATGACGAGCGATCCCCAGCTCATCAGCGTGCTGACCCAGGCGACCGTGCCAATGAAGGGCAGGGTCACACTGTCACCGACCAGCCACGAGACGCCGAAGAAGACCACCGCATAAAGCGCGGCCAGCAACGCCAGGGTCAGCCCGACGCCCAGAAACAGGACCTTGCGAAAGCGCGGGTCTCCGGCCTGGGCCAACGCGCGCAGGAGCGCGGTGACGATCACGCGTCGACCCAGGACGTGATCGCGCCAAGATCGGGCCGCGGGCGATCGGGCGGGACCGAGGTTTCGGTGCCGATATGGATCAGACCCGCCACCGTTTCATCCGCCCCAAGCCCGAGTCCGTCGACACAAAAGGTGCGGTCATGGCTGGGCCAGCCGGAGAGCCAGTTGGCGCCCCAACCCGTCGCCAGCGCAGCATTGAGAAGGGCCAGGCAAGCCGCGCCCGCCGCATAGGTCTTTTCCACCGCAGGGATTTTCGCGGAAGGCTTTTGCACCTCGACCACCACCACGGCGAGAGGGCTCAGTTCATAGGCCTGCTGGGCCTTGACGATATCCTCCTCCGACTTGTCCAGCGCCGCGCCGCGTGTGGCGACGAGGGATGAGAGGCGGCGCAACGCCGGGGCCTGCAGAACAATCAGCCGCCAGGGTTCCAGCTTGCCATGATCGGGCGTGCGCATGGCGGCGGTCAGGATCGGCTCCAGGGCCGCGCGGTCGGGTGCTGGCGCGGCGAGGGTCTTGTAGGGGCGCGAGCGACGGGTCAGCAGAAAGTCGAGCGCGGCGGGATTGGGAGCGGGCATGGCATGTAACGCCTTTTTACATCGGACTGCCCCTATCTCTTCCTCCGTGTATCGGATTTCAAGACCCCAAAAGCACGAAGACGCGCACAGGCGTGCCGCTGGGGGTCTGAGCTTGGGTCCGGTTCGTCTTGCAACACTGGCCCCAAATCCCCGGCATATCAAACCTTTGGACTGCGACGAGACCCGGGGGTCTGTTTTCGGGCGATCCGGGCCGGCGAAATGATGCGGTCCTGATGTCCCATGTTGGAGGGGGCCGGGTTGCAAAGTGTCGCAGGTCCCGGAAGCAAACCCATTATGCCTGCGGGCCGTCTGCTGGCCGTCCGGAAACCTGTCCAGCCCGCGCCAAAAGGATCAACGGGCCCTTGGCCTAGGGCGTGGCAAAGATCTCATCGGCCAGACGCCCGACTTCCTCAAGCAGGAACGCCTCGAACCGCCCCCGAGGTTGACGCACGGCGACCGTCTCGGCCAGTGGATCCGGCGCGTCGATGGCGCTGCCGGCCAGCGCGGCGATGGTGGCGTGACCGGCGAACGGCACATAGACCTCCGAATACCCGCCCTCATGGACCAGCACGAGTTTTCCGTCGCACAACGACTGTGCCGTGGACTTCAGTCGCAAAGTCATCTCGCGAAAGGTCTCCACCGTGGCCTGCATGCGGGCCAAGGGATCAACCACCGCCGCATCATACCCGCAGGCCACGATGATCATGTCCGGATCAAAGCGCTTAATGGCTGGTACGACAATTTTGTCCATGGCCGCGAGGTAGGCGCTGTGGCCGGTGCCTGCAGGCAGTGGAACGTTGATGTTGTGCCCCAATCCGGCACCGGCGCCCCGATCGCTGAGATAGCCGCTGTCGAGCGGGTAGTTGCCTTCCTGATGCAGGCTGATCGTCAGGACGTCGTCGCGTTCGTAATAGATCGCCTCGGTGCCATTCCCATGATGCACATCCCAATCCACCACGGCGACCCGGCCCAGGCCATGGTCTGCCTGAGCCGCTTCAATCGCAATGGCGATATTGGCCAACAGGCAGAATCCATTTGGAAAATCCGGCAGGCAATGATGTCCGGGCGGGCGCGACAGGGCATAGGCATTGGCCATCTCGCCGGTCACCACCGCCGCGACCGCAGCCTTGGCGAGACCGGCGGACAGCGCGGCGATCTCCGCGCCACCGTGACCGAACGGGGTGCGGCGGCCCAGTTCGCCGCCGCCCGCATCCGAGAGCTCCTGAAAGGCATCCAGATAGGATGACGGATGCACCCGCAGCAGATCCTCCCGCGTGGCGGGCGCGGCACTGCGCGTGTCAAGGTCCCGGATCAGTCCGGTGACCTCCATCAGGTTTTTCAACCGGCGTTTGGTCTCGGGATTTTCCGGCAGGCCGGCCATCATCGGCTGGACCAGCCCGCCAACAGGCAAGGTGAAGGCGTAATTCCCGCCACCATGCCAAAAGCAGCGTTCATCGGTGAAAAACCCGGTTGTCATTGCGCGGAACGGTGGCTCGAGAACGATCCGCTCACGCGAGGCGTTGATGTTGAACTGCTGAAGAACCACCACGAGCAGGAGAACACCCATGATCCCGTAGTGGATGAATCGCTCGCGGCGAACGCGATCGGCCTCAGTTCTGAGTGTGTTGACGTCCATGTTTATCCATCTCCGAGGAAGAGTCGGTCGCGGCCACAGCGCGGGGTCATCGGCATCTGGACACCGATCCAGTAGAGCCAGCCGGCCACGTAGGCGACGGGACAGTTCTCCTTGAGTCGTCTATAGAGGTGAGCTAATCCGAGG
>JBCDEC010000173.1:0-9803 GCA_039179965.1 Pseudomonadota bacterium
CCGTTGGGCTCCCCAACCGCATTGGCCTAGGCACCTATGTGCCGCGCCAGTATTCGCAGGGATTGAAAACGTTGCAATAAGTGCCTTGAAAAGAAGAAGAATTTTGTAAATAATTACACAAGCTTCTTGGGCTTTTGTAAAAAACCTTATGCTGCACGGCAGAAAGCCCTTGGGAAGACGTAGGAAAGGCAGCGCGGGGGCAGACATACAGGATGGCGCGAGAATCCTTAACCGGCAGCCGGATCCGGGAACGGCGCTCAATGGCGGGGCTCAAGCAGGCCGATCTGGCACGCCAGATCGGAATTTCGGCCTCCTATCTGAACCTCATCGAACACAATCGCCGCAGAATCGGCGGCAAACTTCTGGTCAATATCGCCCAGGCCCTGTCGGTCGAACCGTCCACTCTGACCGAAGGCGCCGAGGCGACCCTGATCGCCACGTTGCGCGAGGCCGCCGCGGATGCCGATATCACCGCCGATGAAACCGACCGGGCCGATGAATTTGCCGGGCGGTTCCCGGCCTGGGCCGAAGTGCTGGCACGGGCCCATCGCCGGATTGCCTCGCTAGAGCGCACGGTGGAGATCCTGTCTGACCGGCTCACCCATGACCCGCATTTGGCCGCGTCCATGCATGAATTGTTGTCGACCGCGGCCGCGATCCGGTCGACTGCCTCGATCCTGGCGGAGCCGGGCGAGCTGGAACGTGAGTGGCGCAACCGGTTCCACCGAAACCTCAATGAGGATTCGCTGCGGCTGGCCGAAAGCTGCAAGGCGCTGGTGGACTATCTGGACGAAAGCGGTGCCGCTGAAGAGCGGCGCGGGGTACCGCAGGAAGAGCTCGAAGCTTTCGTGGCTGGCGCGGATTATCACTTCCCGCAGCTCGAAGAACCCGGCGCCGAGGTTGCGCCTCTGGTCCAGCAGGCCGGCGAGTTGACCACAGGCGCCGCGCGTCAGATCGCAGGCGACATGCTGACCCGATATGCCGCAGACGCCCGCCGGATGCCGCTGGAGCGGATGTCGGAAGCTCTGGACAAGGTGGGGATTGCCCCGATCGTCCTGGCTGAGATTTTCGGCACCGATCTCGCCTCGGTCCTGCGCCGCCTTGCGGCCCTGCCGGGCGGGACCCTGTCGGACCCGGTCGGACTGGTCGTCTGTGACGCTGCGGGCGCGGTTGTCTTTCGCAAACCGGTCGACGGTTTTGCCATGCCGCGACTTGGCGCCAGCTGCCCGCTTTGGCCGCTCTACGCGGCCCTGTCCCGTCCGTTGACACCGTTGCGGCGGCTTCTGACACAGGAAAGCCGGGCGGCCACGGTCTTTGACGCCTTCGCCATCGCTCAACCCATTGGCGCGCGGGCGTTCAATCAGGACCCGCTGATTCAGGCCACCATGCTGGTCCAGCGCATGCCAGGCGGGGCGGACGAGCGCGCACCCGATCCGGTGGGCAGCTCTTGCCGGGTCTGCCCAAGAGGCGCCTGTCCGGCGCGGCGCGAGCCGTCGATCCTGACGGAAGAGTTTTGACTTATGCCAAAGCGGACGGATAGCCTGCCCGCTATGATGGGCGCACAGAGGGATCAGTGTGTGGTCCTGCGGGAGGAGACGAATGGATGAGCCGACACGTTCTGCTGATCGAGGATGAACCAAATATTATTGAGGCCATTCGCTTTTTGCTGTCACGCGACGGGTGGCGGGTGGATACCCACGCGGACGGGACGGATGCGGTGCAGGTCATCCAGAGGGTCTCGCCGGATCTTGTGATTCTGGACATGATGCTGCCTGGCAAAAGCGGCATGGACATTCTCAGCGACTTGCGTGCTCTGGCAGAATTCAAGACCTTGCCGGTCCTGATGCTGACCGCACGCGGCCAGTCGCGGGACCGCGATATGGCCGAGCGCGCAGGCGCCAGCCGGTTCATGACCAAGCCGTTTTCGAACATCGAGGTGCTCGATGCCGTGCGCGATCTTGTGGCTGAAAGGCCGGATCGGTGAGCGGCGGCGATCCGGTTGTCTCTGAGCGGATCCGTCCGCCGGAGGCAGGCCGGCCCAATCGCCCGCCGGTTTTTCTGGAGCGCCGCAGCTATCGCCGCCGCCGGATGATGGACGCGGCCCGGGTCCTGCCGATCCTTGGCGCCGTGCTGTTCCTGGCCCCATTGTTGTGGCCCAAACCCGACCTGGCCCAGCCCGGCGTGGCGAGTTCATCGGCCTTTCTTTACATTTTCGGCGCCTGGGCCCTGCTGATCCTGATTTCTGCTCTGCTCAGCCGCGCTGCACGCGACTGGCAGGACGCGGAGGACCAAGAGCCCGTTGCAGGCGACAGGATCTGATCGGAGGCGGCCATGGCGACGCTGAATATCCTGATCCTTGTTTGCCTGGCGTATGTTGCGCTGCTCTTTGCCGTGGCGTTCTGGGCCGACCGCAGGGCGCGCGGCGGGAACGCGCCGTGGCTGCGCTCTCCGATGGTCTACACCCTGTCGCTGTCGATCTATTGTACGGCCTGGACGTTTTACGGCGCCGTGGGCTACGCGGCCTCTTCGGGGCTGGAGTTCGTGACCATCTATATCGGGCCCACGCTGGTCATCATTGGCTGGTGGTGGGGGCTGCGAAAGCTGGTGCGGATCGGGCGCAGCCAGCGTGTCACCTCCATCGCTGACCTGATTTCGGCGCGCTATGGAAAATCCAATACCCTGGCGGTTGTGGTGACCCTGCTCGCGGTGGTCGGCATCACGCCCTACATCTCGCTGCAACTGCAGTCCATCACACTGTCATTCGAGATCTTTGCGGGGCGCGATGGTCTGCCTGGTGACGTCACAGGCGGTATTCCCTTCTGGACCGCAGCCGGTCTTGCGGTGTTTGCCATTCTCTTCGGAACCCGCAATCTGGACGTCAACGAACGCCACTATGGTGTCGTGACCGCCGTGGCGCTGGAGGCGATGGTCAAGCTCTTCGCGCTGATTGCGGTTGGCGTCTTTGTGGTCTGGGGCGTCTCCGGCGGGGTCAGCGAGACCCTGGCGCGGATTGACGACTCGCGCATTGGCGAATGGCAGATGGATGGCGGGCGCTGGACCACGATCATCTTTCTGTCTGCCGCCGCCTTTGTCTGTTTGCCGCGCATGTTTCAGGTGATGGTCGTCGAAAACGACGATGAACGGCATCTGCAAACGGCCGCCTGGGCCTTTCCGCTCTATCTGCTTCTGATCAGCCTGTTCGTATTGCCGATCGCCGTGGTGGGTCTTGATCTTTTGCCCGGCGGCGCAAATCCGGACCTGTTCGTGCTGACGGTTCCGCTGGCCGAGGATCGCAACGGCCTGGCGATGCTGTCGTTTCTGGGCGGGTTCTCGTCGGGCACCTCGATGGTCATTGTCACCGCGATGGCGTTGTCGACCATGGTCTCCAACCATGTGGTCATGCCCATCTGGTTCAGCCTGCGCCGGGACGGGGCGAGCTTTTCCGGGGACGTGCGGCGCATCGTACTGGGCGCGCGGCGCGCCTCGATCGCCGGGATCATCGCTCTGGGGTACTTCTACTTCGAGTTCTCCGGAGACGGCACGGCGCTTGCCTCCATCGGATTGGTCTCCTTTGCCGGGATCGCCCAGATCCTGCCCGCCCTGGTCGGCGGCATCTTCTGGCGCGGCGCCAGCCGGGCCGGGGCCATGGCCGGGCTGATCACGGGCTTCGCCATCTGGCTCTATACAGCGCTGCTCCCGGGGTTGGGCTCGGGACTGATCCCGCCGTCTGTGTTGTCCGAGGGGCTATTTGGGCTGGCCTGGCTGCGGCCCTATGCGCTCTTTGGCGTGTCCGGCCTCGACCCGATTGTGCATTCCGCGATGTGGAGCCTGTCGCTCAACACGGCGGTCTTCTGCCTGGTTTCGCTCTTTACCTTTCCCTCGCCGCTGGAACGTCTTCAGGGCGCGCAATTTGTAAACGTCTTTGATCACTCGGCGGGGCCACGGGGCTGGACACGGTCGTCGGCGCAATCCGAAGACCTGATGATCATGTCGCAGCGCATCCTGGGCGCGGCCCAGGCACAGGGCCTGTTTCAGCGTGAGGCAGAGCGTCAGGGGGTTTCGGGCCATCTGCCCAATCCGACACCCGACTTCCTGTCGCGGCTGGAGCGGGAACTGGGGGGCTCGGTCGGCGCAGCGGCAGCCCATGCGATGGTTGGCCAGATCGTGGGAGGCTCGTCGGTGTCGGTTGAGGATCTGATGGCCGTGGCGGATGAAAGTGCGCAGATCCTTGAATACTCCAACCAGCTGGAGGCCAAATCGGCCGAGCTGGCCCGCACTGCCCGGCAGTTGCGCGAGGCCAATGACAAGCTCACCCAGATCTCTCTTCAAAAGGATGGCTTCCTGAGCCAGGTCAGCCACGAATTGCGCACGCCCATGACCTCCATTCGCGCATTCTCGGAAATCCTGCGCGACGATGAGCCGATCGATCCGCAGGACAAACGCCGCTATGCCGCGATCATTCTCGATGAAGCCGTGCGGCTGACGCGGCTTCTGGACGATCTTCTCGATCTCAGCGTGCTGGAAAGCGGCCAGGTGCACCTCAACCTCAACGAAGGCACGCTGGCCGACGTTCTGGATCTTGCGGAAGCCACCGCATTGACCGGAGCGGAGCGGCCTCTGACTGTTCACCGCAGACGCGCGGACGAAGAGGTCCTGCTGCATTCGGACATTGATCGACTGACACAGGTCTTTATCAACCTGATCACGAACGCGCAGAAATATTGCGATGCGCCCAATCCCGTGCTGACCATCTCGGTGCACCACATTGGCGGGGCTCTGGCCATCGATTTCGTGGACAATGGCAGCGGCGTGCCGTCCGACGCCCAATCCATGGTGTTCGAGAAATTTGCCCGCGTCGCATCGGAGAAGGCCGGCGGCGCAGGCCTTGGTCTGTCGATCTGCCGGGAGATCATGGCGCGTCTGGGCGGGGACGTCACGTATCTGCCGGACCGCGGCGGCGGGGCCTTCCGCGTGAGTTTGCCCCGGGTGTTGCAGACCGCGGCGCAATAGCCGTCTGATCTGGCGCTGGTTCGGGGGATATGACACAGCAGCGCCGCGCATATCACACCCGCGCGCACCCAATGGAACCTGAACAGATGTCCAAGGCGGAAAGCTGGCATATCCCCGAACTCGGTCAGAGCCTGGGTCTTGGCTATGATCGGGGCGGCACGGTGCTCACAGCCACCGGCGATCTGCCGCCCGGAATCCTGATGTTCAACGGTGGTGTGCGGCCAATGGACGGGCAAGGGGTTATTCCCTCGGCCCGATCGGTCGATCAGCAGCTATCGGAGGAACAGGTCGCGACGCTTTGCCCGGCGCAGGAACGCTCCCATGGGCCGCATTTTCACGAAACCCATCTGAGCGCCCTGGCCGCGCAGCTTTGCAAATCCGATTGCGGCGCGCCCGCCCGCTACGTGATCTCGGCCCATGGGGTGGGCAATACGGGATATGCCCGGCTGCAACGCGGGACGGCGCCGTATGACAATCTGTTGCGCGCCGTGGCCGCCCATACACGCTTGTCGGCGCAGGCCGGGCTGTCACCGGTCGTGCCGTTTGTCTCGATGGTGCATGGCGAAAGCGACAGCGCCGTCGCGCAGCCCGTCTACGCAGGGTTTCTGAACAGTCTGCGCGCGGATCTGCAGAAGGACATTGCGGCGATCACGGGCCAGCCCCGGGCGCCCTTTCTGGCCGTCACCCAGATCGGCAAGATCCGGCAGGGCCGGGTGTCGGATGTGGCGCTTGCGCAATTGGCCTTCGGCTGTGTTGAAGAGGACGGCTTGTGCGCGGGGCCCAAGTATCAATGGGCGTTTTCCGACAAGGTCCATTTGACCTCCAAAAGCTATCGGCATTTGGGCGAAATGATCGGAAAATTTTGTGCATTGCGGCTGGCCGGGCATGCGGCGCTCCCCTTGCATCTGCGGGCGGCGGAGCGGGTGCGCCCGCGTCTGCTCCGGCTGCAGTTCCATGTCCCGGTTCAGCCGCTGCGGCTTCGCCAGGACGGACCCGTCCGTGATCCGGGCGCCTGTGGGATCGAGGTGCTTCGTCACAGAAACCGCTGGCAACCTGTTGAAATCGAAAACGTTTCGACTCAGGGCCCTACGGATCTGATCCTGCGTCTGGCGCAGCCGGTGCAACGCTTTGACGTTCAGGTGCGCATCGCGATGCAAAAAGCGTCCGAACAAGGGCCGCAGGTGGGTCCGCGCTCGGTCCTTTCTGACAGTGACACAACGCGCGGCGCGCTGAGCGGGGCCGCCTTGTCGAACTGGTGTGCACATGGCGCCGTCAACCTTGCCGCAGTGGATGTGCTCAAGACACAGGCAGGATCGCCGTGATCCGCGGTCGCACTCGTGTGGGACCCGCCGTGCCGGCGGCTCAGAGCACTGGCGGTAATCGGATCGTAACCCTGCGCGGGCTAGGACAGGCAGACACCTCTGGCGGCTCGGCCGCGACAAGAGGCTCTTGCAGATCGGAACTGGGCAGCGGGAACTGGCATGGCCACGGGCGTCAGGCGCAAACTGGCAAATGGACGCGAAGCGGCTGCGCCTGCGGATCTGGCCTTGCTGCGGGGCTTTCGAAAGGCGTTGCCAAGGGTTGCCGACGATACGCTGGGGATGGCGCTGAACCTGATCGGTGCCAACCAAAGGCGCATGAACTCGGTCGAACTGGCGGACGGGTTGGACAATGGGTGGCTGCTTCTGGGTCTCTGCGCGCCTCACTTGTCGCGCGCCGGGGTCCTGATGGATCCGGTTTTGGTCTCCGCACTTGTGCAACATCAGACGCTTGGGGCCGTCGCGGACGACATCTCGGCAGAGCGGTCCCTGACCGGCACAGACGCCGCTCTGGCCGCGCCCCTGATCGATGACCTTCTCAAGGCAATGCGGGACACGACCGTGTTCAGCGCTCTGCGTGTGGACAGACGCGTGCCGGATGTGCGCGCGCTGCTACTGCCGTTTGACGCGGAAAGCTATCTGCGCGCCGAACTGACGGTGGATATCGCCGTTGGCGCCCATCAGGGCCGGATGATCTTTCTGCTGCCCGACGCGCCGCCGCCGGAGCAGGAAGAGCCGGATCATGATCCGACCGAACGGCCGTTGATGAAAGACACCGCCCTTGTGGTCAAGGCGGAGCTGCGCGCCGTGCTGGCGCGTCTCTCTTTGCCGCTTGACGCGTTGGAAAAACTGCAGGTCGGGCAGGTGCTGCCGCTGCTCGACGCCCGCATGGACAAAACGGATCTGATTTCAATCGACGGGCGCCGTGTAGCCACCGCACGCCTCGGCCAGGCGGACGGGTTTCGTGCCGTCCGTCTGAACCCGGTGGGACACAAGCCGCCCCCGCTCGAAGACAGCTTTACAGCGCATGCCACCGCCCGGGCCCAGGGCAATGGCGCCGGTCTGGCGGGTCCGATGGGGTTGGGTGACGACTTTGGTGCGCACCAGGCCGCGCCGGGCGACGGTTTTCAGGATCTTGACGGGCTGGACACGGGTCTGCCCGGTCTCGACGATGGGTCGGGCTTTGACGCCATGGCGCCCGAAGCCGCCGCTGCAGAGATATCCGAACTGGCCGGACTGCCGCCGCTGGAGGATTTGGGCGGCGATGGATCGGACGGCGCACCGGGTCTGCCAGACCTGCCCGATATGATCGATCCAATGGCTGAACTGGCCCAGCCCATGACGGATCTGCCGAACCTGAGCGACAGCTGATGACAGGTCTGGCGCATGGCCTGCCGGGTCCAAGGCACCGAACAGGCGGGTCAAACAGGCATTTGCCGCATCCAGAATCTTTCAACTTTAGCGTGAACGTTCTGAAAGTCGACGGCCATCAAATCTCGCCCAAGTTGCGCCCTGTCTCTAGGACAGGGCAGGGCGCAAACGGTCCAGATCATAACCGGCCTTGGTGGCGCGGGTCAGAATTTCCTCAACTGGCAGGTCGCCCGCCTGACCCAGGGCCCAGGCAATCGTCGACCGGGTGCCTGAGGCGCAATAGGCCAGCGCCGGGCCTTCCGAGCCATCGATAAAGGCGCGATGGCGCGTGATATTGTCCGGCGTCATCGTCTGATGCGTCAGCGGCAGAAGCTGGAAGGTCAGGCCCTGTGCCTCCGCCGCAGCGGCAATCGCTGCGGCCTGGTGAGAGGGCGGCACCTCCTCGTCCGGACGGTTGCAGATCACGGTGGTGAAGCCTGCTTCGGCAATGCCTGCCAAGTCCTCAACTGCGATCTGTGGGCTGACGCTGTAAGTCTCGGTGAGTTGGCGCACGTCCATTCAACTGGTCTCCGCTAATCGGTCGAGGCGCGCCCCAATTCGCGGCGCCGCGCCCATGCCTAGCAGCATCGCTGCAAGGAATACAAGGCCACCCACACCGCCGTAGCTAAGCGACGCAATGGCGGGTCCGGGGCACAACCCGGCGAGCCCCCAGCCCATGCCAAAGAGCACCGATCCGAACACCAAACGGGTGTCAATGCGCGGCGCGGCCCGCTCGGGGAAGGCGCCTCCGGCCAGGGGAACGCGCCCCGTTGTCAAGTACCAGGCCAAGGCCATAGGCAGGATCGCTCCTCCCATCACAAAGGCCAGTGTCGGATCCCAGGCCCCGAAGATGTCGAGCCAGCCCTGAACTTTCGTCGTATCCGTCATGCCCGACAGATAAAGTCCGGCGCCAAAAAGCCCGCCGGCCAGAATGGAAATCAAGATGCGCATCAGATCAACCCCAGCACATGGCGCAAGACCAGGATGGTCAGGCCGCCGGCGAGAATGTAGACAAGCGTGGCCACGATGCCCCGCAGCGACAGCCGCGAAATCCCGCAAACCCCGTGCCCCGAGGTGCATCCGTTGGCGATCCGCGTGCCCAGCCCCACCAGCAAACCGGCGACAAGGACAACAAAAAGATTTGAGGTCACATGGGTCTGTGCGGTCCCGCCTGCCAGGGCGTTGAGGCCAAGCGGCACCGCAAAGAGTGCGCCAAGGAAAGCGATGCGTTCGGCGGCCTGGCTGCGAGTCGTGCCATCGATCAGCCCGCCAACGATTCCGCTGGCCCCCATGACGCGGCCTGCGCCCAAAAGATAGACAGCGCCGCCAGCGCCGATAAGCAGGCCTCCGATCAGCCCATAGATCCAGTCGATTGGCATGTTCGCCTCACATTCTATTTTGTATCAACCAATTGGTTTTCGTCGGTCTCATCTATTGAGCCCATGAAGGTGCGATTGTTCGCCCCCGGCGTGCTTAATACATATCAATTTTAGAATATGATGCAAGAGCGCGTCATAATGTCCGAACTTCGGACATCGCAAACCGACGATTCGTGCGTATCTTAGACGTGTTGCGGTGTTTCCGCGTCACCGGGAGACACCCCAGAGGAGGGGAGGTGTGACATGAGCAATCTCGACCAGACAGCACGGGAGTTGGAAGGACGCATCAAGGGGGCCACGGCCGCCGGGCGTCTGGCGCTTCAGCCCGAATTGGAACGCTTGGTGCGCCTGATGGAGCGCGACGGGCAACAGGTTCCGGCGCGTCTGCGCAATCTCGATGCCGAATTGACCGGTGAAGTGATCGAAGCGCGCTTCGACAACGTCCCGATCTAAGTCGCCAAAAACTGCGGTTTCGCGTCAGCATTGGCGCGGAGCCCAAAACGCCGGACCACGCCGGCCGGATCCTAGCTCAAAAACAGGCCCAGGATCACCAGCATCAAGCCAAGAACGGAAACGAAGAGCGCGCCCAGATTATAGGGCAGCACGCCCTTGATCGCGGCGCGCAACGCCTCGTCGTCATCCCGGCTGACCCGCCGGGCCTTGGACACTTTGACGATTGACCAGA
>JBCDEC010000174.1:0-9799 GCA_039179965.1 Pseudomonadota bacterium
CACCCGGGTGTCCGGGTCAGTTTAGCGCAGGAGGGGGCGACCATGAAGAGCACTTCGCCATCTCATTTCGCGCTTTTGCGATGTCTAACGCAGAGGCGACCCCCGGGGGCCATCACAATGCGGGGATCGGATTTGTGAGCGGGTTGAGTTTCCCTGCCGCCTCTCTCATGGTGCCGCCATGGCTCAGCGTCGCGCGATACGCACCGGACACGTCCGGAGCGCCTTTCTTGCCTGGATCTTAACGTGGTGTCTGGCCTCGCCGTCCGCCGCCATCGGTCTGCTGCGCGACCCCGATATTGAACAATCCCTCACGCGGCTTTCGGCGCCGATCCTGCAGGCCGCCGGGTTAAACCCGGGACGGGTGCGCGTGCTGATCGTCAACGACAGTTCGCTCAATGCCTTCGTGATCGACAACCAGACCATCTTTGTCCACCACGGGCTGATCAATCGCATCGAGAGCCCGGCAGCCCTTCAGGCCGTGATCGCACATGAAGCGGCCCATATATCCAACGGCCATATCGCCCGCCGGATGGGCAATCTGCGCAGCGCCCGCACCGTGTCGGGGCTCGGCCTTGCTCTGGCGGTGGCCGCTGCCGCCGCCGGAGCTGGTGGCGATGCCGCAGCCGGAATCGCCTTTGGCACCAACTCCTCGGCCCTGCGCGCCTTTCTTGCCCACACCCGCGCCGAAGAGGCCTCGGCGGACCAGTCCGCCGCGCGCTATCTCAAGGCGGCCGGGGCGAATCCGCAGGGTCTGGTGGAGCTTCATCAGCTCTTTCGCGGCCAGGAGGTGCTGAGCCAGGGGCGTCAGGATCCCTACATGCGCACCCATCCTCTAACGAGCGACCGCATTCGGGCCGCGCAGGCCTATGTGGCGGCCTATGGCAACGGGGTGGAGACCTCGGCTGCGGATGCCTATTGGTATGCCCGTATGCGTGGCAAACTGTCCGCATTCACCCGCTCGCCGTCCTGGACCTTTCGACGGGCCAAGTCCGAGCGCTATCAGGATGTGCGGCTGATGCGCGAGGCTGTGGCCCATCACCTGAATTCCGATCGGCAGGCCGCGGTTCGGGCCATTGACGGCGCGCTGGCGATCCGGCCGGGCGATCCCTATTACAACGACCTCAAGGGCCAGATCCTGCTGGAGAGCCGGCAGACGAAGGCGGCGGTCAGTGCCTATGCCAAGGCCGCGCAGGGCGCGCCCTCCGAACCGTTGATCCTGGGCGCCTACGGGCGGGCCCTGCTGGCCGACGGACAGCCGCAGGCCGCCAAGAAACAATTGGAGGCGGCCCGGGCCCGGGACTTCCGCGATGCGCGGATCCTGCGTGACCTGGGACAGGCCTATGCCGAGACGGGCGAACCGGGCATGGCGTCGCTGTCGGTTGCAGAACGCTATGCCCTTGTCGGTCGCCTGAAAGACGCCGGCTATCATGCCAATCGGGCCGCGGGGCTTTTGCCGCGCGGCTCACCCGCCTGGCAACGCGCGCAGGACGTGGTCCTGGCCGCCGAACAACTTGAAAAACGGAGAAAACGATGATCCGCGCTCCTTTCCTTGCGCCGTTGGGCCTGGCCGCCGTGCTGGCCGCTACGCCCGCCACCGCCTTTGACGTCACGGCCATGTCGGAGGCGGAACGCGCCGCCTTCGGTGATGCGATACGCAGCTATCTGGTTGAAAACCCGGAGGTGATTGTCGAGGCCATCAATGTGCTGGAAGCCCGTCAGGCCGAAGCTCAGGTCGAGGCCGATTTCGATCTGGTGCAGCAATATGAGGCGGCCCTCTTCGACGACGGCTTTTCTTATGTGGGCGGCAATCCGGAGGGCGACATAACCCTTGTGGAGTTCATGGATTACAGATGCGGCTTTTGCCGCCGCGCCCATCCGGAAGTGGAGGCCTTGCTGGCCGAGGATGGCAATGTCCGACTGATCATCAAGGAGTTCCCGATCCTTGGGGAAGCCTCCATGGTCGCGTCCCGCTTTGCCATCGCCACCAAACATGTGGTCGGGCCTGAGGCCTATAAGCAGGTCCATGACAGCCTGATCGAATTTGCCGGAGATCCGACCGAGGTGGCCCTGCGCCGCATCGCGGAAGGTCTGGGTCTTGATGCTGGCGCGATCCTGGACGCGATGGACAACGAAGCGGTGACGCAGGAGATTTCGACCACGCGGGCGCTGGCGCAGGCGTTGCAGATCAATGGCACGCCGACCTTCGTGCTGCATGACGAATTGCTGCGTGGCTTCGTGCCTGCCGATGAGATGGCCATCATGGTGGCCGACAAGCGCGGCTGACGCGCAACGCACACAGTGGCGCGCGGATTTGTGCCGCGTCGCCGCGCGCATTCACACGCCCTGGGCGGTTGCGGCGAGGTGGGGTTCCTTGCACTCAGTCTGCGCGGTGCTCCGGTTTCGGCTTGGGGGCCGAATGGGGGTCGTTTGGGGGCGTTGCCCCCGTCGCCTGACGGCGCCTCCCCCGGGTATTTTGAAAAAGAAAGAAGCCGGATCGGTGTTGGACCGGCGGCCTGTGCGTTTGGGTGCATGGCCGCCGGGTTGGCCTGTGGGTCAACGGGCGCCCTGTTCGGCCTTGAGCAGGTCTTCGATGCGGATCGGGAAGCGGCGGATCCGGTGCCCGGTGGCATGCCAGATGGCGTTGCCAATCGCGCCCACCGTCCCGACGATTCCGATCTCTCCGACACCTTTGATGCCCAGCGGGTTCACATGCGGGTCGTCCTCGTGGATGGTCAGGACCTCCAGCCCCTGGACGTCGGCATTGACGGGCACGTGGTAGCCAGCCAGATCCGCGTTGACGATACGTCCGGTTCGGGGATCGTGCAGCGCCTCTTCGTGCAGCGCGAAGGAGAGGCCCCAGATCATCCCGCCATAGAGCTGGCTGTCGGCCAGTTTCGGATTGATGATCCGGCCCGCCGCGAACGCGCCGACCAGGCGCGTGACGCGGATCTGAAACAGGTCGGGATCAATCTTGACCTCGGCAAAGACGGCGCCGTGGGCGTTCATGGCATAGGCCTCGCCGACTTCGGGCGGACGGGCGGCCTGACCGGTGCCGGATATTTCCGCGCTGCCGGCGCGCGCCAGGATGTCGCCAAAAGCGTCCGAGCGGCTGTTGTCGCCATCAATGTAGAGCCGACCCTCCTGCGCGCGGAACGTGGCGTTGCCTGCCCCAAAGAGCGGTGAAGCCGGATCGGCGGCGGCGATCTCGCCCAGATGGCGCAACAGCTCTCCGCCGGCGGCATGCAGCGCGCCACCGGTGGTGGCGGTCTGGCCGGAGCCACCGGCAACGCCGCCATTTGGCAGGTCAGAATGCCCCGCCTTCAGCGTCACCTTGTCCATCTCCAGTCCCAGACTGTCAGCGGCGATCTGGGTCAGAGAGGTCCATGCCCCCTGCCCCATGTCCACGGCGGAGGTTTCAAACACCGCGGATCCGTCGGCGGCCAGCGTCGCGCGGGCTTCGGCACCGAACATCGGACAGGGAAAGAGCGCCGTGCCCATGCCCCAGCCGTTCAGAAAACCGGTCTCATCGCGCATCTGGCGCGGCTCCAGCGGCCGGTCCGACCAGCCGAACCGGGCGGCGCCCTGCGCGTAGCAGTCGCGCAGCGCCTTGGACGAATAGGGCTTGCCCGTCCCCGGTTCGACATCAGCGTAATTCTTCAACCGGAAGGCCAGCGGATCCATACCGGCGGCACTTGCCATCTCGTCCAGCGCACATTCCAGCGCGGCGGATCCCGACGCTTCCCCCGGCGCGCGCATCGGTCCAGGTGTCCCGATATCGAGGCGTGCCGCCTGATGAGCGGAGCGCAGCGCCTGCGCCGCGTAGAGCCCCAGCGAGGCATTGGCCGCCGGTTCCACAAAATCGTCGAATGTGGAGGTCGCGGCCAGGCCTTCATGGTCGATCACAGTCAGAGCGGACTGGGCATCTATGCCCATCCGCAGCCGCTGCCGGGTCGCGCCACGATGGCCCACCGGGCCGAACATCTGTTGGCGGGTCAGCATCATCTTGACCGGCCGCCCCGCCATTTTCGCAGCCAGGATGGTCAGCACGTTGGGACCCGTCGGAATGGCCTTGGAGCCGAACCCGCCGCCCAGGAAAGGGCAGCGGATGGTGACATTCTCAGGCGGGATGCCAAAGAGTCCCCCATAGGCCGCGCAGGTCAGCACGATGGCTTGCGTCGGCATATCAAGTGTCAGGCGATCCTCGTCCCAGGACGCCACCATCGCATGCGATTCCAGAGCGTTGTGATATTGTGGTGCGGTGTCATAGGTCACATCGATGGATTGGACCGCGGCAGCATGGCTGGCAGCAACATCGCCGTGTTCCGTTCCCATCGGTCGGCCAAAACCGCCGGGCGCCACCTCTTCGGGTTCAACCTCAGTGAGGGCGATCCGGGGGGTGTCCTGCTCATATGTGGCTGTCACCAGACGCGCGCCTTCCGTGGCGGCCTCAAGCGTCTCGGCCAGCACAAGCGCGATCGGCTGACCGGCATAGCGCACCGCGTCGTTTTGCAACACGTCGAGGCGGAAGGAAAAGATCGTGGGCTTTTCGTCGGGATCGCCGTGCAGATGCGGCCGGTTGTCCGGGGTCATCACATGGGTGACGCCCGGGTGGGCCAGGGCCGCTGCGGTGTCGAGACCGGCAACCCGGCCGCGCGCGATCGTGGAGGGCACAAAGGCCGCATAGAGCAGATCGTCGGGTCGGTTGTCGGCCGCGAAGGTGGCGGCGCCGGTCACTTTGGCGATGCCGTCAATGCGTGAGACCGGTTGGCCGGAGTTGGAGCCAAACCGCATGGTTGGCGCTGTTTGGGACAGGCTATCAGACATGGGCAGGCTCTCCGGATTGAGGCGAAAAGGGCGAGGCCGGCAGGGCCGGGATCTCGGCCGGCGTGCCGTGGGCGGCCATCTCCAGCGCACGTTGCGCGGTGCGGCGGGCGAGGTCTGTTTTCCAGCTGGTGTGGGGGGTGGCTTCGGCCCCGGCCAGGGCCACATCGGCCGCCTTGGCAAAGAGCGCGGCATCGGGCACCTGCCCGGAAATGCAGGCCTCCGCCTCGGCCGCGCGCCAGGGTTTCGGGGCAACCGCGCCAAGGCAAAGACGCGCCTCGACAATCCGGTCGCCCTCAAAGCGCAGTGCCGCTGCGGCCGAACAGAGCGCAAAGGCGTAAGATGTCCGACTGCGCACTTTGAGGTAGCGCGCATGGGCCGCGAACGCCATCGCAGAGGCCGGCAGACGGATCCCGGTGATCAGGTCAGACGGCGCCAGCGCGGTGCGCGCCGTGGCACCGGGCAAGTTGTGAAACGCTGTCAGCGCGACGTCTCGGGTGCCGTTGGGGCCGGCAATCTCGACCACGGCGTCCAACGCCGCAAGAGTCACGCAGAGATCGGATGGATGGACCGCCACCGCCGGCGCACCACCGGTGCCGAGGATCGCCAGGCTGCCGGGTTCCGCGCTCAGCGGGTCGGCCGCCGGGGTGACATGGTCAAACAGCGCGTCGCGCGGCGATTGCATGATGTTGCCTGCCAGGGTTGCGACGTTGCGGATCTGACCGGATGCACCCGAAAGGGTGGCCTCGGCCACCATTGGCGCATGGCGCAGCACCTCCGGATGACTGGCGAGATCAGCATTTGTCACCAGCGCCCCAATGAGCAGATCGCCGTTGGGACCGCGCGACACGGCGTCGAGATCCGCAAGACCCGTGATGTCGATCAACCGGTCGGGCGTCGTAGCCCCTGTTTTCATCAGATCCACCAGATTGGTGCCCCCGCCCAGCCAGGCGGCGCCGGGTGTCCAGGCTGCAAGGGCCTCGGTCAGGCTTTTGGGTTTTACATAGTCAAAGGGCGTCATGCAGCATCTCCCTTCGGGGCGTCCGCCATGGCTCGGGTCGCCTGTTGCACCGCCAGCGTGATGCCGTGATAGGCGGCACAGCGACAGATGTTGCCGCTCATCCCCTCGCGGATCCGTTCGGGGTCATCCCCTGCCCGGCCTTCGGCGATGAGACCTACAGCGCTCATGATCTGGCCCGGCGTGCAGTAGCCGCATTGAAATCCGTCCTGATCGATAAACGCCGCCTGCACCGGATGCAGATCGTCGCCGTCGGCCAGCCCTTCGATGCTCGTCACCTCGGCGCCGTCCAGCGTGACCGCCAGCGTGAGGCAGGCATTCACACGCTTGCCGTTCAAGAGCACCGTGCAGGCGCCACACTGGCCACGGTCGCACCCTTTTTTGGTGCCCGGCAGGGCCAGACGCTCGCGCAGGAGGTCAAGAAGGGTCACGCGCGTGTCGTCAAGCACGATGTCTCGCGAAACCCCGTTCAGGGTGAGGCTTATGGAGAGTGACATGGGGTCCTCCCTGGCTGATGGATAAACTGAAAGCCCGGGCGCTCGCGCTCGGGTCGAGAACGTCGTATGATGGAAAGGAGGAGACCGCCCTTCTGATGTATGTTATACGGAGGCTGCCTCCGTTTTTCAAGAGGATGGCCCCACGTTTGGACAATACCCACAGACGCAAACCTCGGGCAGATGCACAAAAGAACCGCGAACTGCTGATCAAAGCGGCACGCGAGGTTCTCGGACCGGGCGGGCCGCACGCCAGTCTGGAGGCCGTGGCCCGGCGCGCCGGCGTGGGAATTGGCACGCTCTACCGGCACTTTCCAAACCGCGAGGCTCTCTTTCACGCGGTGTTCAGTGAAGATCTGGATCGCCTGAAGGAACTGGCGCAGGCGCTTGATGGCAGCAACGATCCAATCGAGGCGCTGCGCGGCTGGCTACACGACAACGTCGCGATGGTCGAAACCAAGCGCGGGATGCTGGGCGCCTTGTCCATTGTCATGACGGATGTGTCCAAGAGCGCCTACACCGAGCGGGCCGATGACATGCGCGCCCCGGTCAACCGGCTGCTGGCGCAGGCCATTCAGGCCGGCCAGGTCCGTGACGGGGTGAGCGCCGAGGATCTGCTGCAGACCATGTTCGCGCTGTGTTACACGCGCGATCCGGGGCCGGACTGGCGCGATCATGTGCTGAAACTTATGGACATATTCGTCGACGGGCTGAGACCGCCGCCGTCACAGGACACCGCAGACTAGCCGGCCGCGCGGCGCGCCTCCTGGGCTTTTCTGCGCGCCCCCACAAAACGCCCGGCCTCCAGCATGGTAATTTCCACCGCGCCGTACAAAACCGCCAGCCGGCGCCTGTGTGTTGGAATGTCGAAATGTTCGTGCGGCGTGCCGGCCTTTTGAATGTACTTCTGGTCAACACCGATCCGATCCGCCATGGCCAGCAGCTCCTCGGTGGAATCGGCCAGCATGTGACACATCCGGTAGCGCCCGAAGCGCCCCATTTCCGTGAGGTGCATATTGTCGACATATACTGCCATCGGCCCGCCATTCGTCATCCCAGATCGCATTTGACCTCACACGGGCGCGCTTGCCAAGAGGCCGCGCCCGGCGCCCCGTCATCGCGCGACCACGATCTCGGCCATCAGACCACCCAGGCGCGCGCTTTGATCAAGGCGCAATTCCCCGCCATGGGCCCGGGCCACATCCATGGCAATTGCGAGGCCCAATCCGACGCCGGACCCTTTGGACTGGTTGCGCGCGGCGTCGAGGCGCGAGAACGCCTTGACCGCTTCGGCACGCGCGTCTTCCGGGATGCCCGGGCCATCGTCCTCGACCCGAATGCGCAGCGACCCCGGCCGCAGCCACACCGACACCTCGGCACGCTCGGCATAGCGCACCGCATTGCCGATCAGGTTTTCCAGTGCGCGCCGGATCGCGAGCGGGCGCAGAAGCACCTCCCCTGCCCCTTCGCCGGGCCCCAGGGTGATCGGCAGCCCGGCCCGCTGGGCGTCCTCGACAATCACTTCGACAAGCCTTTGGGGATCCTGCAATTCCGGCTCGGTCTCCAGCGTCCCGGTGGCAAAGTCGAGAAAGGCGTTGATCAGTGCCTCCATTTCCTCGACATCGCGCTGCAGCGCCTCTGCCTCCTCGTCCTCCATCATCGAGAGGCCAAGCTTGAGCCGGGTGAGCGGTGTGCGCAAATCATGACTGACGCCCGACAGCATGAGCGTGCGCTGTTCGATGTGCCGCTCGATGCGCTGGCGCATATCCACAAACGCCCGACCGGCGGCGCGCACCTCCGTCGCACCGCTGGGCCGGTAAGCGGCCTGCTGGCCATGGCCGAATGCGGTCGCAGCCTCGGCGAGTTGGGTGATCGGCCGCAACTGGTTGCGCAGATACAGAAACGCCACCGCCGTCATCAGCGCGCCAAAGAACACCATATTGACCAGAAGTTGATGCGGCGCAGAGGCGGACACACGCCGCCGGTCAAAGCCAATTTCCATGGGCCCGTTGGGCGTCGGGAAATAGACGACCACCATACGCGGCTCTGCGAGCAGGATCGGACCGACGTCCGGCAGCGCCGCGCGCAGCGTGCGGCGCATCACCAGTCCCGAAATGTCATACCAGACCCGGCTGTCGCGCGCCGGAATCTCGTCGGGGGTCACAAAGCGGACATCAAATTCCAGCACCTGCGCCGTCGGCCCCATCCGCACAAGCGCCATGGCCGAGGTATCCGCCGCAGACGCCTGCCCAATGATCAAACGCAACTCGCGAATGACCGTCTGTGTCATCTGGGTGGTGACATCCTCGAAATGGCGTTGGATAAAGATAATTGAAACGACCAGTTGCAACAGCACGATCGGCAGCACGAGGATCAGCGCCGCCCGACCGTAAAGCCCGCGCGGCAAGAAGTATTTGAGGCGAAGGGCGGACATGAGCGAACCCTAACCCTCGCGTAAACGGTAAGAAAGGCCCAAGACACATGTGCAGCGATAAGACCGCCTTGGCTTGGTATGATGGGTTCGACCCGCCCGTTGGAGTGGCTGAACAGGTAGAGCCGGGGTTGCGCCGGGTGCTGGCCGACAATCCCTCGCCCAAAACCTATCGCGGAACCAACACTTATATTGTCGGCGAGCGGCGTCTCGCCGTGATCGATCCCGGCCCGGACGTGCCGGGTCATCTCGACGCGATCCTGCGGGCCATCCAGCCGGGGCAAGAGGTCAGCCATATCGTGGTCACCCATGCCCATGTCGATCATTCGGTTCTGGCGCCCGCCCTGGCGGCCAGGACCGGGGCGCCGGTCTATGCGTTCGGGGCTGCAACCGCCGGGCGCAGCGCCGTGATGTCGCAACTGGTCGCAGCCGGCATGGTCGGCGGCGGCGAAGGCGTGGACGTTGCCTTTGTCCCGAACAAGACGCTGGCGGATGGCGAGCGGATCGACGGCGACGGCTGGACGCTGGAGGCCATTCACACGCCGGGTCATCTGGGCAACCACATCTGCCTGGCCATGGGCGACGCCTGCCTGACCGGCGATCACGTCATGGCCTGGTCAAGCTCCATCATTTCTCCGCCCGACGGAGACGTGACGGATTTCATGGCCTCCTGCGAAAAGCTGCGCGCGCGGGACTGGCGGGTGTTCTACCCGGGTCACGGCGGGCCTGCGGAAGATCCGGCCGGGCGCATCAATTGGCTGATGGAGCACCGCCGCAAGCGTGAAAGCGCCATTCTGGGCGCCCTGAGCTTCAGCCCCTCGACACCGCAGGTGCTTGCCGCCCGGATTTACACGGAAACCCCACGGCGGATGCTGCACATGGCCACCCGCAATGTCTTTGCACATCTCGTTGATCTGACAGGAAAAAACCTGGTTTCCCCGGATGGCGCGCTAAGCGAAACCTCCGTCTTCCGACGCCTGTGACCTCACAGCAGGCTTTTTTGGCAGGCGCTCCAAAATCCCTCTGGACGACCTG
>JBCDEC010000175.1:0-9739 GCA_039179965.1 Pseudomonadota bacterium
CATGGTGACCGCGCTCTACAATCGCATCGACAGCAACGAACAATTCGCCGCTGACGTGTCTCATGAGATCAAAAACCCTCTGGCGAGCCTCAGATCGGCCGTCGGAACGATGCGTCTGGTGAAGCGCGACGAGCAACGCGAGAAGCTTCTCGAAGTCATCGAGCACGATGTGCGTCGGCTGGACCGACTTGTCAGTGGGTTTTTGATCTCATGAGACACGTCAGCGGCGAATTGTTCGTTGCTGTCGATGCGATTGTAGAGCGCGGTCACCATGCCCCGAAGAGCGGCCGACAAGCGCCCGATCTCGTCAGGCCGGGCCGTCAGGTCGGGAATGCGGATGCGGCCCGGATTCATCCGGCGCGCATTGCGGTCGCGGCCCAGTTCCGCCGCAGCGGCCAGATCCGACAGTGGATTGGCAATGGTGGACGCGAGCACGAGGCTCAGCCCGATGGATACAAGCGTCGCGACCAAAAAGAGCTGGAGCACCCGTTCCCGTTCACTGCGCACAAGCGCGTCGATTTCGCCCGAGGGGCTTGCCGCGGCCACCACACCGACCACCTTGTTGCCCTGCAGGATCGGTGTCACCGCTGAAAAGACAGTGCCGCCCGAGGTATCAATGCCGGTCTGCACCTGGGTTGCGCTGAGCACCGCGGTCGGCACCATGCTGCGCAATTGCTCTTCTAGAGAGGGCGGCGGCGTAGACTGGCTGTTGGACAGGAAACCGGCAACCGCCATACCAAATGCGCCGAGCGTATTGCTGAGCGGGGTCCGGATCTCGGCGGTCGGAGCCAGGGCGTTAAGCGCCGGGCTTTGATCGACGCCAAGCACATCGCCCACAAGCGTTTCATTGACGTCAAAGACATAGACCGTGAGGCCGTTGCGCAGATTGAGACGGTCCAGAACCGACTGCACGTCCACGCCGTCACCCGCGGCCAGATTGACCGGAGCCCCGACCGGAATTTGCGCCTCGAAGATGTCCGCGATCAGCTGCGATTCCGCGACCAGGGAATTGGCGCGCTGTCGTACAAGATCATTGCGCGACGCGTTCAGGTAGAGGATCCCCGCAAAGAGGATCGTCAGCGCGATCATGTTGAAGGTAATGATCTTTCGCGTCAGCGGAGAGGCCCGCAGCGAAAGCGGTGTCCGTCGCGCACGCTTGTCGCGCAACTCGCTCTCGGCCGATGTATCCGGCGCGACCCAATCCTCGCCCAGATCCACGTCCCCGACGCGGCGCGCCGGCCTGACTTCCCGGCTTGTATCGGGCGCGAATGCCCTGTCGGCAAAGCTCATGTCCGCGCTTTATTCTTCATTATAGCGGTAGCCGATCCCATAGAGGGTCTCGATCGCGGAGAAATCGTTGTCCGCGGTCCGCATTTTCTTGCGCAGGCGCTTGATGTGGCTGTCGATGGTCCGGTCGTCGACATAGACCTGATCGTCATAGGCCACGTCCATCAACTGATCGCGGCTTTTGACGAAACCGGGGCGCTGCGCCAAGGCCTGAAGCAACAGAAACTCCGTGACCGTCAGCGAGACATCCGCGCCTTTCCACGTGACCGCATGGCGCAGCGGGTCCATCCGCAGGTGGCCGCGTTCCATGACCTTGGCCTCTGGCCCCTCGCCCACGGCATCCCCGGCCACCGCATCCTGACGGCGCAGAAGCGCCCGGATCCGTTCGACCAGCAGGCGCTGCGAAAAGGGTTTCTTGACGTAGTCATCGGCGCCCATGCGCAGGCCCAGAACCTCGTCGATTTCATCGTCCTTGGAGGTCAGGAAGATCACGGGCATCGTGGTTTTCTGGCGCAACCGCTGCAGCAGGTCCATCCCGTCCATGCGCGGCATCTTAATGTCGAGCACGGCCATATCCGGCAATTTCTTGTTGAAGGCGTCCAGGGCGGCCTGGCCGTCATTATAAGTTTCGACCTCAAAGCCTTCGGCCTCAAGAGTCATCGATACGGACGTCAGGATGTTCCTGTCGTCATCGACCAAAGCGATCTTCGACATGCGGGGTTACCCTTGTACTGCTCAATTGTCGTTCTTTTTTTTGCACTATGTGCGGTGGGATCCTTTCGAATCAATCATTATGTGCGAATCAGGGCGCCTTCGTGGCTGATTTGGCCAAAAAACCGTTAGCAGATGCTAAACAATCACAGGTGCATTGCGCCCCTTAGCCCGCAATCCGGGACCGTCTTTACAATGGTTGCGCTAAAGATCGCTGTGGTGGCGCTAACCCACGTGCGCAGCGCTGTTCATCTTTGTTATCATCATGTTATGTCGCGCCTGCCCATCACACGCAGGGGCACAACCGCCTCATCTGGCGGGATTTTTTTCGACATCTTGATGTCGGTCACAGGAGATACACGCATGACCATGGGACGGGTAAACCCGCAGTTTCGCCTCGAGGATCAAGGCATCGAAGAACTGGGCGCCGTCTATTACAACCTGATCGAAAGCGATCTGGTTGAGATTGCGCTGAAGCGTGGGGAAGGCACTCTGGGCCGTGGCGGCACGCTTCTTGTTACCACCGGAACATTCACCGGTCGCTCCCCGAAAGACAAACATATCGTCAAGACGCCAGACGTGGCCGAGCACATCTGGTGGGACAACAACGCCGAGATGTCGCCGGCCGGCTTCGACGCGCTTCACGCCGATATGCTGGAGCATATGAAGGGGCGCGACTACTTCGTGCAGGACCTGACCGCCGGGGCCGATCCGGCGCAGGCGATTGATGTGCGGATGATCACCGAGCTTGGCTGGCACAGCCTCTTTATCCGCCATATGCTGCGCCGCCCGGACCGGGAGGATCTCGACAGCTTCGTGGCCGACTTCACGGTCATCAACTCGCCGAGCTTCAAGGCGGACCCGGCCCGGCACGGCTGCCGTTCGGAGACAGTGATTGCGATGAACTTCGAAAAGAAGCTCATCCTGATCGGCGGCACCGAATATGCGGGCGAGAACAAGAAATCGGTGTTCTCGCTCCTCAATTATATCCTGCCCGATCGCGGCATCATGCCCATGCACTGCTCGGCCAATCATGCGCCCGGAAACCCCGTCGATACGGCGATTTTCTTCGGCCTGTCCGGGACCGGCAAAACCACGCTGTCGGCCGATCCGGCCCGCGTGCTGTTGGGGGATGATGAACACGGCTGGTCCAACCGCGGCACCTTTAACTTCGAGGGCGGGTGCTATGCCAAGACCATCAGCCTCAACCCTGAAGCCGAACCGGAGATTTTTGCCACCACCGAGAAGTTCGCGACGGTCATCGAGAACATGGTCTATGACGAAGAGACCAAGGAACTCGACTTTGAAGATGACAGTCTGACGGCCAATATGCGCTGTGCCTATCCGCTGGACTACATCTCAAATGCGTCCACCAGCGGGCTGGGGGGGCATCCCAAGAACCTGATCATGCTGACCTGTGACGCCTTTGGGGTTCTGCCGCCGATCGCGCGGCTGACACCGGCGCAGGCGATGTATCACTTTCTGTCGGGGTTCACGGCCAAGGTCGCCGGGACCGAGCGCGGTGTGACCGAACCCCAGCCCACGTTCTCAACCTGTTTCGGAGCCCCCTTCATGCCGCGCCGGCCAGAGGTCTATGGCAACCTGCTGCGCGAGAAGATCGCGCAACACGGTGCCACCTGCTGGCTGGTGAACACCGGCTGGACCGGCGGCGCCTACGGGACCGGCTCGCGCATGCCGATCAAGGCGACGCGGGCGCTTCTGACGGCGGCTCTGGACGGGACGATGGGCAAGGTCACGTTCCGCAAGGATGCGAACTTTGGCTTCGAGGTGCCTGTGGCCGTACCTGGTGTGCCGGACCTGCTGCTGGACCCGCGCCGCACCTGGGGCGATCCGGAGGGCTACGACGCCCAGGCCGAGAAACTGGTGCAGATGTTTGCCGATAATTTCGACCAGTACGTGCCGTTTATCGATGACGATGTGAAAGCGGCAGCGATCGGCTGATGAGCGGTCGGACAGATGGGGGCTCTGCCCCCGTCTTCCTGCGGAAGCCTCCCCCGGGGGATTTGGAAAAAGAAAGAAGCCCACATCAGGCGGACAGACCGCTCCAGACCATGCTGGCGCCGGCGAGGGTCAGGACAGCCAGGGTGGCTTTGCGGAACAGGTTCTGGTCAATACGGTCGTTCAGTCTGGTTCCGATGTAGAGGCCCGTGAGCGCCGAGATCACCATGAATACGGAGAACGGCAGCGTTTGCGCATTGAGCACGCCGGACGTGACATGTGCGGCTGCCAGCGCAATGGCGCCCAGCGTGTAGATGACCCCCTGAATGCGCATCTGTGCGGCCTTGGCCGTGCCAAGCGCCGTGAGATAGATCACCGTTGGTGGACCCCAGATGCCGGTCAGCCCGCCCAAGACCCCCGCAATCGCTGCAAAGAGCGCTTCGGTGCGCGTCGAGGCGGATCTCAGCACAAAGCTCCATCCGATGAACTGGGTTGCGGCAAAAAGCGTCACAAAGACACCGATGATCAGCAACAGGGAACGGCCGGGCAGGATCGGCACAAGCTGCGCGCTCGCGAAGAGGAAAAGCCCACCGATGCTCAGGAATATCCGGAACTGTCTGACCGTTGCCCAGGCCGGCCCGATCCCCTCCCGGAGCGCCTGGATCACATTTGTCACAAGGGTCGGAACGATCAGCCCGGCCAGCGAAATTTCTGTTGGCAGGAAAAGGTTTAGGCCGGAGACCATGACCAAGGGCATGGCGAACCCGACGATGCCCTTGACCGTGCCGGCCAGCAGTCCGACGACGAAGGCAAGCGCCAATTCGGTGGGTGTGAAAAACGCAAGAACGGAGTCCATGGCGTGGAGGTATCACCTCCGCTCGGGCGATGCCGCAGAAATCGGTCGCGAAACTTTAAAACAATCTTGGAACACTTGGCGAATTTTTGTTGCGCTGCAATTCTGAAAATTCTAAACCGAGCCACGCAAAAAGGGAATGACAGCCATGGCGCATGACGGACAGGACATTGAAGCCGGTGACCGGGTGGTGGTGCAGGTGGTATTGCCGGATCTTCTGAGGCTGACGGGCGCGGCCGTGGGGCCGGCCGAGACGCTCCTGGAGCGTGCCCGCACCCGGTTGCGGGAGACCGTCAGCGAGGCGGGACGGGTGTCGTCGCGCAAGGTGGAGGCGCATCAGACCGCCGCCCACGGCTTTGCCTGGCTTGCGACCTATGTCGAGGTGCTCAAGCAGATGCAGGCCTGGGCCGAGGCTCTGCAGGCGCGGGGCGCGTTTGGCGAGATGGAACAGCTGATCCATCAGATCGCCTTTGGCGAATACCTCTGGCAGATCTATGGCGGCATCCCGATGAGCCAGGGAGAAATCCTGCGACTTCAGGACCTTGGCCTCAGCCAGGACGACATGCGCGTGCTGATGTCAGACGCGGTCATGCAGCTGAGCCAGGAGGGCAATACACAGGCCGCGCGCCTGGCGCTGGTCGCCCTGATGCGCGAGCGGCGGGCGGAGACGATCTTTGGCGCCTCCGGGCTCGACGAAGAGCTTGAGATGATCCGCGCGCAGTTCCGGCGCTATGCCGTCGAGAAGGTGGAGCCCTATGCCCAGGACTGGCACCTGAAGGATGAGCTCATCCCGATGGAAGTCATTGAAGACCTTGCAGAAATGGGTGTGTTCGGGCTCACGATTCCGGAGGAGCACGGCGGCTTTGGACTGAGCAAGGCGGCGATGGTCGTGGTCTCGGAAGAGCTGTCGCGCGGCTATATTGGCGTGGGCAGCCTGGGCACGCGTTCGGAGATTGCCGCCGAGCTGATCCTGGCGGGCGGAACCGAGGCGCAGAAGGCCAAATGGCTGCCCAAACTCGCCAGCGGAGAGATCCTGCCGACAGCGGTGTTCACCGAACCCAACACCGGATCCGACCTGGGCAGCCTGCGCACGCGCGCCGTCAGGGACGACGCCGGCGACTACAAGATCACCGGAAACAAAACCTGGATCACCCATGCCGCGCGCACGCATGTGATGACGCTTCTGGCGCGAACAGACCCGGAAACATCTGATTACAAAGGACTTTCCATGTTCCTGGCGGAGAAGACGCCCGGCACGGACGAGACACCTTTCCCGAGCGAGGGCATGACCGGCGGCGAGATCGAGGTGCTGGGTTATCGGGGCATGAAGGAATACGAACTCGGGTTCGACGGCTTCCACGTCAAGGGCGAGAACCTGCTGGGGGGCGAAGAAGGCAAAGGCTTCAAACAGCTTATGGAGACCTTTGAAAGCGCCCGCATCCAGACCGCCGCCCGCGCTGTTGGCGTGGCGCAATCGGCGCTCGACATTTCGATGCAATACGCCGAAGACCGCAAGCAATTTGGCAAGTCTCTGATCGAATTTCCCCGCGTTGCCAATAAGTTGGCGATGATGGCGGTGGAAACGACCATGGCCCGGCAGCTGACCTATTTCTCGGCCTTCGCCAAGGACAATGGCGAGCGCTGCGATGTGGAGGCCGGCATGGCCAAGCTGCTCGGTGCCCGCGTCGCCTGGGCGGCGGCGGACAATGGTCTGCAGATCCATGGCGGCAATGGCTTTGCGCTGGAGTACAAGATCTCCCGCGTGCTCTGCGACGCCCGGATTCTGAACATCTTCGAAGGCGCTGCCGAAATCCAGGCACAGGTCATCGCCCGGCGTCTTTTGGGCTAAATCATCCGTTTTGTACAAAACGCGCGGCCCGGATTGTCCGTTTTGTACGATGGAAATCGGGTGCTCAGACGCGATTTTCGCGGTGGTCGGTCGTGCTGCAATGCAGAACAACGCGCGTTGCAAGGGCCACACCCAAGGCCCCGACATGCGCCCACAGAATACCGCGCGAGCAGTGCGGGGGAGAGGCGGCGTGGGGGGTGCGTGTGAGCGTGGGTGTTGAAGCGATGGGGTCGGTCTTTGGGAGACCGGGGTCTGAGCGTGGGAGATCCGCTCAATTCACTTTCGTTTCGCGGGAGTTTCGCGGGATTGGAATTGGCGCGCAGGGTCCGATGGCGGCCGGGTTGAATTGAGCGGGGACATCCAATTCTGCTTTGGGCCTGTCGCCGCTTTGTCCGCGCGGGAAATTGTTCATGTCGCGCAGGCGATCTGTTGGCCGGAGCGGCCACGTCACGGGTGGTACCGGGTCGGCCGCATCACGGGTGGTAGCGGGTCGGCCGCGTCACGGGTGGTAGCGGGGCAGTCACGGCGCGGGCAGCATCGGGCCTGTCAGGTCGCGTGCGTACATGGACCACGGATCGTCAGGTGGTCGCGACCTGCCGCGCCCTGCCCCGCAAACTGAAAAGGGCCCGCGATCAGGCGAGCCTTTGCCGTCGCACCGACCTGTGTCGTGTCAGGCGCTCTTGCGCCGGCGCCGCATCAGCGCCAGCCCGCCAACTCCGCTCAGAAGAAGCAGGGCGCCGGCCGGAAGCGGCACCGCAGCCGTGATGACGCGGATGTTGTCGATATGCGTGTTGTTGGCCCAGAGGTCGTAAGACAGGGTGTTGGCGTTAACCAGCGTGAAGGTGTCGGCGTTCGGTCCTTCTGCGCGACGGCCCACGTGGTCTTCGTAGGTTGTGGTCGCGATGCCAAAGGTCGAATTGCTCTTGTTCAGCAGACCATTCGGAGAGGTCGGATCGGTGTTGCCCGTGCCGTTCGACAGGATGATGGCGACGATGTCTGTGGCAAAGGTAAAGGACCCGGAGGTTGCGTTCGATCCGACCGGGTCGAAGTGAATCAGGTAGCTGTCATAGGTGCCTGCGCCCAGATCCTCGCCGGAAGAGAAATTGGTGACACCGTCATAGGTGCCGCCAACGACCATGTTCTCCCCGAGGCGATAGTCGACCTCGACCTCGTCGTCGGCCACCGACACGCCGGTCTGTTCGGCAAACAGCTGTGCCGTGTCGGATTCTGTGGCGCCGTTTTGAAGATCGTTCGGGATCACGGTTGCGGCCTGCGACGCGGTTGCACAAAAGGCAGTGGCCAATACAATTGGAAGGAGAAACTTGAGTGACGAATTCATTTCAACACCTATTTAAAAATCGGTAATTGTCTTATCCGGCCAATACAATTGACGCAAGTGATTCGTGGCCCGAAAACAGATTGCGCAATAAATAACGGCGTGCGCGTCTTTTGTCGGCTATCCGCGCCCGCGATACGGCGGCACGCCCTGATCGGGAATCCAGACCTCGGCGGGCGGCGCGCCGGTTTGCCAGAAGACATCGATGGGAATGCCGCCGCGCGGGTACCAGTAGCCGCCAATACGCAGCCATGCCGGTGCGAGAACGGCCACCAGACGGCGGGCGATGGAGATGGTGCAGTCTTCGTGAAAGGCGCCATGGTTGCGGAAGGCACCCAGATAGAGCTTCAGCGACTTGCTTTCGACCAGCCAGTCGCCCGGCACATAGTCGATCACCAGATGCGCGAAATCGGGCTGGCCGGTCATCGGGCACAGCGAGGTGAACTCCGGCACGGTGAAGCGGACGCAGTAGGCGATGCCGGCTTGCGGATTCGCCACACGCTCCAGCTCTGCCGCCTCGGGCGAGGCGGGAAGATCCGTTGCGCTGCCCAGTTGCTTGAGATCGCTGTAGATGGTTTCCATCGGCCGGCCTCTGACGCTTTGCTGATGCGCAAGGCCATAAAGAGCAGAGATTGCAGAGACAATCCCTTCTATCGCTTGCTTCGCCGCGGCTGACGTTCCTATGCAGGGCCAGGCCTTTTTCACAGCGGACAACTTCATGCCTCATCACACGGTTCTTGTCACAGGCGCCACCGGCTATATCGCGCGCCACATCGTTCATCAGTTGCTGGAGGCCGGTCATGCGGTGGTCGGCTCGGTCCGCGACATGGACTATGAAGACGAACTGAGGGCGGCTTTGGGCGGTGCCTTGCAGGATCCGGCCGCGCTGGAGCGGCTGACGGTGGTGTATCTGGACCTGAACGCGGATACCGGGTGGCCCGAGGCCATGGAGGGGGTCGATGTGGTCATGCACGTGGCATCGCCGGTGCCCGATGGCTACAAGCCGATCACCGATGACTACATCACCACGGCGATTGACGGCACCCATCGGGCCTGCCGGTTCGCCTATGCCGCCGGAATACGCCGCATCATCGTCACCTCTTCGATTGCCGCGATCATGGGCGCGCCGGACCGCGAAGAGGGCACGCTGTTCACCGAGGCGCACTGGTGCGATGACACGCGCCCGGAACTGAACGCCTATTCGCGCTCGAAGGTCCTGTCCGAACGGGCGTTCTGGGCCTGGAAGGACGCCGAAGGGCCGGAGGCGCAGGCGACGTCGATCAATCCGGCCTTTGTCGTCGGCCCCTCGATTGGCACCGCCAAGATTCCGTCCTCGCTCAACATTGTCGGGCGCCTGATGACGGGGCATGACAAAGGGTTGGCGGATCTGACCTTGCCCTATGTGGATGTGCGGGATGTGGCGCGCATGCATGTGCTGGCGATGGACATGCCCCAGACCGTGGGCCGGCGCTATATCAGCTCGGATGCGGCGCTGTCGTTTCAGGAGGTGGCGGAGGTGTTGCGGGCGCTCTACCCCGAACATCCGATCCCGTCGCGGGTGTTGCCGCGGTTTCTGGTGCGGCTGGCCGGGCTGGTCAAGCCGGAGGCCAAGGCGCTGGCCACCGCATGGGGCAACAGCTATCCGATGTCCCAGGAGCGCGCCAAGGCCGAGATGGGCATGAGCTTCATGCCTGCGGTGGCCTCTTTGCAAGAGTCCGCCCACTTCCTTGTGTCAAACGACATG
>JBCDEC010000176.1:0-9595 GCA_039179965.1 Pseudomonadota bacterium
CGCAGGACTTTTTCACCTTCACACCCGAAATGCTGCGGTTCGACCCGGCCGGAGACTCCCTCAAACACTACGAAGACTTCTTCACCTCCGATGATTGGCAACAGGCGTTGCGCAACTCGGTGCTGATCGCGCCAATGGCGACGCTTCTGGCGGTGGGTTTTGGCACGCTGGCCGCGATTGGCCTGAGCCAACCCCATGTTCCCGGCCGCCAGGTCATCATGGCCATTCTGATCTCGCCAATGATCGTGCCGCTGATCATCTCCGCGGCGGGGATGTATTTCTTCTACTCGCGGATCGGGCTGCAGGGCACTTATTTTGGCGTGGTGTTGGCGCATGCCGCGCTGGGCATTCCCTTTGTGATCATCACGGTTACGGCGACCTTGGTGGGATTTGACAATTCCCTGACCCGCGCGGCCGCCAACATGGGCGCCGACCCGGTCACCACCTTTTTCCGCGTGCAGATGCCGCTGATCCTGCCGGGCGTGATCTCCGGAGGCCTGTTCGCCTTCATCACCTCCTTCGATGAAGTCGTCGTGGTGCTCTTTGTCGGAAGCGCTGGCCAACAAACCTTGCCATGGCAAATGTTCACCGGCCTGCGAGAGCAGATCTCGCCGACCATCCTCGCCGTTGCAACGATCCTTGTGTTCATCTCGATCTGCCTGCTGACAGTGGTCGAACTGCTGCGCCGCAGGTCCGAGCGTCTGCGGGGGATGAGCCCCACCTAGGCGACGGTGCGGGAGGGCCTAGCGCAACCGGGTCAATAGGCTGAGCGACGCATATCCATCCGGCAAGAGCCCATTGGCCTGCTGGTAATTGCGAATCGCGGCGATGGTAAGCGGACCGATCCGACCGTCGACACCCTGCGTTGAGAAACCCGCCGCTGTGAGATGGCGTTGCATCTCCTTGCGTTCGGCAAAGGTCAAAGCCCGATCCTCGCGCGGCCAGCGCGCCGCTATCGCCGGGCCACCGGCGATCCGGTCGCTCAGATGACCTACGCCAATCACATAGGCGTCCGCGGTGTTGTACCGCTCCAGAACCTCGAAATTCTTGAAGATCATAAAGGCCGGCCCCTTGCCGCCGGCGGGCAGCAGGATCGACGCCGGCCCGTGGTTCGCGACGGCGCCCCCGGTCACACCGGCAACACCCAGCCGCGCCCACGCGGCCGGAGACCGCTCGATCTTTCGGTCGGCCTGCGCATAATCGAATCCCTCCGGCAGGCGCACTTCGACACCCCAGGGCTGACCGGAAACCCAGCCGAACGCCTTGAGATAGGCCGCGGTTGAGGCCAGGGCATCGGTCGGATCGTCCGACCAGATATCGCGCCGTCCATCACCGTCAAAGTCCACGGCATAGTCCAGATACGACGTGGGCATGAATTGCGTGTGCCCCATCGCTCCGGCCCAGGATCCGGTCATCCGGTCGGGTGTGGTGTCCCCCGCCTGCAGGATTCGCAGCACCGCGATCAACTGTGATTCGAAAAACGCGCCCCGGCGCCCGTCAAAGGCCAGCGTGGCCATGGAAGACACAACCGGATCTGAGCCGCGGAACGACCCATAGGCGCTCTCCAGCCCCCAGACGGCGGTGACAACCTCTTTCCTGACGCCGTAGCGCTGCTCGATGGCGTCCAAACGCGCGCGATACTGGCCGAGCGCGGACTTCCCGTTGCGGATCCGCGTGTCGGAAACGGCCGAATCCAGATACTCCCAGATCGCCTTGGAAAACTCGGCCTGGTTGGCATCGCGCCGGATCGCATCGGCGCTGTAGGTCACCCCGGCCAGCGCACGATCCAGCGTATCTGCCGAAATACCCTGCGCCATGGCCCGACCACGAAACGCAGTCAGCCAGAGATCAAAGCGCGCGTTGCCGGTGTCCGTCGGGAAAGACGCAGCCACTGCCTTGGCCCGGGTTTGCGGGCGGGCCCTGTCGCCGGAGGTGGCCGCGCTCAGAGGCCGGACCGAAGGACGCTGTGACTGTGACGGAGCATCGGCCGCCCCGACAGAGGATAAACTCACGACGGCCAGCGCCGCTCCGAGGATACGCATGGTGACTTGCCCTGATGACTGCTCGCGACCAGAATAGCGCGATTGGACCCCGCAAGAAAGGATCGCAGGACGGGCGCGCAAATCTCTGCCGCCGGCCGAAAGGGCCTGGCGCCCGCCCGCCAAGCCACCGGATGGGCCACGATGTCTTGTCAAAGTCGTGACCGGCCTCCGGTTGCGCTCCGTTGACCGCGCCGGCTCAAAGCCTCAATGACCGGGCGTGCCCCATGCCGCCGCGAAACACCCGGCAACATGGCACCTTCTCGATCGGGCCCTGCATCACGCCCTGCTTCTTTCTTTTTCCAATTACCCCGGCGCGCGCGACACCACAGGCGCCGAGGTCGGGTCATCGCCGCCGACGGGTCACCTTGCGCAGACTCTTGTTGCGCCGGCCTTTTCCAGACGCGGGCTTGCGTCGGGCGGCGCCCCGCCGCGCGGTTGGCGCCTGCTGTATCGCCGTATCGTCCAGCGACAGGAGTTCCAGTTCCAAACCACCGGTGACCGGCTCGGCTTCGACCAGACGCACGGTGACCCTCCGGCCCATCCCGATCACTAGTCCGGTGTCAGATCCCATCAGCGTGCCGGCTTCACGATCGAAGTGAAAATACTCCTGCCCGAGCGATCGGATCGGCACCAACCCGTCGGCGCCGCTGTCATCGAGCTTCACAAAGACGCCAAAGCGCGCAATGCCGCTGATCCGGCCCTCCATCTCGTCCCCGACCCGTTCGGACAGATAGGCGGCAAGATACCGGTCCGTGGTGTCCCGCTCGGCCATCATGGAGCGGCGTTCGGTCTCCGAAATATGCTCACCGGTCTTTTGCAGCCCCGCGATCTCCGCCTCGCTCAGCCCGTCCGGTCCCCAGCCATGGGCGGCGATCAGCGCCCGATGCACCAGCAGATCGGCATAGCGCCGGATGGGCGACGTGAAATGCGCATAGCTTCGCAACGCGAGGCCAAAGTGACCAAAGTTCTCAGGTCCGTAATAGGCCTGGCTCATCGATCTCAAGGTCGCCATGTTGATCAGCTCGGCGTTGTCGGTTCCGGCGGCCTGTTGCAGCAGACGGTTCAACTGCGCCGTCTTGAGCACCTGCCCCTTGGCCAGTGCAAATCCGGATGCCTGTGCGGTGTTGCGCAGCGAGTCGAGCCGTTCCCTGTCGGGTTCTTCATGGACCCGGAACAGCAGCGGTGTGCGTTTGGCCAGCAGCGTCTCGGCCGCGGCTACATTTGCAAGGACCATGGCCTCTTCGATCACCCGATGCGCGGTCAGCCGGTCGCGAAACCTGACGGACAGCACACGGCCATCCGGCGCCAGGTCCACCTTGCGTTCGGGCAGGTCCAGATCGAGCGGCTGGCGCCGCTCACGTGCCGCGGCAAGAGCGGCATAGGCGGCAAACAGCGGCTGCAGGACGGGCGCAAGCAGCGGGCCGGCCCGGTCGGAGGGGTGTCCGTCGATGGCCGCCTGGGCTTCTTCATAGGACAGAGACGCCGCCGACCGCATCAACCCGCGAACAAACCGGTGCGCGATCTTGTTGCCGTCTTTGTCCAGCGTCATGGCCACGGCAATGCAGGGCCGGGGCACGCCCTCATGCAGGGAGCAGAGATCCCCTGAAAGCCGATCCGGCAGCATGGGCACCACCCGATCCGGGAAATAGGTGGAATTGCCGCGCTTTCGGGCTTCGCCATCCAGAGCGGAACCCGGCGTGACATAGGCCGCGACATCCGCGATGGCGACCCACAGGATATGACCACCGGGATTTTTGGGATCGGTATCCGCCTCTGCATAGACGGCGTCGTCGTGATCGCGGGCGTCCGACGGGTCAATGGTGATCAGCGGCATATCCCGCAAATCCTGGCGACCCGAGAGGCCGAGGGGTTTGGCCTGATCGGCTTCGGCGATCACGGCTTCGGGAAAGTCATCCGGGATGCCGTGTTGATGGATCGCGATGAGGGAGACGGCCTTGGGACCACTGGGATTGCCGAGGCGCTCCAGAATACGGGCCCGCGGCAGGCCCATCCGGCCCTTGGGACCGGATTGCTCGGCCTCGACCAATTCGCCGTCCTTGGCGCCAAGCCTTGCGTCCTCGGGCACGGTCCACTCCAATGTGGCGGCCTTGTCGATTGGTTTGATCCGCCCGCCTTCGGCGGTCTTGCGGAAGATCCCCAAAACCCGCCGGGCGGAGCTTCGGCCAATCTTGCGAATGAGGCGGGCCTCGTAGTTGTGATCCTCGGCCAGGACGACGTTCAGACGCGCAAGGATGCGGTCGCCCGCGCCCATGGCCGGATCAGAGGCGCGCGGCAACATGAGAATGGCAGGTGCAACGCCCTCGCCATGCCACTCCAGAGGTTTGGCAAAGAGGTCGCCCTCGTCATTGGGCGGGAGAACTTCAAGCACCGAGACCGGCGGCAAACGGTCGGGATCGGCGTAGGTCTTCTTGCGCTTTTCCAGATGCCCCTCTGACTCAAGTTCCTTGAGCAGGTGTTTCAGATCGATCCGCGCGGCGCCTTTGATGCCAAAGGCCTTGGCGATGTCGCGTTTCGTGTTCTGGCTGGGATGGGCCGAGATCCATTCGAGAATCTCTGCCTTGGTGGGCATCTTGCTCATGGCACAGGGCTAGCATGTGGTGTGGCGGGCGTCATGGGCAAATCACGCGTAGGGCGGGGTTCACCCCCCCACGGCGGCACGGCGGGGTGAACCCCGCCCTACACCTTGGGCAGATCCGCCGCCGTGTCGACATCGCTGAGCGTATCGACCAGCGCCACCCGCCGGTCACTCAGGGTGGCCAGCGTGCCGCTCAGGGCCTGCTCTGTCGACCAGAGCACCTTGTCGAACGCTCCGGGCGGCAACCCGCGCTGCGGCGCACACCCGATCAACCAGAAGCCGCCATCCGTCGCGGGCCCCAGCACCACGTCATGGCGTCGCAATTCGGCGAAGGCCCGCGACAGGTGAACCGGCCTCACCGCCGGAATATCCGCCCCGATCAGGCACACCGGGCCCACCACGCTGCGCAAGGCGCGCGCCATGCGTGCGCCCAGATCGCCCCGCCCCTGCGGGCGCCGGGGCAGATCCGCCGGCCAGACCCGGCAGCGCAGTCCGTCCGCATCCGGCGCCACAGCCAGGACGATCTGCCAGCGCGGGTCACGCAGCCGGCGCAACAGACCGGCCACCTGATGGCGAAACCACCAGGCTGCCAGGACATGGCCGATGTCGCGCCCCAGCCTGGTCTTGACCTGACCGACGCGCGGCAGCTTGACCATGACCACGAGGGTCTGCTGCACCCTCACGCGAAGAAGTCGCGCAGAATACGTCCATAGATGGCTTTGAGCTGGTGGATCTGAGTCAGTTCCACGCGCTCATCGACCTGGTGCATCGTCTGGCCGACAAGGCCAAACTCGACCACCGGACAATGGGACTTCACAAACCGGGCATCCGATGTTCCTCCGGTCGTCGACAACTGCGGCGTCACGCCGGTTTCGGCGGTCACTGCCGCCGCGACCAGATCCGAGAGCGGCCCGGGCGGCGTCAGAAACGCCTCGCCCGAGATCTTGATCTTCAGATCCATTCCAACGCCGGTATCCGTTGCCACGGCATCGGCTTCCTGCTGCACCCAGTCCGACAGCGAGGCGCCGGAATGGAGATCGTTGAACCGGATGTTCACCGCGCCGGTACAGACCGCCGGGATCACATTGGTTGCGGGATTGCCGGTATCCACCGTGACCACGGCCAGCGTGGATGCGTCGAAATGCGCCGTTCCGTCGTCGAGCGTGTGACCGGCCAGCCGGTCCATCAGACGCACCATTGCTCTCACCGGGTTCCTGGCGCGATGCGGATAGGCGGAATGGCCTTGCACGCCAGTCGCCGTGATCCAGACGGTCATCGATCCACGCCGTCCAATCTTGATCATTTCCCCCAACTGCATGGGGGAGGTGGGTTCGCCCACCAGGCAAACCGACATCGCTTCGCCCTGTGCGGCCATATGATCCAAAAGCGCGGTGGTCCCGTCGAGCGCATCGCCCTCTTCGTCGCCGGTGATGGCCAGGATCACCGCCCCGTCCGGGGGCGTCGTGGCGACAAAATCCAGAGCCGCCGCCGCAAAGGCCGCCACGCCGGATTTCATGTCCGTGGCGCCGCGCCCGTAAAGCCAGTCTCCACGGATCTCGGCACCGAAGGGATCCGCGCTCCAGGCCGCGGCGTCCCCGACGGGCACGACGTCGGTATGTCCGTTGAAGCCAAAGGTCCGGCCATGCCCTTTGGGGCCCCAGCGGGCGAAAAGGTTCGACACGCCGCCCCGGTCCACCCGCTGGCACTGAAATCCGCCGGCCTCCAGAACCTCTGCCAGCAGCGTCAGGGCGCCACCTTCTTCGGGCGTCACGGAAGGGCAGCGGATCAGGTCAGCCGTCAGCGCGGCGGGATCAATGGTCATGACGCTCTCGTCTTTGGGGGTCACAGGTGTCCCGCACCTTTTGTGACGAAAAAGCTGCAGTGCCAAGCCTTTGGCGAAAATTTGCTCACAAGTGCCGCGAAATTCTGTGCTAAGCTGCTGAGCAATCAACAAAACCCCACGGCAGGGGTCTTTCAGGAGCGCGAGCAGTGCCCTCCGACATCGATGAACCACACGCTCTCGGGCGTGCCGGACGCTGTGTGCGGGCCCCAGGCAAGGGCCGGGACACAGCCAGGCTGCCGTCATGGACCAGGAATGAGGCCCAATGGTCGCGGCATCGGAACTTCCCATAGATACGTCCGCTCTCGCCGAAGATATGGCGGCGGAGATCTTTGGATCTGATGTCACAATCATTTCAGCGACTTACACTGGCGATCCGCTGTCTTCGGGTATCTATACCGACGGGATTGCGACCTCGCCCGATGTGGTGCCGGCCGACAGCGGGGTGATCCTGTCCACGGGCTATGCCACCGACTTCACCAATTCCACCGGAGAGGCGAACCAATCCACCCAGACCTCGACCAGCACCAACGGACCAGACGGAGACCTGCTGTTTGGGCCCGGCACGTTCGATGCGTCCTACCTGAGTGTGCAGTTCACAGCTGACACGCCGGTCATGACGATGAAGTTTGTCTTCTCGTCCGAGGAATACCCGGAGTACCAGAATTCGGCGTTTCAGGACTTTGTGCTGGTCAACATCAACGGCACCCCGGTGGAGATGAGCATCGGAAACGGCGACACCGATCCGGGCAACATCAACGACGGCTCAAACGAGAACCTCTTCGTTGACAACACCGCCAGCCCCTACAACACCGAAATGGATGGCTTCACGGTCACCCTGACGCTTACCTTCCCGGTCGACACGACGGGGCCGAACACGCTGACCATTGGCATCGCCGATGTGGCGGATTCCAATTATGACAGCAACCTGTTGATCGCCGCCGGCTCGATCCAGGGCGATCTGGTGGCGGTGGACGACAGTCTGGACATGTTCCCCAACGGCGTCAAAACGCTGGACGTGCTGGACAATGACAGCGGCCCTTCGGGCGCGACGCTGGAGATCACCCATATCAACGATGTTCCGGTGGTGGCGGGGTCTCAGGTTCTGCTCACCACGGGTCAGACGGTTGAGCTGAACGACGACGGGACGATCACGCTGATCGGCAATGGCGACGCCGAGAGTTTCAACTTCAACTATACGGTCTCAGACGGCTCGCAAAGCGACACCGCCTTCGTCACGGTCAATGCCTTTCCCTGTTTTGCCGAAGGCACCCGGATCGCGGTGCCCGGCGGCACGGCGGCGGTCGAATCCCTGGCCCCGGGCGATTATGTCCTGACCCGTGACGAGGGGGCGCAACCCCTGCGCTGGGTCGGACAGCGGCAGGTGCCGGCGCAGGGCGATATGGCGCCCATCCGGATCGCGGCCGGCGCGCTCGGAGCGCATGACACGCTGCTGGTGTCTCCGCAACACCGGGTTCTGATCCGCGACAGTCTCGCCGAATTGTTGTTTGGAGAAGCCGAGGTTCTGGTGGCGGCTCGCCATCTGGTCAATGACCAGTCGATCCGCAGACTGCCGGGCGGGTCGGTGACCTATGTGCACCTGATGTGCGACAGGCACCAGATCCTGATTTCGGAAGGTCTTGAAAGCGAGAGCTTTCTGCCGGGCCCGCAGGCCACCGATGTGCTGGACCGGGCCACCCGCGCCGAGATTTGCCGGCTGTTTCCCGATCTCGATCCCAACACCGGGGCCGGCTACGGGCCGACGGCCCGGCGCACCCTGAAAGCTTATGAGGCGCACCTGTTGCAAGCGCCACGTCCGGCGTCATGTACGCCCCAACCGGAGGCCGCCTAAACCATGTGGTTCGCTCTGTCAGACCCGAACGGGTCCCAATTCCGCCCGCAAGGCCTGTCGGCGCCTGCGGATGCGGCGCCGGTCATTTCCACCGGTCCCGATGCGCTGTTGCCGCGGGGGTCGCTGATGATTGAAACGCGATTGCCGCCGATCAACCGGCCGCGTGCGCTTCTGGTCTATGATCGCGGCGGGCAAATACCGATGCATCTGTCGCTGCAGGCGCTGCCCGGCGGCGGGCTGGTCTTCGTGCTCGACCAGGACGGCGAAATGCTGCACGGTTCGATCAGCGCGGCAGAGACCGGGCGGACCGATATTCTTCGCGTGACCTATGCCTGGGACGCACCGGCGCGCTGGGGCCGGCTGTCTCTGGAGCGCCCCGAAGACCATGTGGTGCAGATGGTCGATGTGCGGCGTCCCAAGCCTTTGCCTGTGGCCGATATCCGGGCGCTGACAGCAGGCGAAGGCCTGGCCACGGTTGCGCCGGAGGTGCTTTTTGTTGCCGTCTCAAGCGCGGTGGAACCGGTCGGTCCGATGCCGTCGCTCGCGCCCGAGACCCCGCTGGCCACGCCGCAGGGGTATCGCGCGGCAGACGACATACGCCGCGGGGATCTGGTGCGCTGCGCCAATGGCCAGGATGTGCCGGTGCTACAGCGGGTCGACCGGGTGGTCCCGGCCTGCGGGTCGTTCCGTCCGGTGACGCTGAAGGCGCCCTACTTTGATTTGCTGAGCGACATTGATGTCGCCTCGTTTCAGCGCGTGGTGCTGCGCGGCTCGGTAGTCGAGTACATGTTTGGCACCGAGGCCGTTCTGGTGCCCGCAGCGCATTTGACCGGCGTGAAATCAGCCGCTTCGGTGCCCTTGCCGGCCAACGCGCCCCTGATCCGCTATGTTCAGCTTTTGCTGCCGGGCAACGAGGCGATTCTCGCCGCCGGGACCAGTGTCGAGAGCCTTTACATCGGACGCTTGCGGCGCAAGCCCGACCAGCTTGGGACAAGCCTTCTGGCCGGTTATGATCGCGCGAGACTGCCCGAACATGCGCGCCCGGCACATCGGGTTCTGCCACCTTACGAAGCCGCCGTTCTGGCACAGACCCGCGCTGCCTGACCCGTCCCGCCTCTGGCATGCCCGCGGCCGGGGTATTTCAGAAAAGAAAGAAGCAGGGGTGCGGCGCCAGGTCCGGACGGGGGCGCGGATTGCTCCGGCGCGCCCGGTTCAGTGTTCCGTCTGCTCCGCCCCGGGCGCATTGATCTGCTCATCGTCGAAAA
>JBCDEC010000177.1:0-9583 GCA_039179965.1 Pseudomonadota bacterium
CACCCCGGTCTCGCTCCCGCCCACCCACCCCGCGCGACCGGGGTGCGGGGCGCGCGCCTCAGGAGCGATAGAACAGATAGCGATCCGGGGCGATCGTGTCGGGACCCTGAATCTGGGTGAAGCCGACCAATGGCTGACCCGAGATGAGCAGCCCGCCGGCAGCCATAACGGCTGCAATGTCGGGTGACAGGGCTGCGGCCTCGGCCACATCCTCGTGCTTGATGCCCCGCCCCAGGTCGTAGTGTGCCATGGCAATGCCCGTTGTCTTTTCGCGCAGCGCGGCCAGCATGGGAGCGGCTTCGCCCTGCAGAAAGTCTGCCTCGGGCGGCGTACAGGACGGGTGGCAGGCCAGAACGCGATCAATCACCCAAATCCGACGATCGGGAAAGATCTCGCGCAAATGGTCGTAGGTGCGCCCGTTGCCGAGACCCAGATCCAGGATATCTCCGTCCAGATCGCGGATCTGGTCGACGGCCCAGTTCAGGCCATCTCTTTGGGCGGTCAGGCGGCGCAGCATGGAATCAAGACGGCTCATGACAGGGGCTCCCTGGTCAATGGGTGGCGGGCGTCCCAATGCACGAGCGGTGCTTTGGAGAGGCGGGCGAGCAGGTCTGCGACGAAAGTCCAGATGGCATCGTCATGGACCAGGTGATGGGTCAGCAGACCGTAGGGTTCGGTGGCGTCGGTACGGCCGTCCTGGCGGTCTCGCAGATCCTGCGCCATCTGGGCGATCAGCCGCTTTGGCGGCACTAGGCTGCGTCCGCCGCGCCAGTGTATCGGGTCGAGATGGGTGTTGATCTGGGTGAGGCCCGGACAGGGCATCTGGACCCGGCGCGGGGCGAAAGTGGAGAGCATCGTGTATCCTTCGCCGGCCAAAAGCGGCAGCAGGTCGGGCGCAATCCTGTTCCAGGGCGGCACAAACATCGGCGCCGGTGGATCGTCCAAGAGATCGCCCAGCCGCGCCCGCGCCCGGCCCGCCTCCCCGGCCATGACAGCGAGGTCGCGAGTCGCGCCGTACTCGGCGTTTTTCTGAAGCGGCCGGGCGTGGCTTTGGTGCGCCCAGCCGTGGGTCAGCGGGACCACATGCGCTGCGGACCGCAGGCATCGGGCCAGACTGTCGTCCGCCCGGGCCGGGATTACGGCCAGATGGAGCGGCCAGTCGACTTGATCGGCCAGTGCAAACAGGGTGTGCAGGGCTGCGGTGTCCTGGATCGCGTCGTCATCGCGCCACCAGACGGGCAGAGGGGTCTCTTGCCGCTCAAGCGCTTCGTCCAGCGGGCGCCAATCCCAGGTCATGCACCGTCCCCTTCGCAGATCCGCACGGTTTCAGCGGCCCCGTTGTCGGCCAGATCAGACCCGCTGCGCCGCCCGTCAGATCGCACGCGCCCCAGGGCGTCAAGCAGGCTGTCGGCCGTCAGATCCTTGCTGGCCACGGACGTGATCGCGGGAAGGGCCGAGAGACTGTCGGCTCTGAGGCTTTGTTCGACTTCGTTTCCGGCATCAAATGGCACAAAAACCGCAGGCGTCCCGGCCTGGAGAACGTCCAGAGCGGTGTTGTAGCCGCACATGCTGACCGACGCCGCCGCGTGAAAAAGCATGTGGCGGAAGTCTGGGCGCGGCGGCTCCAGCACCACGTTGGGGGAGGCCTGTGCCCGCAGGGAATCGAGCCGCGCGGAGCCGCCGCCAATCAGCAACCTCCAGGACTGATCCGGGGTGCGCGTGGCGGCCGTCAGGGCCACCTGGAACAGCCCATCGCCCACGGGGCCGCCGCCCGCGCTCACGAGGATCTCATGTTCACCGGCCCGCGTTGCATGAGGACCCGCGGCGGGCGGCGCGACATAGCCGGTGTAGCGCAGCTTGGCGGCCAGGAGGTTCGAGACCGGCCAGCTTTGGCTCAGGTCCGTGCGCGCCGGGTCGGAATGCACAAGCACGCCGCTGTAAAACCGGGAAATCACGTCATCGGCAAAGGTCACTTTCGCCTCTTTTGACGGGGGCGCCAGGATGTCGCGGATGGAGCAAAAGAGGCGCGGTGGCTGCGCCAGTCGTTGCGCGGTGTCCAGAAAGGTCAGGAATTCGTCGCGCAGGTTGCGCCGTCCAAAGGGGAAGAGTTCGGTGATCACCACATCCGGCGCCATCCCCAGGCAGGCCGTCAAAGCGGCGGTGCGGGCCTGATAGACCCCGGACCCGGCCAGGGCGCCCTCGGCCGTGAGAAGCCGTGTGAAATCAACACCGTCTGAGCGTAGTGGCGGCAATTGCACGAGATCAACGCCGGTTGCATCCAGATGCGGGGCGGGCATACCGCCGCTGGCCAGCGTGACGGCGTGTCCGGCTCTGGCAAAGGCGCGCCCCAGGGTGAGGGCCCGGCTCAGATGTCCGGTGCCCAGAAGATGGGTGACCACGATCAAGACTTTCATGAGCATGGCTCCAGCCGGACGGGTTCGGGCCAGGCGGTCTGCGGATCGGTCAACTCAATGACATAAAGCCGGTTGCGCTTGATCTGAAACGGGGCGGGGCCGGAGAAGGTCCAGCCATGCGCCACCGCCAGCAAAACCCGCATCACACCGATATGGCACACGGCGACATTGTCTCCGGACAGGGTCGCGAGCCAAGGCTGCATTCGCTGGCGCAGATCCATCGGGCTTTCGCCACCGGGCGGGCGGAAGTGCCAGCCCCAGTCTTCGATATGGCGCATGTCTGCATCCGGGTCGGCGTGCAGATCCGCGCTGCGCGCGCCTTCCCAGTCGCCCCAATGCATCTCGATCAGTGCTTCGGTTTCATAGGGAGGCCGCCCGGCGACCAATGTGGCGGTTTCGGTGGCACGCGACAGCGGGCTGGCCCAAAGCCGCGCGTCGCTCCAGGGGGCGGGCAGACGCAGCTTGGCCAGATCCGCGCGGGCCTGCGCGTCCAGCGCGATATCGCTGCGCCCCTGTATCCGGCCAGCGCGATTCCACGGGGTATGGCCGTGGCGCAGGAGGGCAAGACGGGTCATGCGGAGCGCTCCAGCACGGGTTCGACCGCGCGCCAGAAAATCCGGGCGGCAACAGGTTGGAGGTGACGGGCCTCAATCGTGCGGCGCGCGTCAAGGCCAGCCGCCTGCCGCCGCGCGGGATCTTCGAGGAACCAGTCGCAGCGCAGCGCCAGACCGGCGGCGCCGGCCTGTACAGGAGGGTGCGGACCTTCCGCCAGAACATCGCAGACCCCGGGCCGGTCCTGCGCGACGGCCGGAATGCCGCGCGCCTGCGCCTCCAGGTAAACCATGCCGTAGGCTTCGTTCACGCCGGGCCAGACGAACAGGTCAGCGCGTCCATACGCTGCGTCGAGACGCGCGCGGTCGAGTTGGCCCAGAAACGAAACCCTTGGACCGAACGGGTCAAAAAGACGGCGCACCGTGTCACCGGCCGGGCCGCTTCCGGCGATCTCGAGGCGCCAATGCGGCGCGGTGAGCGCGGGCAGCGTTTCGGCGATCACCCGGTAGGAGGCCAGCTTGTCGCCGGGGCGCATCATCCCGACCGACAGCATAAGCCCAGGCTCGGGTGAGCCCGGTGGCGGCATGTGATCGCGCGACAGAAAGGGCGGCAGATGCTGCAGGATCTGACCCGGGGGGCGGTCACGTTCCAGCGCCTCGCGGTCGTGAAAGATCGGGTGAAAGATGATGGCGGCCGCATCGCAGGCGGATTCCGCGGCGCGGGCGAAATCCGCCCAGGGCCCGGTCAGGCGCTTTCGGGCGCGGGAGGCCTCAATCAGGATGTAGGGGATGCCCAACTGGCGGGCGACCTTGGGCCCGATCAGATCGGGGGCCTTGTAGTAATTGTGGTAACTGACCCAGAACGCCAGATCCCGGGGCAGCGTCGCTACGAGGCGCGCGACCTCATCCTCGGCATCGGACATCAGGCGCTTTTGGGTTGCAACATCGCCAGTGCCATCGCGGGTTCCCAGTTCAGAGGCCAGGACCACCTCGGCCCCGCCGGCGCCCAGCATGGACATCAGGTTGCGCGCCATTTCCCGATCGCCTGACGGTACGGGATGGGTGGGGGCCTTGAGCGGGGCATAGAACGCGATGCGCATGGATCACGCCGCACAGAGCGCGGACAGCCGCGCGGACAACCGGGCGATGCCGGGCTCCATGCGAAAGTCCTGGCGCAGCCGGTGATAGGCCGCGTCCGCAAGCGCGGCGGTCACCGCCGGGTCGGTGGCCATCTGTACAATGGCATCGGCGAGCGCCTCCGGATCGTCTGGGCTGAGAAAGCCATGGACGCCGTCTTCGATGAATTCGGGGATCGCGGAGACTGGCGTCGACAGGATTGGCAGCTTTTGCGACGCCGCTTCCATAAGAACGTTGGGCAGACCATCCCGGTCTCCGTCCCGGGCGATGCGCGAGGGCAGAACGAAGAGGTCGGCGGCGCGCATGGCGGCGACGACCTCTGGCTGCGCGCATGCGCCATGCCAGGTGATCCGATGGGCGATCTTCAATTCGCCCGACCGTGCGGCCAGAGCCGCCTTGTCGCCGCCGCCGCCGATATGGTCCCAGTGCCAGTCGATGGAATCGGGCAACAGGGCAAGCGCTTCGATCAGCCGGTCGAACCCCTTCTTTTCGACCAGGCGCCCGACGCTGAGCATGCGAAACGGTGCTTCGGCGCCGCGCACGGGGCGCTCCGGCGGGTCGGGGAACCGCGCCATGTCGAGCCCGTGGTAGATGAGATCCACGCGGTCCGGGTCATCCGCAAGGTCCCGCAGATGCGCCGCGCCAAAGCCGGTGCAGGTGGCACCGAACCGGGCGCCATGGCTGGCCTCGCTCAGTTTTTCGCGTTTTTCCCAATCCGGCGATGTCCAGATGTCCTTGGCGTGGGCCGAAAACGACCAGGGCAATCCGCGCAGGATGGCCGCATAGCGGGCCACGGAAGACGGCGTGTGCATGAAATGGGCATAGAGGCCGCGCACGTCCGCCGGCATCTCGGCGGCCAGTACACAGGCCTGGCCAAACCGGCGCACCCGGTTGCGCGTCTGGTCCCGGCGCAAGTCGGCGCGCCAGACCTTGAGCGCTGCGCGAAACCCCGGCAGCCGGCGTGCGTTTTGCAATCCCCGCAAAACGCGCCCGGGTTCATCGCGCAGGTATTCCGGCAAATAGTGCACCGGCGCCCGCAGCCGGTCGTGCAGCGGGTGGGTCGCCGTATCGGTCGGGTGTCGCAGGGACCACAGGGTCATGGCATGCCCGGCCTCTTCCAGCGCAACCAGTTCCTGGGCGATGAAGGTCTCAGACAGGCGCGGCCAGCCCTTGACCAGCACGGCCAGCGGGGCGGCGGAGCTCATTCGGCTGCGCACTCCCTGGGCTGCACCACCAATGCGCGCACCCGCTCGGTCACATGGTCCAGACCATCGAGCAATCCCGGCGGGAAGGCTTCGGACGGGCGCGCCCGTTCGGACAGGCCGCGTATGGCGGCGATCATGGCCTCGGTTGTCAGTCCGTCGCGCCATTCGTCGATCATGCCGACGAGGCCCAATTCCTCGGCCCGTTGCGCCCGAATGTACTGTTCCAGTCGCGGCACGGTGCGCGGCACGATCACCGCGGGGCGGTCAAAGGTAAGCACTTCGCAAAAGGTATTGTAGCCGCCCATCGAAATCACGCCCTGCGCTCCGGCAAAGAGCGTCTCGATCTGGCTTTCGAAGCCGACCGCCTCGACCCGGCCGTCCAGAGCCTGCACGCGGGCTTCGAAGTCGGCACGGGTGTCCCCGGACAGGAACGGGCCGTAGACCAGGATGGCACGCGGCGCGAGGTTCGGGTCGGCCTCGTAGGCCGACAGCACCAGATTGACCATGGTCTCACCATCGCCGCCGCCGCCGGGTGTAACAAGGATATAGGGTTGGTCCGGGGCTGGCCCGATCTCCATCTGGTCGCGGCGCAGATATCCGGTAAAGACCATGCGGTCGCGCAGGCCGGCGCTGAACGGCAGCCCGGCCGTGGGGTCATAGATGGAGCGCAGCCCATAGACCCAGAGTTCATCGTAATAGCGTTCGGCCGCCTCCAGCGCGCCTTTGCGGCGCCACTCGTCGGCCAGAACATCGGGTTCGTCCAGAACGTCGCGCAGGCCGAGCACCAGCCGCGTCTCGCCGGTTTCGGCAAGCCGGTCGAGCGTTGTCAGCAATTCGCCGCGAAAACCCGTGGGCTCTTTATCGACAATCAGCAGATCGGGGCGGAAGAGCTGTGCCGCAGCCTCGATCAGGCCGGCGCGCAGGGCAGTTGTCTCATCGATATCGAGACCCAGCGCCTGGCTGGCATAGCTGCCGTCGGCCAGTTTGGTCACGCCGGGCAGACGGATGTGGTCGACTTTTGGCGGGAAGGTAAACCGGCCGGCGACGGGTGACCCGGTGACGATCAGGGCGGAGGCCTCCGGATCGGCCTCGGTGATCGCGGCCGCCAGCGCCCGCGTGCGCCGCAGGTGGCCCAACCCGAACGTGTCGTGGCTATAGAGCATCACACGCGGGGCAACGCCGCGTGGGCCGGGAACGATATGAGTCTTTACGTCCATCATGCGAGCGCTCACATCTTCAGCCTATCACCACAGGCGCTCCACAGAAAGAGCATGTGGCCAGAGGTTGAAATCGCACTATTTGTGGTTGCTAAAGCCACACATGGCTCTGAACCCGGTGACAGGTCAATATGGGTCGCGCCCCGGCTCACTTTCGCCGTTTTCGCCATGACCGCTCGTATCCGCCCGTGTCTGTCAGTAACTGTGCTGCCCCAAGTCCTGGGTTGCAGCCCAGGCATACTTCCCCCTTGGTATTGAATTCGACCCAAGATGCAACGGCTTTTACATCAAACCGTCACAGCGCGAATTGCCTCTATGCACGTGCTTGTCTAGCTTGCACAAAAGAACAAGAAGCTGTGACCGACACCGCGGTGAAAAAAATGATCAAACCAATTGCCCGGCTTTTTGCGATGCTTGTGGGCCTTTGCGCGCTTTGGCTTGCCCTCCCGGGGCAGGCTCAGGTGTTGCCAGGCTTGACCACGTCGTCGAGCGAAGACAGCACCGCGTCCTCACCGGACGGGTTGGCCGGTGCGCTGCAACAGGCCGCCGAAGCAGGTGTCAGCGTGGTGGTCATCGACACCGAAGGCACAGTGCTGGGCGGCTCTGAACCTGCGCCAAGCCCTACGCTTGGGATGGATGCCGAGATCTCCAGCCTGATGCGGACCTACAAGCGGGTCGAGGTGGTGTTCGACCGGCTGGACGAGCGTCTGGAGGTGCTGCCGCAATCGATCAACGAGGTGATCTACATCCTGCAGGCGACGAGCCCGGATGGTCGGATAATCACCTACGTCATGGTGCTTGGCTCATTCCTTGTGATGCTTGCGCTGGGCCGTCTGGCCATGGTCGAAATCTTTGGCAAACGCCTCGTGCGAAACTTCGTGGTCTCGCGGATCAAAGAGAATCCAAAGGGTTATGCAGAGAAGGTCCCTTTTCTCGTGCTGCGCTTTCTCGTCGGCGTGGCGGGATCGGTCATCGTGCTGGTCCTGGTGATCGTGACCACCTTTGTTATTTTCGGCAATCCAAACGATCTCTCGATCGAGATCACCTCCGCCGCGATCCTGCTTGCGTTCTTCCTGACCCGCTCGGTCGGTGATCTGTGGCGGATGATCCTCTCACCCTACCTGCCGCAATACCGAATCCCGAAGATGTCGGACCGGGATGCTAAACGGCTCTACATCTGGCTCTGGGCGATCTCGGCCTACGGGATTTGGACGGGCTACTTCGTCGTCTGGATCAATGAGATCGGGCTGAACTACAATGTCTATGCCCTGCTCTCGCTGGTCACCAATTTTGGCGCCTTGCTGTCAAACGTGGCCATGGTGCTCTTCAACAAGCGCGCGATCAGCATGGCGATGCGCAACGGGCAAGCACCCGAAGATGTCTCATGGACGGTGCGCACGTTCTCACTGGCCTGGGCGCCGACGCTGATCGTCTTTTTCATCACCGGCTGGCTGCAGCACAGTTACGATCTTGTTCTGGAACGCGAAGAGCGCATTCCGCTGATTGCCGGCGCCTACGCGGTCTTTTTGACCATCGTGGTGGTCTATGCGGTGATGAACTACGGGCTGGAGCGCTACTTCAACCGGCTGCGCCAGCGCGAAGACGCCAACCGGGACATGGCCGAGGCCGAGGCGGCGGAGGTGGCCGCAACGCACGGGCTTGAGCTAGTCTCGCATCGCCCGATGACCTATGAGGCCCTGTTCCGCCAGGTGGCGGGCATTCTGGCGGTTGTGGCCGGAACCTACGCGCTGATTCTGATCTGGCTGCCCGACAACAAGCTGATCAATGAAACCTTGATCGGGAACTTCCTGGATGTCGGGATCGTCCTCTTCCTGGGCTACATCGTCTACAACCTGTTCCGGATCTGGATCGACGGGATGATCGCGCAAGAAGCGCCCGACGTCGAAGAAGGGGAGTTGGGCGATGAAGGGGCCGGCACCGGCGCCAGCCGACTTGCCACGTTGCTGCCGCTCTTTCGCGGCGCGATCCTGGCCGTTGTCGTCATTACCATCGGTTTGATTGCCCTGATGGAACTGGGCGTCAATGTCGGCCCGCTGTTTGCGGGTGCCGGTGTCGTCGGCATCGCCATCGGTTTTGGCGCGCAGACATTGGTTCGCGACATCTTTTCCGGCGCATTCTTCCTGATCGACGATGCTTTCCGGAAAGGTGAGTACATCGACCTTGGCGCGGTGAAAGGCACGGTCGAGAAGATATCTGTGCGCTCCTTCCAACTGCGCCATCACCTGGGCGCGCTGCAAACCGTGCCGTTCGGAGAGATCCAGGTCCTTACAAACTACTCGCGCGACTGGGTCATCATGAAGCTGCCGCTTCGGGTGACCTATGACACGGACGTCGAAAAGGTGCGCAAGTTGATCAAGTCCCTGGGCAAGGAACTGCTCTCTGACCCGGTGATTGGCGACAATTTCATCCAGCCGCTCAAAAGCCAGGGCGTCATTGAAATGCAGGACAGCGCGATGATCATCCGCGTGAAATTCATGACCAAACCGGGCGATCAATGGCTTGTGCGCAAAAAGGTCTATGAAGAAATCCGGGCGCTCTTTGCCCAGGAAGGCATCAGGTTTGCCCATCGCGAAGTCACCGTGCGCCTGGCGGAAGAACATGCCGACGAGCTCACACCAAAACAGAAAGAGGCCGTCACAGGTGCCGTTCAGGCCGCCATTGACGAAGACATGATGGACGCGGCTGACGCATTCGGCGACGACCGCTAACCTGACGGCGAACCGGGTATCGTGCATTTCTTGCTGGGCCATGCGCGCAGGGCTGGAAAGCCCTCTGTCCGGTCTCTATGGATGGTGGGCGAGCCTGACGTCAGTATCGCGGCCACACGGCCAGCCAGCCCATAAGGACTTTTTGATGATGCGTCCCTTCGTCTCTCTTTTCCTCGCGGCGGCCCTTGCCGCCCCTGTCGCCGCGCAAACCATCGACCGGATCAAAAGCGAAGGCGAAATTCGCCTGGGCTTCCGCGAGGACGCCGCGCCGCTGTCCTTCCTGGATGACGCCGGCTTGCCAGCGGGCTACGCGGTGGAAGTCTGCGGGCA
>JBCDEC010000178.1:0-9488 GCA_039179965.1 Pseudomonadota bacterium
AGAACGACAGCATGTAGTTGCCGGCATCCAGCGTAAGGCTCTGCGAGATGGTGGCATTCGTACTAGTGTCGAGTTCAATGTAGTGGCTGCCGTCCTGCGGCGTCAGGCCGAGCGTCGGTTGGGTCTGGATTTCAACGTTCGGATCACCGACCCAACCGTCAATTGCATTTGACCCTAAGTGGTTCCAGCCGCTTCCGTTGAGCGTTCCCGTGAAGTTCTCAAAGCTGCCGTTTGTGACAAGATTTGAGGTCAGAGCATGGCCCGCAACCGGGGCGACAAGCAGCAATGCTGCGGCGATCGATGTTGTGAATCTGTTCATTTTAAAACGCAGTCCAATTTCAATAAATCGTTCTTTATCCGTGATTACCGAAAGCCCGGCAGGCCGGCAATGCGCCCCTGTCCGGTTTTTCCCAACAATTGGAGCACCCCCAAAGCGGCTTGATTAATAAGCCTTTTTTCAATGCGCTTTTCTGAGCCTTGAAAACGGGTTGACTCGAATTGCGGCGCTGGAGGAAACGGTTTTGGGGCTTCCGGTCGATTGTTGCAAGAATGGGTACAATCGATGCCTGAAACCCGATTCGAGATCGCAGGCAGGACCTCAGGCCTTGCTGAACCCGCCTCGCCCGTCTTCAGTCAAAGGATGCTCCGGTCTCCGCGCTGATCAGGTCTTTGTAAAGCTTGTGAATCCGCGTCATCACAGGGCGCGCGCCGCTGCCGATGGGCTTGCCGTCGATCTCCGACACCGGGGTCTGGGCGCCAAACGTTCCGGTCAGGAACGCTTCATCTGCGCTGTAGGCATCCACCAGAGAATAATTGCGTTCAAAGACCGGAATGCCGTTGGCCCGGCACAGATCAATCACCTTCTGCCGGGTGACACCGGTCATGCAGTAATCCGCGGTCGAGGTCCAAACCTCGCCTTTGCGGACAATGAAGAAATTGCAGGCATTGGTCGTGTTCACAAAGCCATTGGGATCAAGCATCAGCGCTTCCTCTGCGCCAGCCTGTTCCGCCTGCAGACAGGCGATCACGCAGTTGAGCTTTGAATGGCTGTTGTACTTGGCGTCCTGGCTCATTGGCAGTCCTCGCACCTGCGCAACTGTGGCCAGCCGAATGCCTCGGTCCTTCAACCCGGCTGCCGGCTTTGAGTGTTCCATGATGACCACAAGGGTCGGGCCGGAGCGGCTGAGCGCCGGATGCTGAAACGGCTTGGCCTTCACGCCCCGGGTCAGCATCAGCCGGCAGTGCGCGTCGTTCGTCATACCATTGGCCGCTGCTGTTGCCTCAAGCGCGGCCAGGATGCCCGCGCGATCCATGCCGACCTCAAGCGAGACCGCTTTGCAGGCGCCAAAGAAACGATCCATGTGATCGTCAAAGAACGCCCACGTGCCGTTGTAAAGCCGAAGCCCTTCCCACATGCCATCCCCCAGCATGAACCCGCTGTCATAAACCGACACTTTCGCCGCGTCGCGATGGACGATGTCGCCGTTCACATAGATCTTGATGTCCCGGTTGCGCAGGTCTTCTTCGGCATCATGGGTGCTTTGTTTGACCTCAGGCATGGGGGGTGTCCCTGGTTGTGCGGAGCGATGACTTGGGCCGGTTTCGGCGTATGGGCGCAGCTAATGGAAAACCGCCAGGCGGTGCAAGGGCCGGGGCGGAGCGATACTTGAGCGGGGTTGTGAGCGTCCTCGAACACCAGTCTTAGGTTGATCCCTCGGGGCAAAAGGCGGCACAAGATCAGCAGCCTGCCACGAAAGGACCCAACCGTGACCGACCTGTTCCGGCGTTCCGCCGTCGAAATTTCCCGAGATGTCCGCGCCCAGACGCTGTCGGCAGTGGAGGTGACGCAAGCCCATCTCGACCGACTGGATCAGGTCAATCCCGCGATCAATGCCGTGGTTCAGCAGGATCCGGATGCCGCACTGGAGCAGGCGCGCGGCATTGATGCCCAGATCGCAGCCGGAGAAGATCCCGGCCTCATGGCAGGTGTGCCCTGCACAATCAAAGTCAATGTCGACCAGGAGGGCTTTGCCACCACCAACGGTCTCGTCGCACAAAAAGACCTGGTCGCGCAGACGGACAGCCCGGTGGTCGCCAATCTGCGCAAGGCGGGTGCGGTCCTGATTGGCCGGACCAATACACCGGCATTCTCGTTGCGCTGGTTCGCTAAGAACGACCTGCATGGGCAGACGCTCAATCCGCGCAATCGGGCGCTGACACCGGGCGGTTCTTCGGGTGGGGCTTCGGCGGCTGTGGCGGCCGGAATCTGCCCGGTGGCGCATGGCACGGATATCGCCGGCTCCGTTCGCTACCCGGCCTATGCCTGTGGGCTGCATGGATTGCGCCCAAGTTTCGGACGCATCCCGGCCGTGAATTTCACTGGGCCCGACCGCAATATCGGCGCGCAGATCATGGCCGTTTCCGGCCCACTGGCCCGGTCTATCGCAGATTTGCGCCTGTCGTTGGAGGCGATGGCGGCACAAGACCCGCGTGACCCATGGTGGGTGCCTGCACCGCTGGAGGGCGCACCTTATTCCAAACGCGCCGCGCTCACGCTGGCGCCCGACGGGATGCCGGTGGCCGGCGAGGTCAAGGAGGCACTCATCGCTGCCGCACGCACGCTGGAGGCCGCGGGCTGGCACGTGGACGAGGTGCCCTGCCCGCCCATCCGCGAAGCCGCGGAGCTGAACGCCTGTCTCTGGATGGCCGAGTCGCACGCCGCACCCGCGCTGGCCAAGGGCGAGGCCGAAGCGGATGCGCAATTTGTCTATGACCGCATGAGCAGCGAAATCGGCGCCCCCACGCTCGAAGGCGTCATGAGCGCCTTGCAACGCCGGCTGGGCCTTGCGCGGGAATGGGCACTGTTCTTTGAAACCTACCCGCTGGTCATTTGCCCGATGTCCGGAGAACTGCCGTTCGAGCAACAGTCGGACGTGCGCTCCGAAGCCGACTTCTTCCGGATCTACGAGGCACAGCTCACGCAACGCGGGCTGCCGCTGATCGGCGTTCCGGCACTGTCGGTGGCCACCGGACAGGTCGGGGACGCCCCCATTGGCGTGCAGCTGGTGGCCGGTCGTTTCCGCGAAGACATTCTCCTGGCCGCTGGCGCTGCCATCGAAGCGGAGCGTCCGATGCCCGATGTGTCCGATCCGGTCTGAGGTCGAGTGGCCAGGACAAGCGCACCCCGGGAGATCAAGCCAAAATGTCGGACTGTCGTGACCGGGCGGGTCCCACCTGCGTCACGTCCGTCGCGTGGCATGGCACGCCGTGGGTGGAGCACGCCAAGCCGGGCGCCCCGAAAAACAGCGCATTCATACTTTAAGTCAATATCTTACAGATCACTCTTCCAGTGGCGCCACATCAACAAGTGCAGTATGCGCGCTGCACCCCTGTCCCAGTTTTGACGTTCCGACATCTTTTGTCAGAACGTTCGGGTTGCCATGCGGATCGATGTTTTCACCGGGATCTCCGTACCAGGCGCCGGTGGGCAGAGCGACCACGCCCTGCAGGATATCCGAAGACACATCGGCGCGCGCCCGACAGGCCCCGCGTGCGTTGAAGACGCGGACGAGATCCCCTGACTGGATGCTGCGTGCCGCGGCATCCTCGGGGTGAATAATCATCGCCACCGGGCGCGCATCCGGCTGATCTGCCAGCGCGGACTCCAATTGACTGTGCAGCTTGTCGCCGGGTTGCGGCGAAACCAGATGCAAAGGTGCGGCCTGCGTCGCGGTTCCCAACCATTCCGATGGCGGCAACCACACGGGGTGACCCGGGCAATCGTCATAGTCAAAGCCCGCGACGGTCTGAGAAAAGATCTCGATCCGGCCCGATGGCGTGCCCAGCGGCGCGGCCTCGGGATCCGCGCGAAACGGAGCAAAGAGCGCATGCGGTGCATCGTCCTCGTGGATCGGCAGGCGCACCCAGTTCTCCGCCTTCAGCCGGTCGAGATCGGGCACCTCAACACCGCGTGTCGCGGCCTTGTCGCGATAGATGTGATACAGTTCGTCAATCCAGTCCTTCGCCGACTTGCCCTCCGAGAACGTAGCGCCGTCCCCCAAACGGACCGCCAACTCCGAGAAGATGGCGTAGTCGTCGCGCGCCGACCCGACGGGAGGGATCAATTGCGGCATATGGAACAGATACTCGTCGAGCTTTGACATACCGATGTCTTCGCGCTCGTAGGGCGTGGTCGCGGGAAAGACGATATCGGCCCGTTTGGCGGTGGCTGTCCAGTAGGGGTCGTGCAGGATGATCGTCTCGGGCTTTGCCCAGGCTTCATGGAGCGCGTTGAGGTCCTGATGGTGGTGATAGGGATTGCCCCCGGCCCAATAGACCAGACGGATATCGGGATAGGGCGTCCGCTGGCCGTTAAAATCATAGAGCTGACCGGGGTTGCGCAACATATCCGCCACGCGGGCCACAGGGATCGTCTTGTCTATTGGGTTCTTGCCTTGCGGAAAGGACATGCTGGACAGCGGTGTCAGCGACTTGCCTACTCCGCCGATGGCCCCGTAGCCGTATCCAACCCCGCCGCCCGGCAGACCGATCTGCCCCAGCATCGCGGCCAGCACCGCCGACATCCAATAGGGCTGTTCCCCATGTTCCGCGCGCTGCAGGGACCAGGCAACAGTGATCAATGTCCGCGTGCGCGCCATGCGACGGGCCAGATCGCGGATCTGTTCGGGCGGCAGGCCGCAAATCGGTGCGGCCCAGTCGGGGGATTTGGGCTGACCGTCGCGCTCGCCGGTCAGATACCGGCGGAACTGGTCGTAGCCCACGCAATAGCGGTCCAGAAACGCGTGATCGGCGAGGCCTTCGCTGTCCAGAACATGCGCCAGCGCCAGCATCAGCGCCGTATCCGAGGCCGGCTTGAGAGGGAGCCATGCACATCCCTCCGGCGCATCCGTGCGTTGCGGGCCGATGTTGACGCAGGTCACCCCCTTGTCCAGGCAGCGCTGCAGCCAGGGACTGGTGTCATGTTCGGTGATGCCGCCCATGCTCACCTGCGCGTTTTTCGGGTTTATGCCACCAAACATGACCAGCGTTTCGGTGTGATCGTAGAGCGTTTTCCACCCGTCCTGATGATCGTAGATCAAAGACAGAAACGGGGCACCGAACACATGCGGCATGATCGATTGCGCACAGCCGGTGGAATAGCTCCCGAACGAGCTGACGTGGCCGCCAATCGAATTGAGAAACCGGTGGAGCTGGCTTTGGGCGTGATGAAAGCGCCCGGCCGAGCTCCATCCGTACGAGCCGCCATAGATGGCCGCGTTGCCATGGGTTTTGCGGACGCGGTCCAGTTCCTGTGCGGCGATGTCGAGCGCTTCGTCCCAAGGCACATTGACAAAGTCTCCGCTGCCGCGCCCTGCCCTGTCCCGCCGGTCGAGCCAATCCTTGCGGATCGAGGGCTCGCTCACCCGCGTTCGATGATGCACGGCGCGCGGCAGGAGGTCCGGAATGGCGCTGGGCGCCGGATCGGGGGCAAAGGCGCGGGTGGCGACAATCCGGTCGTCCTCCACATCCACCTCGAATGCCCCCCAATGGCTTGACGTGATCCGGGTCCGTCTGCTCACGCTGTCGTCCATTCTGTCCCCCGGTCTGATCCATCGATGTCTCTGGACCGCAGGCTGAGCGTCCGTCATCGATTTTGCAAGGCACACCTGCACAAGGTGGGGGCCCCATGCGGCATCGCGCGCGGCGCGCATGCCGCTCAAGGCTGACCCTGAGAACAGCGCAGTCGACCATCCGTGCCGGGGCGTGCGGCTCGGGCGCCGCGCCGGCTCAGTCAACGCTGAAAACCGGGCTTTTCACCGATTGGCGGCGCACCGGCAGCCACAGAATCAGTCGAAACAATGCATGTGACGATTAGGGATTGTTGCCGGAAAGCGGCGCTTGCCGACCCGGGACACGGCGCCTGCCGACCTGATCGTGTTTTCCGCTTGTCATTCCCGCGAAAATCAGATCAGATTTGAGAAATTATTGCGACTATTTTTTACACGCTCGCCTCTGTTAGGATATGTTTATGAATTCTTGGGTTTCAGCTGTGGCAGCAGCGACTCTCTCGCTTGCAAGTTACTCGGCCGTCGACGCAGCGACGTTCGCCGCTCATGGTGCACCGTCCAATGGCCGGATCTGCCCGACCGGCGTTGGCTTTGAAGATTGCACCTATGACGGCGCTGCAACCATGGCGACGTTCAAATTCTCGGATCCGGATCCGGTGAAGACAAAATCGAACACCGATGTTTTCTCGACCCTCAACAATACCGAGTTCAGCGTCGCCCGCTCAGTGGGTGCAAACAATGAAGCCGGTACCTGGAGCTATACACCTGGCGTCGGAGACCCGCTTTATGTGACGGCCTATGCCATAAAGTCTGGTGGTGAGACGCAGTTCTTCAAGTGGGACCCGTCCAGCGACGCCACTTACCTCTCCATCGAATGGGATTCGTCGGCGATTGGCGCACTGAAGCGCATCACGTTTTTTGGCACCGACTCGTTGACGGCCATCCCATTGCCGGCGGGCGGCCTGCTCCTTCTGTCCGGCATTCTGGGCCTGGGCGCTCTGCGCCGCCGCCAGCGCTGACACATACCCCCGTCGCGCGGCGCTGGAAGTTACTTTCGCGCCACCGCCGCGCTTGATGGTCCGGCCAAAGGCACCCGTTCAAAGTCGCGGAACCCGGCCTCGGTGCACCACTCCCGGAACTCGGCGAATGTGAAGTCAAACGCATCGCCGAACTCCATTGCCATGGTCAGCGACATGAATAGCCCCATGGTATTGCTGCGGCGCGCATCATCGATGAGCGCTTCGATGGCGATAAAAACACCGCCTTCGGGCAGCGCATCATAGACTTTTTTCACGAGCTGGCGTTTCCGTTCCAGGTTCCAGTCATGCAGGATCATCCCCATGGTGATGATGTCCGCCTGTGGCAGTGGGTCGTTGAAGAAATCGCAGCTGATGGCCGAGATCCGGCCCTCAAGCCCCGCCGCTGCGATCTTGCGTTGGGCGATCTCGGTGACAACGGGCAGATCCAGGGTGGAAATCTGCAAACCGGGATGGGCCTTGGCCACGATGCGTGACAACAGCGCATCCGCCCCACCGATATCGACCATCGTGGCGTGGTCCCCAAAGGGAAAGACCTGCGCGAGGGTTTCAAAATTGTGGATCGATGAGCCATTCATCGCACTCATGAACGCTTCGAGCCGCTCCGGGTCCGAATAAAGCGTGCCGAAAAAGTCTTCGTCATCGGACCGAGACTCGCTGACCGGGCGCCCGGTGCGCAGGGCGACGTCGATATCCGCCCAGTACCGATAGTTCCGCTTGTCCCACAATTCGATGATCCCGCCGATGTATTCAGGCCGGGTCTTGTCCAGAAAAACCGCCGTTTCGGGAGTGTTGCGATACAGCGCCTCGGGTCCGTCGCCGTCTCGCCCCAGAAGATCGACAGAGACCAGAAGGTCCAGCATGTCCTGTGCCGGGCGTGACATCAGGCCATAGGCCTGCGTGATGTCATCAAGGCGCATCGGACGTTCGGCCAGCCGTGTGTAGAGCCCCATGGCGACAGCACTCAGCAGCATCTTGGAGACGCCATAGCCGATGGCGGTTGACATGATGCGATCCGGCGTTGGCTGTCCCATCGACCGTACTCCCCCTTGCATCCTCAGATGACCGGCAAACTGACACAGACCGCAGGTCGGCTCAACGGTTGTGGCCGCGACCGGCTGAAAGGAGGCGCACAATCGAATTGTGTTTGCGTGGCAATCGACTAGGCTTTGGCGCAGCCAGGGGAGACGCGCGGCGTTTGCCCTGCCCGGACCGGCAAGACAGCTGGTCCTGTCGCATATGGGAGGGATACCATTGACACGTCTGTTTTCGTCGGTTGCGCTGGCAGCCGCTCTGGCCCTGGGGGCCTCTGTCACTGCCGCGCAGGAGCGCATCACCTATAAATCCGCCAAGGCGGCCTCGTCCTATTACCAGATGGGTGTGCAGATCGCCGAGGCCTTGCGGGCCGGCACGGATGGCGATGTCGCCGTCACGGTGGAGGAAAGCCAGGGTTCGGTGCAAAATGTCATGGAGGTGCGGGCGCGCGGCGCGGACTATGTCTTTACCACACCGCCTGCGCTGATCGGGCTGGCACAAGGCGGCAAGGCGATGTTCGAAGGCAAGGGCGATCCGGCCTTTGACGAGATCCGCGCGCTGTTCCCGATCCCCTCGCTGACCATGCACTTCGTCGTGTCCGCCGACAGTGGCATCGAAAGCTTTGAGGATATGGCCGGCAAGACCATCCTGCTGGGCAGCGGATCGTTCGGGGCGCGCGAGGGCGAGAAGTACCTCGGTCTCTTTGGGCTCGACGGCCAGGTGAACATCGCTGACGCCGAACTGTCAAACGCGGTTTCCGCGCTGAAGAACGGGCAGATCGATGGCTTTGTGACGGCCGGCTCCTACCCGGCCCCCAATGTGATCGAAGCGGCAGCCTCGACCGGTGTGAAGGTGCTCTCGCTCAGCGACGATCAGGTCGCCCAGACCAAGCGCACGCCGCTGACCATCCCGGCGGGCACCTATGCCGGGCAAGACAGCGACATCTCGACCACCTCGCTACCGGTTGTGGCCTACGCCACGTCGAAGATGAGCGACGATACGGCCTATTTGCTGACCAAGACCTTCTGGGAGCAGAAAGAGGGATTGGGATCTGCCGCCGCATGGTGGAACGGGATCTCGCCCGAGATGATCGGCAACATCACCACGACCATCCATCCCGGCGCGTTGCGCTATTATGAAGAAATCGGCGCACCCGTTGCGGATGCGCACCGATCCTGATCTGAGCGGCGCGCACCCCCCCGGTGCGCGCCGCCGCCCGGCCCCATGACATGACCGAGACATGGCACCGCCGCCTTTGGGCGGGTCTGGGCGCGGTGATGATTGCGGCCCATCTGGGTCTGATTTTCTACGGACTCGTGCCCAATCTCGTCTCGCGTCCGCTGCATTTCGCACTCATCCTGCCGTGGGTATTTCTTTTCGCGCCGCCGTCGCGCTTGCACGCGGCCTTGGGCGCCATCGTCACGGTGGCGGGGATCGGCTGTTGCCTGTGGATCGCGGTCAACCATCAGGGCCTGCGCAACCAGTACGGCTTCCTCGAAGGCCAGGGACAGCTGGTGATGGCCATCTTCCTGCTGGTTCTGGTGATGGAGGGTGCCCGGCGGATGATCGGTTGGCCGCTGCCGCTCGTCGCCGCGGTGATGCTGGCCTATGGGCTGTTTGGCCAGCACATCCCGGGCACCTTTGGCCACGCCGGATTGCCCCTTAAAAGCTTTCTCGGCACGCTGACCATTGCCGAAGGTGGGATCTGGGGGAGCCTGACCGGCATCTCGGTGGGCGTTGTGTCGATTTTCGTGATTTTCGGCGCGGTTTTGAACACCGGCGAGGCGGGCGCTGGTTTTATGAACGTCGCCGCCGGGGCCGCCGGGCGGCTGCGCGGCGGGGCGGCCAA
>JBCDEC010000179.1:0-9449 GCA_039179965.1 Pseudomonadota bacterium
ACCTGCGCGATTCGGGTGCCAAGAACGTCGTGGTGGCGCTGCGCGACGGCTCCGCCTCCGCCGCCAAGGCCGAAGGGGAAGGCCTTCAGGTCATGGGCATCGCCGAGGCCGCCGCCTGGTGCGATCTGATCATGTTCACCATGCCCGACGAATTGCAGGCCGAAACCTACAAGAAATACGTCCACGACAACATCAAGGAAGGCGCGGCCATTGCCTTCGCACATGGTCTTAACGTGCATTTCGGCCTGATTGAGCCCAAAGTCGGCGTTGATGTCATCATGATGGCCCCCAAGGGCCCCGGCCATACGGTCCGCGGTGAATATGTCAAAGGCGGCGGCGTGCCCTGTCTGGTGGCGGTCGACACCGATGCCTCCGGCAAGGCGCTCGAGATCGGCCTCTCCTACTGTTCCGCGATTGGCGGCGGCCGGTCGGGCGTCATCGAGACCGACTTCAAGGAAGAATGCGAAACCGACCTCTTTGGCGAACAGGCCGTGCTGTGCGGCGGTCTCGTCGAACTCATCCGCATGGGCTTTGAAACCCTGGTCGAGGCCGGCTACGCGCCCGAAATGGCCTATTTCGAATGTCTCCACGAAGTGAAACTGATCGTCGATCTGATCTACGAAGGCGGCATCGCGAATATGAACTATTCGATCTCGAACACGGCGGAATACGGCGAATATGTCTCCGGCCCGCGCATTCTGCCCTACGACGAGACCAAGGCGCGGATGAAAGCGGTTCTGGAAGACATTCAGCAAGGCCGCTTCGTGCGCGACTGGATGACCGAATGCACGGTCGGTCAACCGTCGTTCAAGGCCACACGGCGCAACAACGATGCGCACCAGATCGAAGAGATTGGCGCGAAACTGCGCGGCATGATGCCGTGGATCTCCGCCGGCAAGATGGTCGACAAGGCCAAGAACTGATCTCAGGCTCTGAGGCGGTCTCCGGGCCGCCTCTTGTCGACGCGGGCTGTAGGGCGGGGTTCACCCCGCCGCGCCTCACCAGCGCCTAATCTGCACAGTCCACCGCACCTCAGTAGCGACCGATCTGCACATTCCGCCGCACCTCACCAGCGACCGATCTGCACAGTCCACCGCACCTCAGTAGCGACCGATCTGCACATTCCGCCGTTTGCCGAGTTCGTTTCCGTTGCCATCAACGGCGACGATATCAACCGTGTATTTGTGCTTTTGCCCACCGGAACAGGGCGGCAGATAGCCCGGCGAGGCATAGTCTTCCAGGGTCCGCGCCGGCTCAACGACAAAGGCGCCCCATTTCGGCAGGCCTGTCATGCCGGGCACCGGATACAGGTAGGTGACGGGCCATTTCGCCGGCCAGGCGATCTTGCCGTGCCCGCCGTCCCGCGCCAGCGGTTTGTAGGACTTGTTGTTGAAATGCGCCACGATCCACACGGTGCCTGCCGGAATCTTGGTGATCCGCATGGGCGGTGTGGCCCCGTCTCCGCCAAAGAGCCGGCATTGCTGACCGGGAGGAACGCGTTTGCCATCCCAGGGCTCGAGAAGTTCGACCTTCAAATCGCCCGCAAAGAGGGGCACACCCAAAACCAATAAAGCGATAAACACCGCCAATTTTCTGATCATTTTCTCTTTCGCCCCCGAAACGCGCCCTCCACGGCTCGCATGCTAGCAGAGCCGGCACATGCGCGCGGCGAAAGCCTAAGGATTGGTTAACGTACGCCGGCGCGCGAGGGGATCAGGCCGGGACCCGGGCCGCTTCGATCTCGGCCACGATTCCGTCGACCACCTGGCTCAGCAGCGCGGCATCCGTACATTCGGCCATCACGCGGATCAGCGGCTCTGTGCCGGACTTGCGGATCAGCAGGCGCCCAGATCCGTTCAGTGTGGCCTGCGCATCGCTGATTGCCGCCTGTACCGGCGCGCTGGCCAGGGGTTCCTGCCCGGCATCGTAGCGCACGTTCTTCAAAAGCTGTGGCACACGATCGAACCGCTGCGCCAGACGGCTGGCTTTCTCGCCTGCCCGCAGCATCTCGGCCACAAAGTTGAGACCCGCCATCAGACCGTCACCGGTTGTGCCAAAATCGCTCATCACGATATGGCCCGATTGCTCGCCGCCCAGATTGAACCCGCCCGCGCGCATCCGCTCGACGACATAGCGATCGCCCACTTTGGTGCGTTCCAGATGGAGCCCCTGCGACGCCAGATAATGCTCCAGTCCGAGATTGGACATCACGGTCGCCACCAGCGTGTCCTTGGCCAACCGGTCCTCTGCCGCCCAGCGGCTGGCAAACAGCGCCATGATCTGATCGCCATCCGCCACTTTGCCATTCTCATCGATCAGAATGACCCGATCGGCATCTCCGTCGAGGCAAATGCCCAGGTCTGCCTGATGCAAGACCACCGCATCTGCCGCCGCCTGCGGTTTGGTCGAGCCACAGGCCTCATTGATGTTCTCGCCGTTCGGGGACACCCCCACCGGGATCACATCCGCCCCAAGCTCCCACAGAATGTCCGGCGCCGCGCGGTAGGCCGCGCCATTGGCGCAATCCACCACGACCTTGAGCCCGTCCAGGCGGATGCCACGTGGCAAAGACGCCTTGATCCGCTCACCATAGCGAAACCGCGCATCGTCGATCCGCTTGGCGCGACCGATCCGGTCCGCCGGGGCCAGAGCAACGCCGATCTCAACCAGCGCTTCGATCTCCGCCTCTGCCTGATCCGACAATTTGAACCCGTCGGGGCCGAAGAACTTGATGCCATTGTCCTGCGCCGGGTTGTGGCTGGCCGAGATCATCACACCCAGATCCGCCCGCATCGAGCGGGTCAAAAGCCCGACGGCCGGCGTCGGGACCGGGCCCATCAGCAGCACATTCATGCCCGTGGAGGTCAAACCGGCGGTGAGCGCATTTTCAAACATATACCCCGACAGCCGGGTGTCCTTACCGATCACCACCCGGTGAACGCCCCCCTCTTCACGGCCAAAGTAATGGCCGACCGCGGCGCCGATCCGCAGGGCCATTTCGGCGGTCATTGGGTGGGTATTGGCGGTGCCCCGCACACCGTCGGTTCCAAATAGCTTGCGCATGCTGCTCTGCGTCCTTTGGTTTTGTCGCCCGTATCGCGCGGTTCTCCGACCGGTTCAGGCGCGGGATTGGACAGCTTGCCACAATCGCATCGCCTGAGCAGTCTCGGCCACGTCGTGTACCCTTAGGCATTGCACGCCTTGCCCCAGTGCAGCAAGACCTACCGCAATTGAGCCCGGCGCCCGCGCCGTCGCCTGCGGTTCCTTGCCAATCCGGCCGATGAAGCCCTTGCGGGACACCCCCAGAAGGATTGGGCATCCCAGCCCATGAAACACGGCGACATCCCGCAGCAGCGCAAGGTTGTGGTCCTGCGACTTTCCAAAGCCAATGCCCGGATCGACAAGGATCCGCGCGCGCTGAATGCCATGTTGCTCCAGGGCTTTGATCCGATCAGCCAATGCGTCAAACACGTCGTGCAAAACACTGTTGTAGCTTGGATTATCCTGCATCGTCTCAGGGCTGCCCTGGCTGTGCATCACGCATACCGGCACGCCGGCCTTGGCGCAGAGCGGCGCTAGGTCAGGATCGAAGGTAAATCCCGACACATCGTTGATCAGATGCGCGCCGGCCGCCAGCGCCGCCTGTGCTACACCGGCCTTTCGGGTATCAACCGAGATCACGGTCTTTGTAACACCCTGCAATCCTTTGATGACCGGCAGGATCCGGGCGGCCTCCTCTTCGGCAGGAACCGGCACAGCCCCGGGGCGGGTTGATTCTCCGCCAATGTCGATCATAGCGGCGCCTTTGGCGACCATCTCTCCTGCCATTTTTCTGGCAGTTTCGGTGTCGAAATGTGCGCCTCCGTCTGAGAAACTGTCAGGCGTCACGTTCAGGATGCCCATGATCTGGGGGGCGTCCATGGGCAGACCAGCAAGCGGCTCGCGCGGCGCACTCAGCTCGTCCAGCTGCTCCGCCGGCACATCCGCCGCGGGCCGTCGCTCGGGCGCACCCTGGCGTGGCAGCACCAGCACCTCGTCAAACCACAAACGGCTTCCGGCCAGCGGCAGCCCGGACGCCGGTCGCGGTCCGTCAGCACGCACAATCGGACGGTAGAGGATCTCGGTCACAGAATATCGCGGTCCTGGACTGACATCACCCGCAACGCCACCGGACCGCTGGTGTCTGCCGGCAGGTCGGCCCCCACAACCAGGAGGTCTTCGGCCTGGATCAGCCGCGCGAACCAGATCGCGAGCGCCAGGGGATCTTCGGCCTGAACTGTCGGGCTTTCCACCGCATCCAGAACGATCTTGGACGGGGCCCAGACCGAGATCTGGCCATGGCGCACGGCCCAGTCAAGCTCCGTGCGCGTGGCCACGACCACACAGCGGTCGTCCCGGGCCGCCAGGCACCAGGCATTTTGCTCGATCGCCAAGAGATCAATCCGGCGTTGGGTCATCCGGTGGCCGGTCTTGAGCACCGGATGGTCTGCCACACCGACGCAGAAGATCACCGGCCGGCCCTGTGCCTCAAGCCGATCGATCCACACCGAGAGATGCGGCGCACTCAAAGCCGCGTTGGACAGGAACACCAGGCGAGGCTGCGGTTGATCGCCAGCGGTTTCAGAGGGGCGCCGCACGCGGCCATCCCGCACGATCTCCACGCCCAGATCCCCCGGACCACGGTCCAGCTTTTCGATCCGCACGAACACCCGCGCGGCCTGTGGCGCGAGCAGGACCCGCTCCGCCACCCGTTCCGCCAGGGTTTCGAGCAAATTCAGCCGCTCTTCGGCCAGGCTTTCCGTGATCGCATCGGTGATCCGGTCGTAGGACAGGATGCGGTCGACGTCATCTTCAACCTCTACGCCGAGGGGTTCCACCTCGGCCACAACGTTGAAACGCACGCGTTGGGTGGCGCCGCGTTCCTGCTGAAACGCACCGATTTCCACGGCAACCACATGATCCCGAACCGAAATCCGGTCCAGAGGCATCTGGTCCTGCGGGCCGGTCGCACGATCCGAAAGGGATGCGAAGGCAAAATGGCTGTCAGAGGTCATGCGGATCCCAGAGTGATGAAGACCCGGCCCAACAGGGCCGGGTCTATCGCAATTAACAGGACCTTAACGCGCAGGGAAGCATCCGTCAGCGCAAACATGCCCCATTGGCATGTGTCAGCTGTTGTTCGCTGTCCGGTAATTGTCACGGTAGAAGAGGTGCACGCCGATGCGCGCCGTCTTCTTGTAGGTCCGCGACCAGCGCGGACGGACCTTGTTGGTATGGTAATGCGTGGCGCCCTTGGTCAGCGGCGGTGCTTTGCCATCAAGGCTCAACCGGGCAACCTTGGCCACGCGTTCATAGGCTGCGGGCTCTGCGATATGCTCGCTGTTGCCATCGCAGGTGTAGGTAAACTGGCATTGATACCGCTTGCCGGTGCCCTGATGGATCACCCCGCAGATACTGGACGGAAACCGGCCGCTTTCCACACGGTTCTTGATCACTTCGGCCACTGCAAACTGGCCTTTGACGGTCTCACCCCGGGCTTCGAAATACAGCGCCTCGGCAAGGCAGGCCCAGTGTTCATCGCCGCTCGCCTTTGGCAGGGCGTCAATAAAGGCACGTGTGAATTCCACGCCCTGCACATCGGCCAGCGTGTTTTCGGCGTCCTGTTTCTTTGGCGCAGGTCCGGACACCAGACCTTTGACGTGACCTTCGGGGAGCGCCATCAAAAGAGTACGCTCTTGTTTCATCAATGATTTCAATTCCGCATCGGCCGCAACCGACACAACTGGGCTCACACCGACTAAGCATGCGAGCACGCAAATGGCTCTCAACATGATGACCTCGTTCATCTTCAATATGACAACGCGTCTGCAGCCCCCAAGGTGCAAACCTCGGGTGACATAGCCCAAAGCAAAGGTTGCGTCCAGTTTTGCTCAAATTACTTGCGGTTTGAGAATTTATCCGCTGATATTGCAGGGAAAATCGCTGACGGGTTGACAGAAAATTAACTCGTTAAGGCCGTGGGTTAGCGCCGGATCTGGTCAGACAACGCCAGTTGCGCGGCCGCAAGGCGGGCCACGGGCACACGGAACGGAGAACAGGACACATAGTCGAATCCAGCCGCACGACAGAAGGCGATTGATTCGGGGTTGCCCCCGTGTTCACCACAAATCCCCAATGTCACGTTTGGTTGCATAGCGCGACCACGTTCTGCGCCAAGTTGTAGCAATTCTCCCACACCGTCAACATCCAATACGTGAAACGGATCTTCGGGAAACACCCCCTGCTGAACATAGTCAGACATGAAGCGCCCGGCGTCATCCCGGGACAGCCCGTAGGCCATTTGCGTCAGGTCATTGGTGCCGAAACTGAGAAAGGACACATGGGGCGAGATCTCTCCGGCACGCAGCGCAGCCCGTGGCGTTTCCACCATGACCCCCAGTTGATAGGACACGTCCCGCCCGCGTTCGACACGCACAGCCGAAGCAACGGCATCAAGGCGGGCCTTGACCAGTTCCACTTCGCGTCGGGCGCTGACCAACGGGATCATGATTTCGGGCACGACGGGTGCACCGTCTTCGGAGGCTTCAACAGCCGCTTCAAAGATCGCCCGGGCCTGCATGTCGTAGATCTCGGGCACCGTGACACCCAGACGCACGCCGCGCAGGCCCAGCATCGGGTTGTACTCGCCCATCGTTTCGGCGCGCCGGACAACATCGGACAGTGGAATATCCAGCGCTTCGGCCAGGTCGCGCTGACCGGCACGCGTGGTCGGCAGGAATTCATGCAGGGGCGGATCGAACAGGCGAATGCACACCGGCTGGCCTTCCATGATCCGGAAGACCTGAATGAAATCGGCACGTTGCATCGGCAGGAGACGTTCGAGCACCGAGGCGCGATCGGCGCTGGTTTCCGCAAAGATCATCTCGCGCATCACCACAAGACGGGCGGGATCAAAGAACATGTGCTCGGTGCGGCACAGTCCGATGCCCTGCGCATTGAAGGTGCGCGCGGTTTGCACATCCGTCGGCGTATCAGCATTGGCCCGGATGCCGATGTCGCGCGCCGCGTCCGCCCAGGCCATCAGCGTCTGAAAGGCGTCGTCAAGCGCCGGTTCCAGCATTTCAGGCTCTCCGGCCAGAATTTGCCCGGAGGTTCCGTCGATGGTGATGACATCGCCAGTTCGAAAAACCCGACCGTCCGGTGCAATCAGATGTTCGTTTGACATCTGAAACCGCATCCCCGTTGCGCCAACGATACATGGCAGACCAAGACCGCGGCCGATGACAGCGGCATGGCTCGTCATCCCGCCCTTTTCGGTCAGAACCGCGGCGGCGGCATGCATGCCGCGAATGTCTTCAGGCACGGTTTCGCGCCGGATCAGAACACACGGCTCGCCGCGTGCGCCATGGGCCTGCGCCTCGGCGCCGGTAAAGACTGCGCGTCCGCTCGCCGCTCCGGGGCTTGCCGCAATTCCCGTGCCAATCACGTCGCGTTTGGCGCGCGGATCGACCTGCCGGTGCAACAGTTCGTTCAGAGCGCGCGGCTCCACCCGCATGACGGCTTCTTCACGCGTGATGATGCCATCGAGCGCGAGTTGAACGGCGATCTGAACCGAGGCGCGCGTCGATCGTGGCGCGCGGACGCCGTCCAGAATATGCACTTGCCCGTCCTGGATCACAAACTCGGCCTGCATCTCCTCACGCAGGCGAAGCCGCATCAAAGCGGCATGATCCTTGAGCGCCGCAAAGGCGTCCGGCGCCCGGTCTTCCAGTGATGGGCCGCGGGGATCCTGCTGCAAAAACAGCGCCTTGCTGCCTGCCCCGAGGGCATCGCGGCCCTGGCTCTGACTCAGATAGCGGCCCGTGATCTGGGGCAGCCCGGTCACAGGGTCGATCAGTTGCAACACGCCCGAGCCGCATTCATGATGACCCAGCCCCGGGATCATTTCCTGCACCACGAGGCCCAGTCCGGCATCGGCGGGCGCGCCCTTGGCCTGGCGCAGCAACCGCGCGGAGGTTCCTTCCCAGGCGCGGGCCATGGATTTCAATACTGCCGCCAGTTGGCGCGCCGGGTCCTGCGGGAACGGTTCCGCCGCCTCATCGGCGTAAGCGGTCAACAGCGTCTCCAATGCCCCGTTTTCGCTTGTGTCCACGTCGTCGAACACATCCGGATCCAGACGCGCCACGTTGGAGGCATAGGCCTGAATGAACCGTGTATAAAGCGCATCGGCCGCTGTGCGCCCCAGAGTCTCGCACAGGTCCTTGTGACGGGCGTCGTTCATGCCGATGTTGACCACTGCGCCGGGCCCGCCCCAATCGGGATCCTCCGAGGAGGGGCGCACGCAAAGCAGGGACGCCCCATCGAAAGCGCCGATGATGCGGGCCAGATCTGGCACCTTGCCGGCCGCGATGTCATGCACCGCCGCAAAGGACAGCGACACGGTGCGCGGCACCGGCAAATCCAGCCGGACCAGCCGTTGCAGACATTTGGCGCGCCCACCGTGGCTTTGGATGCGGATTGGCGCGTCCTTGGTCACAAGGGTGATATCGGGATTATTCTGCACTGCGGAATCCACTTCGACCCGCACCATACCCCGCCCCGGGATTGACGCAAGGGCGGCGGTGATCCGTGGTCGTGTTCAGCGGTCGAGTCGCGTGAGATCGGCCACAGAGCCGCAGACGGACCGGATGCGGCTCAGCAGATTCAAGCGGTTGCGGCGTAACGTTTGATTGTCGGTGTTGACCTGAACCGCCTCGAAGAACGCATCCACAGGCGCCCGAAGACCGGCCATGGCGGCCATCGCCGCTTCGTAATCCTCTTTGGCCAGCGCCGGCGCGATGGCTGCATCTGCGGCATCGAGCGCCTCAAAGAGCGCGGTTTCCGAAGGATCCTTCACAAAGCGCACATCCGCACCAAAGGAATATTCCACGCCGTCCTTTTCTTCTGCCTGCGTGAGGATGTTGTTGGCCCGCTTGAAGCCTTGCAGCAGGTTCTCCCCGTCATCGGTTTTCAGAACAGATTCAAGAGCTTCCGCGCGTTTGACAAGAGATGTCAGATCGTCCGAACCCGGTCGGTCGAGGCAAGCGTCGATGATATCATGGCGCACCCCACGGTCGCGCAGCAGCACCTTGAGGCGGTCGTGAACAAAGCTCAGCAGGTCCGCTGCGGTGGTCACGTCAGCCATCTCACCGAAGGGCGAAAAGGATTTTATCAAAAGCGGTTGCAGGGCAATCCGCAGGTCGTTTTCGAGGATCAGGCGGATCACGCCCAAAGCGGCCCGGCGCAGCGCAAACGGATCCTTGGAACCCGTCGGTTTTTCATCGATCGCCCAGAAGGCAGCGAGCATGTCCAGCTTGTCAGCCAGGGCCACGGCCACGGAGACGGGCGCGGTGGGCACCGCGTCTGACGGCCCCAGCGGCGAGTAATGATCCTCGGCCGCGGCGGCGACG
>JBCDEC010000180.1:0-9416 GCA_039179965.1 Pseudomonadota bacterium
GAGTTGCTGTCCCCAGACCTGACCGATGATTTTGAGATGATCCATTCCACGTTTCAACCGCATTCGGCCATGCAGTACCCAGCGGACCGTCCAACCCAGGAAGTCGGCTACATGATATCCGGCCAGCTGGATCTGGTGATCGGAGACCGGCGCTTTACTGTTCGGCCAGGTGACAGTTTTCGGTGTCGCAACGAGCCCTATCACTGGGCCAACCCCTACAACGAACCGGCGGTGGCGATCTGGGTGATCGCGCCGCCGGTCTATTGAGGTGTGCGATGAGTTTTGAGGGTTGGACGATATTCGCCATCTTCTGGGTGATCTTCGTGACCTCGCCCGGACCCAATGCGGTCAATTGCATCTCGAACGGCATGTCTTTGGGGTTCTGGAGGTCATTGCCGGGGGTCGCAGCGATCCTGACGCAGGCCTTGCTCTTTCTTCTGCTGTCTGCGGCGGGGATCACAGCATTGATCGCAGCCTCTCCAGAGGCATTCCGGGTGGCACAGGTGGCCGGCGCAATGGTGTTGATCGGGCTGGGCGTTCGCGGCTGGATCATGGCGACGCGCCCGGTGGAGATGCGCGCGGTGGACGGGCGACAGGTCTTCTGGAAGGCCTTTGCCATTGCCACGATCAACCCCAAAAGCATTGCGGGGTATCTGGCGGCCTTCAGCCAGTTCGTACAACCCGATGTGCCGATCTGGCAGCAAATGTGGCTGATCGTGCCGACCGCGCTGACCATCACGGCTGCGAGCTATTGCACCTACACGGCAATCGGCGCGGGCATCGGGCGTGCGGCGCTGAATGCGGTTTTTCACGTCGCGGTGCGGCGCGCACTGGCGGCATGTTTTGTCCTTTATGGCGTGGCGCTTGGCAGCGCTTCCGTGCCGGGGAGGGCGTGATGACGCAGGACGACACCGTCAGAGGCGCATGTCTGTGCGACGCGGTTGCCTTTCGTCTCTATGGCAAGAAGCGCGGGATCATTGCCTGTCACTGCGCCGAATGCCGCAAGGTGTCCGGGCATTACTGGGCAGCGACGTCCGTGGCCGAAGACGACCTGCAGTTCGATTGCAAAGACGGATTGGCCTGGTATCGATCCAGCGACGCGATCACGCGCGGATTTTGCAACCGGTGCGGATCGACCCTTTTCTACAAACCGCTACAGGAAGCCCGCATTGTGGTCTCCGCCGGTGCGTTGGAGCCGGGCACGGGATTGTCGCTCATCAAGCACGCGTTTGTCGCTGAGAAAGGCGATTACTACGCGATTGCAGACGACGCGCCGCAGCATGCGCATTTCACAGGAGGTGAACGTGCTTAAGGGATCGTGTTTGTGTGGCGAAATCCGATTTGAGATCCGCGATGGTGGATTGGGTGAAACCGGGGCCTGTCACTGCTCGCAATGCCGCAAGCAGTCAGGGCATTACTGGGCGATCGCGGACGTTCAGATGGACGACATCACCATTACTGGCGCGCCCGCGTGGTACGGGGCAACCGAACTGGCCGGTCGCGGGTTCTGCGCAACATGCGGCTCGACTCTGTTCTGGCGCGAACATGGGGATGACCGGATCAGCGTATCTCTTGGGGCTTTCGATGATCCGACGGGCGTAACCCTCGATATGCATATCTTCGTTGCCGACAAGGGCGATTACTATGACATCGCCGATGGCTTGCCGCAGTACAACGCCTATCCGGAGAAATGGGATGCTTAGGGGAAGCTGCCTGTGCGGCGATATCACGTTTTCTGTCGCAGGCGCCATTCAAGGGCCCAGCGTGTGCCACTGCCCGCAATGCCGCAAGCAATCGGGGCATCTTTGGTCCTCGGGTTATGTGCCTGAAACAGCGATCAAGATCACCGGACCGGTCAACTGGTATGAGGCCAGTCCCAGTGCCAAGCGCGGCTTTTGCGCGCGTTGCGGGTCCTTTCTTTTCTGGAAGGCGCATGACGAGGACACCATGAGTTTTGCGCTCGGGGCGATTGATGGAGAGACCGGTGTGACGCTGGAAAAACACATCTTTGTCTCGGGCAAGGGTGACTACTACGAGATTACGGATGGCGTGCCGCAGAAACCTTGAGGGTGCGGCGCAGAACGGGAAACTCCTGCTGTTGCAGGACGTGGAAAAGGGAGATGGAGAATGGCGGATTTTCCGAACACGGCGCGGGTCGTGATCATTGGCGGCGGCGCGGTGGGCGCATCGAGCCTCTATCATCTGGCCAAGGCCGGTTGGAGCGATTGCGTATTGCTGGAGAAAAACGAACTGACCGCAGGCAGTACATGGCATGCGGCAGGCAATGTGCCGTCGTTTTCCACCAGTTGGGGTATCATGAACATGCAGCGCTATTCGATCGAGCTCTACAAGGGCCTGTCGGACGCGGTGGATTACCCGATGAACTATCATGTCACCGGCTCGATCCGGCTGGCGCATTCCAAGGAACGGATGCAGGAGTTTGAACGGGCCAAGGGGATGGGTCGCTATCAGGGGATGGACATCAACCTGATGGGGACCGAGGAATTGAAGGGCATGTATCCCTTCATCGAAACCCACGATCTGGCGGGCGCGCTCTATGATCCAAATGATGGCGACATCGACCCGGCACAGTTGACGCAGGCCCTGGCCAAGGGCGCGCGCGATCTCGGTGCGAAGATCCTGCGCTTTACGCCAGCCACAGGCGTCAGCCGGGACGGTGACGAATGGGTGGTGCATACCGAAAAGGGCGACATTCGTTGCGAATATGTGGTCAATGCGGCCGGTTACTATGCACAGACCGTGGGCGAGTGGTTCAAGCCCTATGGCGGGCGCACCGTGCCGATGATGGTGATGAGCCATCAATACATGCTCACCGATGAAATTCCTGAAATCGAAGATTGGTCGCGCGAGGCCGGTCACAAGCTGCCGCTATTGCGCGATGTGGATAGCTCGTACTATTTGCGGCAGGAAAAGTATGGCCTAAATCTCGGACCCTATGAGCGCAACTGTAAGGCGCACTGGATCACACCGGAGGATCCGTTTCCGGAGGATTTCAGCTTTCAGCTTTACCCCGACGATCTGGAGCGCCTGGAATGGTACATCGAGGATGCGATGGCCCGTGTGCCGCTGCTTGAAACCGGTGGCGTGAACAAGGTCATCAACGGGCCAATCCCCTACGCACCGGATGGTCTGCCCCTGATCGGACCAATGCCGGGGGTGAAGAATGCGTTCGAGGCTTGCGTCTTTACCTTTGGCATCGCGCAGGCCGGTGGCGCGGGCAAGGTTCTGGCCGAATGGGTGACCGAGGGCCAGACGGAGTGGGATATGTGGGCGGTCGATCCACGCCGCTATACCGATTACACCGACACTGACTATTGTATCGCCAAAGGTATGGAGGTCTATGGCCACGAATATGCCATGCATTTCCCGTGGCATGAATGGCCCGCCGGTCGTGACAAGAAGCTGAGTCCGAACGATGCCAAGGTGCGCGAACTGGGCGGTGTGATGGGCGCCTATAATGGTTGGGAACGGGCCAATTGGTACGCCAAGCCGGGCGACGATACGTCCGAGGACAGCACGCAGACCTGGGGTCGGTCCGGTCCGTGGGAACCGCGCATTCGCGAGGAATGCGAGGCGGTGCGCGATGCTTGCGGTGTGCTCGATCTGCCGGGATTTTCGCGCTTCCGCGTGCAGGGTGCTGGCGCGGATGACTGGCTGCGGGGCTTTGTAACCGGCGCGTTGCCAAAAGTGGGACGCATCAATCTGGTGTATGTCGCCGATGGTCGGGGCCGCATCTTGACCGAGTTTTCCTGTATCCGGCTGGGCGAAGACGACTTTGTCCTGATCACTGCCGCAACGGCGCAATTCCATGATGGCGATCTGATCCGCCAGAACGCGCCGGCGAACCTGACCATCACGGAGACAACCAACGACCGGACTGCGCTCCTTGTCGCAGGGCCAAAGTCACGCGAGATGCTGGCGCCGCTCACCGATGCTGATCTCGATATGGGCTGGCTCACGCATCAGCATTGCACCTTAGCGGGCAAGCCGGCCTTCCTGATCCGGGTGAGCTTTACCGGCGAACTGGGTTGGGAGGTGCATGCCGAGAACGAAGACATGCCCGCGATCTACGAAGCGATCCTTGAGGCCGGGGCGAAACCCTTCGGGATGTATGCGCTGAATTCCTTGCGGATGGAAAAGGGCTACCGCGCGTGGAAGGGTGATCTTTCGACGGATTACTCGCTGCTCGAGGCGGGGCTTGATCGCTTCGTCAAGTTCGACAAGCCGCAGGACTTTACCGGAAAGGCCGCGCTTCTGGCTGAGAAACAGCGGGGACGGGCCAAGGCGTTCGCTCCGTTGATCGTCGAGGCTGGAGAGGCGGACGCCCCTTACATGTCGACGATCTGGCATAACGGCGAAGTTGTGGGTGAGACGACGTCCGGCGCCTGGGGCTACAGGGTCGGCGCTTCGGTCGCGCTCGGCATGGTGCGCGCCGATCTGGCGGGGCCAGGCACGGAGCTTGAGGTTGAGATCTACGGCCAGCGCTGTCGCGCAGTGGTTCAGTCAGACGCACCGCTCTGGGATCCCGAAAATGAGCGGCTGCGCGCGTGAGTATTGAGACCTATCTGCTCTACCTGGGTGTTCTGGCGGCGTTCTTTGCAACGCCGCCGGACACCAGCCAACTCTTGATTATCTCCAATTCCCTGCGTCACGGGGTGAAACGGTCCCTCGCAACCATTGCCGGAGATCTGAGCGCCAATGCGATCCAGATGACGCTGGCGGCGTTTGGCCTGACGGCGGTGATCGCGGCCAATGCGAACGCGCTCTGGATTGTGAAATGGCTGGGGGTCGCCTATCTGGCGTGGATCGGCGTCAAGTTGTTGCTGTCCAAACCGCAGCAGAGCCAGCCTGCCGCCGCGCCTGCCGGGCGGCTGTTCCGGCAAGGCTTTGTGACGTCGTCGGCCAATCCCTACGCAGTCGTCTTCTTCGCGGCTCTGTTTCCGCAATTCATCGACGCATCGGCGCCTGTTCTGCCTCAACTGCTGATCCTCGGGGGGACATATCTGGTTGTGGACGGTCTGATCCTTCTGCTTTGGGGGTGGGCCGCGACACGCACACTGGGCCGGGTCAAGGCGCTGACCGGTGTCTGGCTCAATCGTGTTTCGGGCCTCTTAATGATCTGTGCGGCAGCGCTGTTGGGGGCCAAGGACATTGATGGAGCTGCTTCAGAATGATCGATTCAGCGGGCCCCGGGGCCGCGACCGGAGTACGGATATGACGGGAAGCTATGTTCTGCATCCACCAGGAGCAGGCGTGAACTACCAATGGGAAAACGACCATACATTCGTCAAGGTCTCAGAAGCTGATACAGGCGGTGCCTACTGCCTTATGGAGGACAATCTCAGAGCAACCTTTTCGCTGGGCCTGCATCGACACGACACGCATGCCGAAACGTTCTACGTCCTTGAAGGCGCGATTGATTTCTTTGTGGACGACGCATGGCATCGGTGCCATACGGGCGCGACTCTGCATGTCCCTCCGGGCATCGCACATGCCTGCCAAGTTGCCGACGCAACGCCCGCCAGGATGCTGATGATCATGCAACCATCGGGGTTCGATGCGTTCCTTGCGGAGATGGCGAATTTGAGTGAAAGCGAACTGGCCGATGACGACGTCATGGCCGCGCTCAACGCGAAGTACGACATCATTCCGATGGGGCCGGTGCCAGAGCGTCCCGATGACTGAGGTGCCCGTTCTACCCGAAAAAATGTGCGGGGTTTACCTGACAGGCCATGGCGGGCCAGAGGTGCTCGAATGGCGTGAGGACATCCCCGTGCCTCGGCCGGATGAAGGTGAGGTTCTGGTGCGGGTGCTCGCGGCCGGTGTCAACAATACGGACATCAACACGCGAGTCGGCTGGTACTCATCCGAGGTCACAGGTGCCACCGAAGAAGGAGGCGAGGATGTCGAGGCCGGCGGTTGGGCCGGGGCGTTGCACTTTCCGCGTATACAAGGCGGGGATCTCTGCGGTGAGATCGTTGCGCATGGGCCGGGGGCCGGGCGGATCGCGACGGGTCGGCGCGTGATTTGTCCGATCAATCAGCCGCGTCCGACGGCGGACAACTCGGTCGGGTTTGAAGCACTGGGGTCCGAACTCGACGGTGCCTTCGCGCAGTTCTGCGTGCTGCGCGAGGCCGATCTCTATGATGTGACAGATGCGCCGCTGAGCGATGTGGAGCTTGCCGCGGTCCCCTGCGCCTTTGGTACGGCGGCGGGTCTTTTGCATCGGGCGGGTGTGGTGGAAGGTCAGCACGTTCTGATTACCGGGGCTTCCGGCGGTGTGGGGCTGGCAGCGGTTCAACTGGCCGCGCATATGGGTGCGAGGGTCACCGGTGTTGCCTCAGCGTCCAAGGCCGATAGCGTGCGCAAGGAAGGCGCGTCGGACGTGCTGGATCGGGATGTCGTGCCACCTGCCGGAATGTACCACGCCGTGATCGACCTTGTTGCCGGACCGGGCTGGGCCGCGCTGATCGACGCCTTGCGCCCGGGCGGGCATTACGCCACCGCCGGGGCAATCGCCGGACCGGTCGTCGAGGCTGATCTGCGCCGGATTTATCTGCGCGATATCACGATCCATGGCTGCACCTATCAGTCGCCCGAGGTCTTTGGCGAACTGGTCAAAAAGATCGTTGCCGGGCAGGTGCGCCCGAAGGTCTCGCAAACCTATCCTTTGCATGATATTGCCGCTGCCCAGGAGGACTTCGTCGCGAAGCGCCGGGCGGGCAAGATCGTATTGCTGCCGCCGGGTATCGCGCCAGTATAAGGCAAATCATGTCAGAGATTACGCTTCTCGATGGCTCGATCGGGCAAGAGATCCTGAAACGGTCGGGCGATGATCCGACCCCGCTCTGGTCAACGCGGGTCATGATCGATCACCCGAAACTCGTGGGTGAAGTGCATCTGGAGTACTTCAACGCGGGTGCGACAGTGGCCACGACCAACACCTATGCCGTGCTGCGTGACCGGTTGCGCATGGTCGATATGGAAGACGAGATTGGCACTCTGACACGCACTGCGGTTCTTTACGCACGCCGGGCGCGCGCGGCGCATGGGGGCGGCCGCGTCGCCGGCTCGATCGGGCCGCTGGTGGCGTCTTACCGACCGGATCTCTGCCCGCCGCCCGAAGAGGCGGCCAAGATCTATGCCGAGCATGTCCAACTGATGAAGGACGATGTCGACGTGTTCCTGCTGGAAACGATGTCGTCCGTCGATCAGGCCGAAGGTGCGTTGCGCGCCGCAACCGGTCACGGCAAACCGGTCTGGCTGGCCGTGACGGTCGATGACGACGATGGCACCCGGCTACGCTCGGGCGAACCTGTGGGCGCGCTTGCGGCGATCGTGGAAGAGTTCGCTCCGGAGGCTGTGCTGGTCAACTGCTCACGCCCGGAAGCCATCGGCGCGGCGCTGGAGATTATCGCCGGGTTTGGCCGCCCCTTCGGGGCTTATGCCAACGGCTTTACCCGAATCAGCGAAGGCTTTCTGAAAGCGGCGCCCACTGTCGATGCGCTGACCGAACGCACCGATCTCGACCCCGAAGCCTATGCGCGTTTTGTACAAGGCTGGGTCGATCAGGGCGCGACGATCATCGGCGGTTGTTGCGAAGTTGGGCCAGAGCATATTTCGGAACTGGCGCGTGTGTTGCGGGATGCCGGTCACCGGATCGTTTGAGCGATGTCACGCCGTCCTGCAGGCAACTCTGAGCCTTTACCGGTTATGTTGATTGGCTTCGACGTGGTCGTCGCTCCGGGTTTTGTGCTGACCGAATACGCGGCAGTGGTGGACACGTTGCGCATCGCAAACCGTGTCAGCGCGCAACCGGTTTTTACCTGGACTGTCCGTTCTGCGCGGGGCGGATGGGTGAGCTCGTCGAGCGGAGCGGCGGTCGAGACGCAGAGATTCGAAGACCGCCCCGATGCCGACTACCTTTTTGTTGTCGGCAACAGCGATCAGGACTCGCCCGATCTGGCCATGGGGTCGGTGATCGACCGCTACACGAACCGGGGGTGCAAGGCCTTTTTACTGGCCGAGGCTGCGAGCCGTTACATTAAAGACCGTGGTGCCACGGCGGCGCATCTGTCCACGCATTGGGAGAATTCGGCCGTGTTACGCGAACGCGCCGGTCTCTTCGAACTCGATCATGTGATCGCGCGCGTCGACGGGCAGGTGGTCACCTGTGCCGGTATGGGCGCCACGATGGATGTGGTGCTTGCGGTGGTCGGGCAACACATTTCTTCCGCGGCACTGATGACGGTGGCCAATATCTTTCTGCATGAACGGATCCGCGATTTCGCAACGCGCCAACCCTTCGGCGGCACCGCCGGGACGGCGACGGGGGATCCGATCCTCGATCGGGCGATCGAGATCATGCAGGACAACATAGAAGAGCCTCTGGCGGTCGCGGAAGTGACGCGCCAGCTGGGCGTGTCATCACGGTCTCTGGAGAGGCGGTTCCGGGCATGGCTGCAAACGACGCCCAACACGTACTATCGCGAGATGCGGTTGGCGCGCGCCAACAATCTGCTGCTCAATACCCGTCTTTCCGTGCGTGAAATCGGCTTGGCCTGCGGGTTTTCGACCGGGTTCTCCGTGCTCTACAAACGCTTTTTCGGTGTCACACCGCTGCAGATGCGTCGGCGTCAGCGCGAGGGATCAAGCGGCGGGAGCACCGAGAACAGTGGTGAGTAAACGAGACAGGGCCTGAAACCACACCAAGCGATTTAAAGGATTGTGACAGTCTCATGCGTCAAAGGCGAGGCGCGCGTTCCTGCGTTTATCTTTCCTGAAAGGCCAACCGCAAGCCGAGCGCACAATAGATACCTCCCACCACTTTGCCCTGCCATTTAAGAACTTTGGGATGGCGGCGAAGAAAACTACCGAGACCACCGGCGGCTACGGAATAGACGACGGTGCTCAAAAGCCCCAGTAGCGCGAAGACGACACCGAGTATGGTGAGCTGCAAGACGACGTAGCCGTTTTCCGGTGACACGAACTGGGGAAGAAATGCCAGAAAGAACAAAGCTGTTTTAGGGTTCAGAATTTCGGCCAGAATCGCCTGGCGAAACGCCTGAGCTGCAGTGATCGGCACACGACCCTGCCCCAGATCCACGGATTCTTTCTCGAGTATGGCGCGAAGACCGAGATAGACGAGGTACGCCGCACCAATGTACTTCACGATGCTGAAAAGCGTGGCCGATGCTGCAATGATTGCGGAAATGCCGATGACGGCCAAAAAGGTGTGAATGATATCACCGGCGGTGATCCCCGCACCTGTCGCAATTCCCACCTTTGTGCCGGACGTCGTCGCGCGGGCGACAGTCAGGAGTGTCGCTGGACCAGGAACAAAAACAAAACCGAGCACGACGAGCGCGTAGGTCAACAAGAGTGTCGGTTCCGGC
>JBCDEC010000181.1:0-9395 GCA_039179965.1 Pseudomonadota bacterium
TCCTCAATGTATCGCTGAAACCGCGCCCGAAGCGCGTCTGGCAAAGGTGCTGACATGATCCATCCTCCCAAACAGGATGAATCACAAAATCACGCGTGTGGGAATCCCCGCGATTCAGGTTTTAGGCGGGTCGCTTTAGGCAATTTTTAAGGCTTCCGGCCCACCTTGGCGGCGCAAGACATACAGACACTGCGCCGCAGAACGGACCGCTCTTCCATGCCATCAGATGCGCCGGTGCCGGCGCACCGGGGGTCGGCGGCGATCCGGCTTCGGCGCCAACCCGATGTTGCGGGCGCAACCGGCTGTCGGCCCGCGTCCGATCACACACATCCCGTAAAAAGGAACACGCAATGGCACTTATCGGATTTCTCAATCTTGTCGATCTTCCAGGGAACAAAACCGCGGTACGGGACACAATCGATGCCAATGACGCGCTGCTCAACGACGACGCGGAAACGATGCTGCTGGGCCTGGCCGGGCAGGCCTCGGTCGATTCCTTCGACTTCACCACCTTCACGAATGTCCCGACCTTTCGGGAGGGTCCTGCCCTCACGGTGAACATCAGCCAGGTGGATTACAACGCGCAGGTCCAGGGGGAGAGCTCGGTCGCCTTTCTTGAGGCGCTTGGAATCGCCCAGTCCTACGGTATGGCGCTGGAATCCGACGGGCTGGAGGATGTCTATGCCATTCCAATCCCGACCGGCACCGGTGATTTCGAAATCGTCGTGGTCGATGTCACACCCTACGCGGCCAACGCGATGGCAAGCTGGTCGCCCGGCGACGGGGCATTCGACCTATTCGGCTGACTTATAACGATAATCTGGTCGCCGGGCGGCGCACCTGCCGCCCCGCAACCGTTCCGGTGCGCGCCACACGCTTCGGACGTGACCGGTCGCGCGGCGCCTGCCGAAGTGTCGGACACGATCAAAATCCAAAAAAGGCCACAAAGAACTCCACTTCTGAACATCAAAGCTTGCACATAGAATAGGCAGGCGCTGGGAGTGACGTGCGAGGTTGCCTCCGGTCGAGCCAAAGCAAAATGCATGCGGGACCTCGGCACATGCTGTTGGTCCGAGACTGATATGGAAGGTAATTGACTTATGGCACTAGTTGGATTTCTAAATCTCCTCGACTTGCCCGGCGATGTGGAAACAGTCCAGGAAACGGTCGACACCAACGAGGCGTTTCTCAACGACGAAGCCGAGACCATGCTTGTGGGCCTCGCCGGCCAGGAAACGGTCGATTCGTTCGATTTCCTCACGGTTACCAATATTCCCGAGGAAGAAGAGGGCCCTGCAGCGACCCTGAATTTCTCGCTCGTGGACTACGTGCCGCAGGTTGGCGGCCAGGGGATCTTTGCATTCCTCGAAGCCTTGAGCACGGCGCAGGCCTATGATGCCGCTCTCGAAGAGGCCGGTCTCGAAGAGGTCTACGCCATTCCCGTGCGTGACGGTGAAGACGGCTTTGATATCGCCGTGATCGACATCGTTCCGCTGGAAGAAGAAGTGGAAGAGCCCGCGCCCGCGTCGATCTTCGACTTCTTTGGCTGATTGAGCCATCAGGCCGCGCTGAAACCGGCGCGGCCTCCGGCCACTGCGCGTCAGGCCGCCGCCCGTAACCGGTCGGCAAGACGCGCGACGCGATCCCGGATCTCCGGACGCACCGCCCCCGGACGGCCGGTATCCTTGATCGTGGTAAACCAGTGCGCGGGCGGATTGCGCCCGCGCCGGTCGCCGGGAAAGCTGAGGCCGCGCAACACCGCCTCGCCCTCCGGTGGCAGGCGGTCAGGCATCTCGATACCGTTGAGCGTTGCCCAGACCCCGGTCCACAACCGTCCGACGGACCAGGGGTTGTAGCCCCCGCCCCCCAACACCAGATACCGCGGCGCCGCAGCCTGCAGGGCGCGCACGACCCCCCAATGCGCGGCATTGGACAGCGACAGATGCGCCAGCGGATCTTCTTCCACCGCGTCCGCGCCGCATTGCAGGACAACGGCATCCGGCCGGAACGCCTGCACCGCCGGCAGGATCAGCCTGTCCAGAATGAAGCTCATCTCTGTGTCGTTGAGCCCCCGCGGCACGGGCAGGTTCAGTCCCGACCCGCCAGCGTCATCCTCCAGTGTCCCGGTGCGCGGCCAGAGCCCCTCTTCGTGGACCGAGATCATCAGACAGGCCGGATCGCCCGAAAACCCCACCGCCACGCCGTCGCAATGATGCGCATCGATGTCGACATAGGCGATCCGCTCGACCCCATGATGGCGCAAGGACAGCATCGCCAGAACCGGGTCGTTGAGAAAGCAAAACCCGTTCGCCCGCGCTGGCATGCCGTGATGCGTCCCGCCCGCCGGATGATAGACCACACCGCTTTGCGCCAACAGCCGCCCGGCCAGCATCGACCCGCCCGCAGCGGTGGCCGGGCGTCGGAAGATCTCCGGGTAAACCGGGTTCGACGCCGTTCCGATCTCATAGCGCGCCCGATCCGCCTCTGACACCGCCTGCGTCGCCTCCGCCTTGAGCAGGGCCGCGATGTAATCCGGTCTATGCCAGACCTCCAGGGCATGCGGCTTGGCGCGCGGCGACGTGAGATAGACCTCACCGGGCAGCCACCCCATCGCCCGCGACAGATCGATAACCGTCGAAACCCGCGGCACCCGCAAAGGATGGCGCCCCAGCAACCGGGACCGCCGATAGATCTCGGATCCGATAAAGCGCGGCGCTGCTGTCTTCTTCTTGGGTAAAATACTCAACCCCGCCCTTTCAGCTGCGCCGCCGCCTGGGTGTAGCCGCCCGCCGCCCCGTCCACGAAGTGCATATGGTCCGACTGGAGCGCCGAGGGCACAATGCAGGTCATCATGGCCTCGTCCTGAGTCTGGATTCCGTAGCGCACCGTCCCCTCCGCCGCCGCACGGTCAAGCAGCGCCGTCAAAGCGTCCAACGTCGCCGCATCCAGATCGAGCGTCATCTTCAGCCCATCGTCAAATTTGCGGAAATCCGCGTTGCCTGAGGTCTCAGCCGCATAGGCTGCGGGATCGAACCCGCCCAGCTTGATGCGCGACCGCATCACCACCCAGGCCAGGGCGGTTTCGAAAAACACGCCCAGCGGTCCTTTTCCGGAGGCCGCCCGGTTCAACGCCGCGCTGCCGGTCGGCCAGCCCAGGCCCGGCCCGGCGGCAGGTGCCGGATGTCCGCCGCGCTCGACGGTTTCGGTCAGTCGCAGCACCTCGCCACAGACCGCGTCAAACGCCGCCGACCCGGCTGTTTCCGGCAGAATCAGCACCGAGACGATCTGACCGTGACGCGCCTTCAGGTTGGCCCAGCGGCAGGACCGACCGGTCAGATCCGGCATCACACCGTGCCCGGCCGGCTCCAGGTGGATCCGGCCCGCCTTCAGCTCCGCTTCGGCCCAGGCCATGCCGCCGCCGGAGAACATGGCATAATCCAGCGCCGCGTTGACGGCGTAGCGCGCAACCCGCAGGTCATGGCCCGCCGCGCGCAGCTCTGACACCGGCAGGATCGCCGCGCGCAAGTCCAGCCCGAACAGGTCGCGCGCCCAGGCCTGCACGGCCTGCAGGGCGGCCCGGGTGGCCGCCTCTCCCTGGGGCGGTACGGCCAGCGTTGCGCCATCGCCTCCGAACACCGCTGGAAACGCGGTGCCGGGCAAAGCGTTGCGCACAGCCGAGATCACGGCCGCGCCCACCATGTTGACGGTCTTGTAGCGGCCCTCGGCAATGGCGGCCGTGGAATTGGCGATATCTGCGACAGCCACGTACCATCTGTCGGGCACCGGCTGAAACGCCTCCGCCTGGACCAGCGCGTCGAACCGCGCGACCGGGGCGAGATTGTCATAGAATGCATCTGTCATCGGCTCACTCGTTCTCAAAGATAGCGCTGCGCGGCACGGAAGGAAGCACCAGACGCAGCGACCGGTGCAAAGGCAGCTTGCCCCTAGACCCGCTTGAACGGCAGCCCTAACGTGCCGCCATATGCTGGTCTACACGTTCAAACGCCTGATCTCTCTGATCATCAGCCTCGCCGTGGCGTCCATGGCCATTTTCTTCGTGATCGAAATCGTGCCCGGCGATCCTGCGAGCTTCATGCTCGGCATGAACGCCCAGCCGGATACCGTCGCCGCGCTGCGCGCCGAACTTGGTCTCGATCAGCCAAAACTGGAACGTTACCTGAGCTGGATCGGCGGGATGCTGACCGGCGATTTCGGCACCTCCTACACCTACCGCACGCCGGTGGCCGAGATGGTGGCCGACCGGTTGTGGGTCACCGTGCCGCTGGCGCTTTATGCGCTGGTCCTGTCGGTGCTGATCGCGTTTCCGGCGGGCATCTACGCCGCCTCACGCCGGGGCAAGGTCGGAGACTCCCTTATCATGGGGGCAACCCAGTTGGGCGTCGCGCTGCCCAACTTCTGGTTCGCCATGTTCCTTGTGCTGATCTTTGCGATCCACATCGGGTGGTTCAACGCAGGCGGATTTGTCGGCTGGGACAAGGGCCTCCTTGCCGGATTGCACGCGCTGACCCTGCCGGCAATCTCGATGGCGCTGCCGCAGGGTGCGATCCTGGCGCGGGTCGTGCGGTCGGCCCTGATCGACGTCCTGGGGCAGGATTTCATGCGGTCGGCCCGCGCCAAGGGGCTCAACCAACGGCAGGCCCTCTGGCGCCATGCGCTGCGCAACGCGATGATTCCAGTGCTCACGATCATTGGCCTGCAATTTTCCTTTCTCGTGGCCGGCGCGATCATCATCGAACAGGTTTTCTACCTGCCGGGCCTCGGGCGCCTGATCTTCCAGTCGATCTCGGCCCGCGACCTGATCGTTGTCGAGTCGGTCATCATGCTGATCGTCTTTGCGGTGATCATGATCAACTTTCTGGTGGATCTCGCCTATGCCTGGGTCGACCCGCGCCTGAGGTCCCGCACATGAGCCGCAACTTCATCATCGGCGCGGCGATCACCGCCGTGATGGTCGCGATGGCGCTGATCTCGCTGGTCTGGACGCCGTATGACGTGACCCAGCTCGACATCCCCAACAAGCTGCAGAGCCCTTCGCTGGCCCATCCCTTTGGCACCGATCACCTCGGCCGCGACATGTTGTCGATGACCATGGTGGGCCTGCGCACCTCGATCGCGATCGCGGCGCTGGCTATTGCCGTGGGGCTGGCACTGGGCGTTCCGCTCGGCCTGGCGGCAGCGGCCAGCCGGGGCGGCTGGCTCGACGAATTGATCATGCGCGGCAACGACATCATCTTTGCCTTTCCGTTTCTCGTGATGGCGATCCTGATCACCGCCGTCTTCGGCCCCTCCGCGATCAACGCCATCCTGGCCTTCGGGATCTTCAACATTCCTGTCTGCGCCCGAGTGACCCGGGGCGCGGCGCTCAGCCTCTGGCAGCGCGAGTTCATCATGGCCGCGCGGGTGTCGGGCAAATCCACGACGCGGATCTCGGTCGAGCACATCCTGCCAAATGTCTCGGACCTTCTGATCGTTCAAGGCACGATCCAGTTCGCACTTGGCATTCAGGTGGAGGCCGCCCTGTCCTTCGTCGGCCTGGGCGTGCAGCCCCCGACACCGTCTTTGGGCCGGATGCTGGCAGATGCCCAGACTTTGGTGTCGATCTCGCCGCATGTTGCCCTGGTGCCGGGCCTTGCGGTGGTGCTGACCGTTCTGGGGCTGAACCTCCTTGGTGATGGGCTGCGAGACATGCTCGACCCCAAACTGCGGCTGCGGCGGGCATGACGTTGCTGGCGATTGATAGGCTTTCGCTCTCGATCCGGGGCAACGAGATCCTGCGCGACGTCTCGCTGACCGTGGATCCGGGCGAAATCGTCGCGGTGACGGGCGAGAGCGGTTCGGGCAAGTCGATGACCGCCCTGGCGGTGATGCAGCTGCTGCCCAATGGCGCGGACACCAGCGGGAGGATCCGGCTCAATGGCACGGATCTGCTGGACCTCGGCGAAGACGAGATGTGCGGCCTGCGCGGGCGCGCCATCGGTATGGTCTTTCAGGAACCGATGACCGCGCTCAACCCGGTCAAGACCATCGGCGATCAGGTGGTCGAGACCATCCTGATCCATCGCGCCATGCCGCCCGATCGGGCCAGGGCCCGCGCCGTTGAGGTGCTCGACCGCGTCGGACTGCCCATCGCGCGGTTCCCGCTGGGCCGCTTTCCCCATGAACTTTCGGGCGGGCAACGCCAGCGGGTGGTGATCGCCATGGCCATCGCGCTGCGCCCAGAACTCTTGATCGCAGACGAACCCACAACGGCTCTGGATGTGACCACTCAGGCGCAGATCCTGGCGCTGCTCAGGCGGCTGGTGGCCGAGGATGGGATGGGCATGCTGATGATCACCCATGACCTGGCGGTTGTGGCCGATATGGCCGACCGCATCACGGTCATGCAGACCGGTGAGGTCGTCGAGGCTGCGCCCACCGCCGAGCTCCTGCGCCACCAGTCGCATCCCTATACACGCATGCTTTTTGCCGCCTCCACGCATCAGGTGGACCTGCCCGCCGCCCCGCCACCGACTCCGCTGCTGGAGGTGCGCGACGTGGTGCGCAGTTACCGCACGCCCCGGCCGCACCCTTTCGCCCGCCTGGGCCGGTTCGAGGCGGTCAAGGGCGTGAGCTTCACGTTGCAGCGCGGCGAACGCCTTGGGCTCGTAGGTGAATCGGGCTGCGGCAAGTCCACGCTGACCCGCGCGCTTTTGGGGTTGGAACCGGTGCAGAGCGGGCAGATCCTGCTCGATGGCGACCCGATCTGGGCCGAAGGCCACGCCAATCTCGCCGCCCGACGGCGCATGCAGGTGGTGTTTCAGGACCCCTATGGATCGTTCAACCCGCGCCACAGGGTGGACCGCCTGATCACCGAACCCTTCCATCTGCTCGACCAGCCCCCGACCGGCCCCGCGCGACAGATGGCCATCGACGAGGCCCTGACCGCGGTCGGCCTGACGCCCGCGGATGCCGGCAAGTACATCCATGAATTCTCGGGCGGGCAGCGCCAGCGGATCGCCATTGCCCGCGCTCTGATCATCCGCCCCGATCTGATCCTGTTTGACGAGGCGGTCTCGGCGCTGGACGTGTCGGTGCGGGCGCGCATTCTCGATCTGATCGCAGAGCTGTGCGGCGCCTACGGGCTGACCTACCTGTTCATCAGCCACGATCTGTCGGTGGTGCGCTCTGTCACCGATCGGGTCATGGTGATGAAGGCCGGTGAGATTGTCGAACAGGGCACGACCGAAACCGTCTTCTCGGCCCCAAAACACCCCTATACACGCAGCCTGATCGACGCCGCACCCGTGCTGCCGGCCCTGGCATGAGCGGCGCAGCGCTGCAACCGATGCCGTCCGAGGACGAGCGGCTTCTGGTCATGGCGCTGCGGATCTATTTCGCTGAGATTGTGCCCGACACGCCGCCCGATCCGGTGGGTGTTGCCGCGGATTACTTCGGATATGACGGCCGGCATCCCTACTGGATTCAGCGCAACGGTGCGCGGGCCGGCTTTGCCCTGGCCGCAACAGAACCGGACGGGTGTCATGAACTGGCAGAATTCACCGTGTTCCCCGCACATCGCCGCTCGGGCATCGGCCAGTCCGCCGCCGCTCAGCTCTTTGCGCGCCATCCCGGAGCCTGGCGGCTCGGTGTCGTAGCGCATGGCGGCGCGCGCGGGTTCTGGCAGACGGCGCTGACGGGAAACCCGCGCTTGCGGGATCTTAAAACCGGTCCGGGGCTAACGCCGGCCCAATCTCACAGCTATACCTTCCGGGCGGAGGGAGAGATCTGATGACACATACCACCCCATGGTTTGACCCGACGACCTGTCTGATTGGCGGCGATTGGGTCCGGACATCCGACCGGCTGGCGCTGATCAACCCGTCGGACGGGACGCCCTTGTGCGAGATTGCCCGGGGCGGCGCAGCAGAGGTCGACGCCGCCGTCATCGCCGCGCAAACCGCACTGGACGGCGACTGGGGCCGCATGACCGCGCTCGAGCGGGGGCGTATCCTGACCGAGATGGGGCGCGCCGTTCTGGCCCGGGTCGATGACCTGGCCCGGCTTGAGGCTCTGGACGTCGGCAAACCGCTTGCGCAGGCGCGCGCCGATGCGGTCGCGCTGGCGCGGTATCTGGAGTTTTACGGCGGCGCCGCTGACAAGATCCACGGCGAGACGATCCCCTATCTTGACGGCTACACCGTCTACACGCTGCGCGAACCGCATGGCGTCACCGGTCATATCGTGCCGTGGAATTACCCGATGCAGATCATTGGCCGCTCGGTCGGCGCCGCGCTCACCATGGGCAATGCCTGTGTGCTGAAGCCCGCGGAAGAGGCCTGCCTGACCGCGCTCGCCTTCGCCCATGTGGCGCAGGACGCCGGTCTGCCGCCGGGCGCATTGAACGTGGTGCCGGGGATCGGCGCCGAGGCCGGCGCGGCTTTGTCCGCGCATCCCGGCATCCAGCATGTCTCTTTCACCGGGTCGGTCGCCACCGGCGCGGCGGTGCAAGCCGCTGCCGCGCGCAATGTGGTGCCGGTGACGCTGGAACTGGGCGGGAAGTCCCCGCAGCTGGTCTTTGCCGATGCCGATCTCGACGCCGCGCTGCCGTTCCTGGTGAACGCGGGCATTCAAAACGCGGGCCAGACCTGCTCCGCCTCTTCGCGGATCCTGATCGATCGCACGATCTATGCCGATGTTCGAGACCGGATGGCCGCAGCCTATGGCGCGCTCACGGTTGGCCCGGCCCTGTCGGATCTCAGGGTGGGGCCGTTGATCTCTGCCCGCCAGAAGGAGATCGTGCAGGGCTTTCTCGCCAGAGGTGCCGATCTGACCATCGCCGCGCAGGGTGTGATCGCACCCGATGCGCCGCAGACAGGGGCCTATGTCAGGCCCACGCTCTTTGCCGATGTGCCCCCCTCCCACCCGCTGGCGCAGGATGAGATCTTTGGCCCCGTGCAAGTGCTGATCCCGTTTGACACCGAGGATGACGCCATTTCCATCGCCAACGGCACCGACTACGGATTGGTGTCATCCATCTGGACACGCGACGGCGCGCGGCAAATGAGGCTGGCCAAAAGGCTCAGGACCGGACAGGTCTTCATCAACAACTACGGTGCGGGCGGTGGGGTCGAACTGCCCTTTGGCGGCATCGGAAAGTCCGGGCACGGGCGCGAAAAGGGGTTCGAGGCGCTCTATGGCTTTTCTCAGCTCAAGACCGTGGCCGCCCATCATGGCTAATCCCACATGACCGAGCGCGCAAGCGACCGAACCATTCTGGCGGTGGCTCTGTCGCTGCTGGCCCTGATGCTGTTTCAGTCCATGGGGCTGGTGACCAAACAGATTGCGCCAAGCCGAAAGCTCGGCTGCGGAAAAGCGCGGCGAGAGGTGTTTGACCA
>JBCDEC010000182.1:0-9383 GCA_039179965.1 Pseudomonadota bacterium
CATCGGAGCGCGGCCTGATCGGCCTCATCGCAATGCAACTCCCAGCCCAGATCGCCGGTGAAAGACACACGCACAGCTGTGCAGGCAATACCGGCCACATCAATCTCCTGCGCGCGGAAGAACGGGAAATCAGAGGTCTCCAGCGGCGTTTGCGTGAGGCCGCGCAGAAGATCGCGCGACAGAGGCCCGGCCACGTTGAACCCGCAGCGCGCCGCCGTGGTCGACTGGACGGACAGGCCCTCCGGCAGGGGCACCTGCCGGAAAAAGCGCTGGTGATAGCGTTCGGCCATGCCGGACCCGACCACCATGAACCGGTCCTCCGCCAGCCGCGCGACCGTGAAATCGCCAGCGATTCCGCCCCGCTTGCCGATCAGCGGGGTCAGACAACAGCGCCCCGGCGCCTTGGGCATGCGGTTGGCAAAGAGCGCGTTGAGCCAGCTCTCGGCGCCCGGGCCGGTCACCTCATAGGTCGCGAAGTTGGAGATATCGATGATCCCGGCCTTCTCGCGCAGCATCCGGCATTCTCGGCCCACCGGGTCAAACCAGTTCTGCCGCGCAAACCCGTTCGTGTCCGCCGCATCTTGGCTGTCGGCAAACCAGAGGGGGTGTTCCCACCCGGCGTTCAGCCCCATGACCGCGCCCATCTCGCGCTGCGTCTCATAGATCGGGCGGGTTCGCGCCGGTCGGCCTGCCGCACGTTCCTCATTCGGGAAATGAATTGCAAACCGATGGGCGTATTGATCGCTCACCCGCGCCTTTGTGAAATCCGGCGTGGCCCAGGTGTCGTAGCGCGCAAGATCCCAGCCAAAGAGGTCATACTCGGTCTCGCCTTCGATCATCCATTGCGCGGCCATCTTGCCCAGACCGCCCGACTGCGAGAAGCCGGGTATGATGCCGCAGCAGCAGAAATACCCCGTCATCTCCGGCACCGGTCCGAACAAGGCGCTTGAATCCGGCGACCAGATCATCGGCCCGTTGATCACGCGCTTGATCCCGGCTGTCTCGGCCACCGGCAGACGGGACATGGCGCGCAGGACGTTGTCCGAGATCCGCTCCAGATCATCGGCAAAGAGCTCATGGCCAAAGTCGGGCGGCGTGCCTGCCTCGGCCCAAAGCCGCACATCGCGCTCATAGGCACCGATCAACAGGCCCTGCCCCTCCTGGCGCAGGTAATATTCGCCGTCGCGATCAGCGACCGACGGCAGGATCACGTCGCGCGCGGCGATCTCGTCAATGGTCTCGGTGACGAAGTACTGGTGTTCGGTCGGCTGCAACGGCAGGTAAAGACCTGCCAGCGCCGCCACCTCCCGCGCCCAGAGTCCGGCCGCATTCACCACCCAGGGCGTCGCGATGTCACCCGTGTCAGTGCGCACGATCCAGGATCCGTCAGCCTGCGCCTCGGTGCCTGTGACGGGCGTGAAGCGATGGATCTCCGCCCCCATCTGGCGTGCGCCGGTCGCATAGGCCTGTGTCACGCCGGACGGGTCCACATTGCCGCCGTCGGGTTCGTACATGATGCAGCGGATGCCGTCGTAATCCACCAGCGGGTGCAAGGCCTCGGCCTCGGCGCGGGAGACCTCGTGAAAGTTCATCCCATAGAGCCTGGCTTTGGCGGCCTGCAGGCGCAGCTGATGCTCTCGTGCTTCGGTTTGCGCAAGATACAGCGAACCCGTCCGTTTGACCCCGCAGCTTTGCCCGGTCTCCGCCTCCAATTCCGCATAAAGCGTCATCGTATAGTGCTGCATTCGCGAGATATTGGTGTTGTCATGAAGCCCGTGGATATTGGCCGCGGCATGCCAGGTGGAGCCCGATGTCAGCTCGTTTCGTTCCAGCAGCACCACATCGCGCCAGCCCGCCTTAGCCAGATGGTAAAGGATCGAACATCCGATCAGACCGCCGCCAATAACAACGGCCTGTGCATGGGTTTTCATAGTGGGCTCCGTATCGGTTTGATCCAATGTCACCGGCTGGTCAGACCCGGGATCGTCGAAACCCGACATGTTCTGTCGTTTCAGGCCTCTTTGCCGGTCTCGCAGAGCTGCCACAGGCTGGCCGCCCCGTCCATATCCACGCGGGCGATTGCCGGCGCAAACCCGACAAACCGCGTCGTTTTCCGTCTTGCTCCTGGTCCGGCCCTTCGCGCAGGGTCGGCCAGGAGCCACCGCAAAGGACAGATCCCATGAAAACGACCACGCGTGTTGCGGTTATCGGAGGCGGCGTCGTCGGTGCCTCGGTCCTTTATCACCTCACCAAGCTGGGCTGGTCGGATGTCATGCTGATCGAGCGCTCCGAACTGACGTCGGGGTCGACATGGCACGCGGCAGGCGGGTTTCACACGCTCAATGGCGATACCAATATGGCCGCCTTGCAGGGCTACACGATCCGGCTGTATCGCGAGCTGGAAGAAATCACCGGGCTTTCCTGCGGGCTGCACCATGTGGGCGGCATTACGCTGGCGGACAATCGGGACCGGTTCGACATGCTGCTGGCCGAACGCGCCAAGCACCGTTTCATGGGGCTTGAGACGGAAATTGTCGGACCCGAAGAGATCGCCAAGATCGCGCCGATCACCAACACCGAGGGCATCATCGGTGCGCTCTATGACCCGCTCGACGGGCATCTCGATCCGTCCGGAACCACGCATGCCTATGCCAAGGCCGCGCGGATGGGCGGGGCCGAGATCGTGACCCACTGCAAGGTGACCGAGACCAACCCCCGGGCCGACGGCTCCTGGGACGTGGTCACCGAAAACGGCACCATACATGCCGAACATGTGGTCAATGCGGCTGGTCTCTGGGCGCGGGAGGTGGCGGCCATGGCGGGCCTGTATCTGCCGCTGCTGCCGATGGCCCACCAGTACCTGGTGACCGATGAGATCCCCGAGATCTATGAGCGCGACCGCGAACACCCCCATGTCATGGATCCCGCAGGCGAAAGCTATCTGCGGCAGGAGGGCCGCGGCCTCTGCATCGGGTTTTACGAACAGACCTGCCGGCCCTGGGCCGTCGACGGCACGCCCTGGGACTTTGGTCACGAGCTGTTGGCTGATGATTTCGACAAGATCGAGCATTCGATTGACTTTGCCTATCGCCGCTTCCCCGTGCTGGAGCGCGCAGGCGTCAAGTCGGTGATCCACGGCCCCTTCACCTTTGCGCCTGACGGCAACCCTCTGGTCGGTCCGGTGCCGGGAATGCGCAACTACTGGTCGGCCTGCGCGGTCATGGCCGGATTTTCTCAGGGCGGCGGGGTTGGGCTGACGCTGGCGCAATGGATGGTCGAGGGCGAGCCGGAACGCGATGTCTTTGCCATGGACGTCTCCCGGTTTGGGCCATGGATCACCGCCGACTACACGGTGCCCAAAGTGATCGAGAATTATCAGAAACGCTTCTCGGTCGCCTATCCCAACGAAGAGCTGCCAGCCGCGCGTGGGCTACGACGCACTGCGATGTATGACGTTTTTGATGCTCTGGGCGCGGTTTGGGGTGCACAATACGGGCTCGAGGTGGCGAACTACTTCGCGCAAGGCGAAGAGCCGCGGTTCGAAGAGCCAAGTTTTCGCCGCTCGAACGCCTTTGAGGCCACCGCGCGTGAGGTCAAAGCCGTGCGCGCGGGTGTTGGCATCAATGAGACCCAGAACTTTGGCAAGTACAGAGTCACCGGCCCCGGCGCGCGCGCCTGGATCGGGCGGATCATGGCGGGCCGCGTGCCCCAGCCGGGCCGCTTGAGCCTGACGCCGATGCTGTCAGAGCAGGGCAAGCTGATCGGGGATTTCACCATCTCCTGCCTCAGCGAGACCGAATTCCAACTCACGGCGTCCTATGGCGCACAGGCCTACCACATGCGCTGGTTCGAGCAGCACGCCGCCGCCGATGTCCGGGTTGAGAATATCTCTGACCGGCGCACCGGGTTTCAGATCGCCGGGCCGCGGGCGGCACAGGTGCTGCAGGCCTGCACTTCTGCCTCCGTGGCCGGGATGGCGTTTCTCGATGTCCGCCGGATGCGCGTTGGCATGGCCAGCTGCATTGTCCAGCGCGTCAGCTATACCGGCGATCTGGGATATGAGATCTATTGCGACCCGACCGAGCAGCGCCACCTCTGGGATGCGCTCTGGAGCGCGGGTGCGCCACATGGAATGGTGCCTTTCGGGATGCGCGCAATGATGTCTTTGCGGCTCGACAAGGGATTTGGGTCCTGGATGAGGGAATTCTCGCCCGACTACACGCCTGCTGAAACCGGGCTTGATCGGTTCATCCATTGGGACGGCAGCTTCATCGGGCGCGACGCGGCGCTGCGCGCGCGCGAAACGGGCCCGGCCCGGCGCTTGTCGACCTTTGTGGTCGAGGCCGATGATGCGGATGTGCAGGCCTATGAACCGATATGGCTCGACGGTGCGGTGCAGGGGTTTTGCACCTCGGGCGGTTATTCACATCACACCGGCCAATCCGTGGCGATTGGCTTTCTGCCCAGCGACCGCATCAAGGACGGGCTGGAGGTCGAGATCGAGATCCTCGGTCAGATGCGCCCGGCCCGGCTGATCGCGACATCGCTCTTTGACAGCAACGGTGCACGGATGCGCGGCCCTGTTGCGGCATGAGTGAGATCCCGATTCTGCTGCTGGCAGCGGGGTCGTCTTCGCGGATGCGCGGGCGGGACAAGCTGATGGAAGAGATCGACGGCCTGCCCCTGATCACCTGTCAGGCGCAAAAGGCCGTGGCCGCTGCACGCGGCCCTGTCCTGGTCACCCTGCCCGCGCCACCGCATCCGCGTTACGACGCGTTGCGCGACCTGTCGGTCCGGACGGTCGCGGTGCCCGAGGCCGCCGAGGGCATGGGTGCGTCCATTCGCACGGGCATCCGGGCGCTGCCGCCCGAGAGCCCGGCCGTGATGCTGTTGTTATGCGATCTGCCGGATCTGACGGTTGACGATCTGCAGGCTGTGCTTCGGGCCCGGACAGCCCAACCCGATAAATTGATATGGCGCGGCGCGACACAGGATGGCCGCCCTGGCCATCCGATTGTCTTCGCCGCGCCATGTTTCCCGGACCTGGCCGCGCTCTCAGGCGATGAAGGCGGCAAGTCGGTTGTAGCTGCCGCCGGGAATGCTGTGTCGTTGGTTGTGCTGCCCGAAGATCACGCGCGCGCGGATCTCGACACGCCAGAGGCCTGGGCCGCCTGGCGCGCCGCGCGCAACATGCGCCGGTAATTAAGAGAAAAGGACCCGAACTTCGTGCTTCTTTAGCGCGCGGCGGGCGGCGTGATAGCTTTCCACACCTTCGGCCGTCTCCAACTCGGGGAAGAGTTCAAAAATCTCGGTACGCTGCGCATTGCCGATGCCCTCCAGCGCATAGTCGCCGGGCTGAAAACTTTCGGTCCAGGCGCCATCGGAGAGCACCACCTCGTGATGGTCAAACATCATGTGCAGGTAGGACACCCGGTGCGTGTCGGCATACTCGACACCCTCCAGACCGGTCAGATGTTTCGCGGCCACCAGAACCTCGCTTTCGTCGAAGTACAGCGCGGTCTTGTCGTTGGCCACGAGCACGCGATGGTTCGGGCTGAGCATCAGATCCCGTTCCGGCAGGCCGTTGCCCAGGGCGCCCTTGCGGATCAGAACCGGACGCAGATGGCGGCTGCGGGCCAGTTCGCCCGCGTTCAGACGGCGTTCGCCTTTCCAGCGGATTTCCTGGATGCCGTTGTCCCGCGTGATCACGCGGTCGCCGGCGTTCAGGGATTCAATCGGCTTTTCGCCTTTGGGCGTGGCGATCAATGCGCCGGGGGTGAAACAGAACACCACTTTTTCCTTCCGGGCGGCAGCGCCCTGATCCATGTCTGCGCCGGGCGTCTGTGTCGACTGCATCATCTTCCACTCCTCGGCGGCATCCCATGCCACCCGCCCGGTCAGGCGATTGCACCCCCAAAAAAAGCGAGTCTGCCGAGGCTTGGGACCAGGTCGGGCAAAAGACGTGAAGACACGTCTTTCCAGGGCGGTGCCTGAGGGTTTCAAGCTCCGCGACCTGCGCGTCCAAGACCACGTCTCAGAGGCGTTTCCGTTCCTATTCCCAGATGCACCGCATTTGGCGCATTCACGTTTGATCGTGTGACCGATCAGCAGACGTCGCCCCCCCAGTTGGGCTACCGTCTGATTATCGCCGCATTTGCGCCGATCAAAGCTAAATTTGTCGCAAAAACGTCGCGAACTGCCACCTCTCGGACGCAACTGCCCAAAAATAGGAGGGTTTCCAGGCGCAGCTCGGCGGGATTGTTGATTGAGGAAAATATTTCAAACATCTGATTTTATTAAATATAGTTCGAGAACAGCCGCCTTTTGACCCTATTGGATGGGCTGCATTGTTGACTAGGCGGAAACTCACGAGATGGTTAAATTGGGGCGACTTTGGGGCGGGCAGATTAACCCTGATTTTGCCTATTGTTCAGCACACGTGACCAATCTCTTCGCAAACCGACAATTGAATACAAGCCCACGTTGCGCCGATCAGAATCATGACCAAAAAATGGCACGATCCGGGTTGCGGCGACCTGATGGGCTGGCCTGCATGGGCGATGCGCCGGCCGCCACTCGGCCCCGGCGAGGCAACCAAAGGGGCCGGCGTAGGGGCGTCGTGGCGGCGTTATGGCGGCGTTGTGGGGCTGTTGTGGGGGTGTTGTGAAGCCGCCTGTCGGGCTCAGTTGACGTGAGAGAGGGTTTCCACCACCTGCGAGATCTGCGCTTCGGTCAGATCCACCGCAGCCGGCAGGCCGATGTGATTGGCACTGAGCCGCTCCGTCACCGGCATCGGATCCTGCGGGTTGCCCTTGAGGAGCGGTTCGCCATGCAGCCCGCGCCCGTACCAGCGCCGGCTGCCGATGCCCACCGCCGCAAGGGCGGCACAGACCCGATCAGCCCGATCGCCGTCCGTGCAATCGATAACGGCATAGGCACCGCTGACCTCCGGGCTGAGTCTGAGAACACCGGGCAGTGAGCCCACGGCTTCGGCCGCTGCCGCATAGCGGTGGGCCACCGTTTCAAAGAGAGCACTGCGATCTGTCCAGAGATCAAGCTGAGCCAACCCGATGGCTGCGTGATATTCGCTGAGTTTGCCGTTGAAGCCGTCCATTTCACAGCGGCGCGCGTCGCTCATGCCAAAGTTGGTGACCTGCGCGATCCGTTCCCAGGCGGTGTCGGCGCCCCATAGCACCGCGCCACCTTCGGCGGTTGAAAAGGTCTTGGTCGCATGCAGGCTCAGAACCGCCGGAACCGTATCGTTCACAAGGGTCGCATCGCGTTCGAACTGCTCAAAGGCCGCGGCCGCATCGACCACAACAGGCACGCCGGTCCGGCTCTGAACCCCGGCCCATGCGGCCAGATCCGGCACGCGGCCGTAGGTTGCCACAGGCATGATCAGCCCGGCCCGGGCCAAGGCGGGATGGGCGCAGATCACATCGGGGTCGAGCATCCAGCTTTGCTCTTCCACATCGACGAAGTACGGCGTGTAGCCGCACCGCATGGCCGACAAGGCGGTCGCTATGAAGGTGTAAGACGGCATCAGCGCCAGCGGTCGGTCCGCTCCGGCGGTGCCGGCATGGGCAAGGATCGCCGCCTCCAGTGCTGCACTGCCCGATGACAGCAACACGATCGACTGCTCCGCAAGCCGCAGATGATCGCCCAGTCGCCGCTCAAGCTCCCACAACAGAGGGCCCCGATTGGAATACCACCTCGCCGTGTCAATTCGATCAAGATAGGGCGCCAAGACCGACGCCTTGGGCAAAAGCGGTCGCTGCACCTGCGACAAAGACACCGGAACGGGTTTGCCGTTTGGCTGTGTTGCGTCCCCGGTCACCTGTGCCCCCTTGATGTCATTTGGGCTGGTTTCACCCCTGGCCCCCGCGCGCCGTGGCGCATCGCAGACGCTTAGCAAACTGGCATTTGGCGGTCAATCTACGGCCCGCCGGGCTGGTTAGCGGGGCGCTCTGACGCAGTTTTTTCTTCGCACTTGTGTGTTTGGCGGCTTCGCGGCATTCCAGATGCCGTGATAGGTCTGCGCATGCCTGTATCACCGCCGTATAGGGTCATTGGCGCGCACCCGGACCCAACGCTGACCGGCAGAGCGGAAAGGAAGAATTCATGTGGCTGTCCAATGCGACCCTCGTGCGGCCAGATGCGGTAGAACCGGGCGCCCTGCGGATGGCCGATGGGCATATTGCCGAAATTTCCCACGGCCCTGTAACCGGCGCTCATATCGATTGTCAGGGGATGCTTGTGACGCCCGGCCTGATCGACATGCACGGCGATATGATCGAGCAGGAGCTCGAGCCGCGCCCGCAGGTGCATTTTCCAACCGACGTCGCCCTCAATGCGCTGGACCTGCGTCTGGCAGCGGCCGGCGTGACAACGGCCTATGCCGCTGTCTCGTTTTCGGCTGGCGCATCGAAAGGTCAGCGTCGCTCGTTTGAACACACGTCCCAGGTCATCCGCGCCCTGCATGCGGCGCGTTCGCGGCTGCGAATCGATCACCGCGTCCATGCGCGGTTCGATATCACGTTCCAGGATGCTTTGTCGGTGGTGGAGGCGCTCATTGCCGATGGCACCGTGGATCTGATCTCGCTGATGGATCACACGCCAGGACAGGGCCAGTACCGGGACATCGAGACGTTTGCCCGGCAATTGGCCTATGCACGCGGGGTCGACAAGGCAGAGGCCGACCAGATGGTCGCCGAGAAGATTGCCAACCAGACCCGCCCGGCTGAGGTGATTTCGGCGACGCTGCAAAGGATTGCCACGCACTGCGCGGATGCCGGCGTGCCAATGGCGAGCCATGATGACGATACGGCGGACAAGGTCGCGCTGATGGCCAATCTGGGCGTACGGATCAGCGAGTTTCCCGTCACCGAAGAGGCGGCTTCGGCCTGCCGGGATCACGGGCTGGTCACGGCCATGGGGGCGCCGAATGCGCTGCGGGGCCTGTCCTATTCGGGCAACCTTTCGGCCCGCGCGGCGTTTGCCAGCGGCCATCTGGATATCCTGGCGGCGGACTACCATCCCGCAGCGCTCATGCCCGCCCTGCTGGCGCTGGCCGGGACTGGCTCAAGCGGGCTGGCCGGGACCGTGGCGATGGCCACCGATACGCCCGCGCGGGCCCTGGGTCTGGGTGATCGGGGCCGGCTCGAACCGGGGCTGCGGGCCGACCTTGCGGTGTTTGATCCCGACACCGCCGGGCGATGCGTGGCCGCATGGTCGGCCGGACGGCTGGTCCATTTCGACGGGACATTGCAATTGCCGATTTAGGCGCGGGTCTCAACCGGCAGCGGGGTAAAACCCCCCCCACCCCCCCCCCCCCGGGTGGGGCGGGGTTAACCCCCCGCCCCGCCCCAGGCCACTTGCGTGGC
>JBCDEC010000183.1:0-9375 GCA_039179965.1 Pseudomonadota bacterium
CGAGGAAGAAGGCGATCGACTGACGTGGTCGGGGCGGCGGCAAGACCCTGTGTGGCGTAGAGACGTAAATGTCGTTCGACCACCGGGCCAGGCAATCACCGATATTGACCACAAAGGCGCCCGGCACGTGCGGCACATCTGTCCAGTCTCCGCCGCGCGGTTTGACCTGCAGGCCGGGCACGCCGTCACACATCAGCAGCGTGATTGATCCGTAATCCGTATGGGCGCCAGCGCCGATGCCCTCGCTGGCTGCGGGATAGGACAGCACGCGCAGGGTCGCCATCGGGGCCGTGAAGTGGGGGGCGAAAAAGCCGGGCGCGACCCCAAGATCGGCTGCAAGAGCGGCGTGAACGGCCACCCCCAGATCCAGCACCGTCCGGTAGTAGCCAAGCATTGCGGCGCGAAAACCCGTCTGATCCGGCCAGACATTGACGCCCCGGAAGGGTTCTGCGGCCAGAACCCGCGGGTCATCGGGCGCAAGGTCGAAGCCAACGTTAAAGGCTTCCTTCCGGTCCATCTGCCCGCTGGCCTCATCCAGTGATTCCGACCCGATCGCGGCCCAGCCGCGATTGTGCGGGCTTTGCCGGATGTCCAACGGGGCCTTCACAGAGTCGGGTTCGTCGAAGAACCGGCGTGCCTGAGCGAAGACATCCGCGATCAGATCTTCCGGCACGCCGTGCCCGGTCAGCAGGAAAAACCCCGTGTCGCGGCAGGCTTGGCCCAGATCAGAGACAAACCCCGCCCGGTCCGCACCGCCCGCGTAGCGTTGCCAATCGAGGATCGGAATAAGCGTGTCGGACATCCAGGTCTCCGTTCAGTGGCGTCAATTTCCATGCCAGCATCATCGCCAGGGCCCCATCGTCCAGCCCAAACTTGCTCCTGTTGCCAAGTCCTGCCTGTCAGTTGCCTGATTTTTGGGCAAGGCGCGACGCGGTTGCGCTCGGACCCTCGGGCATTTTGTGTCGGGTCAGAACGCAAGATTGACGCGCTGCGCAAGCCTCGGAAGGTTAGCACAAATTGCGTGGGGGGCATCATGGCAGTAACCACAATTCAGACGGGAAATGGTCCGAGGGCGTTCTTTTCAAGCGGCACGGATGCGAAAACGCCAGCCTTCGAGACTATTCCGGTGATCGATTTCGGGCCCATGGACAGCGCCGATCCCGAGGACCGCGCCAGGGTCGGCGCCGAGGTGCGCAAAGCCTGCACCGAGGTTGGGTTCTTTTATGCCGAAAACCACGGAATGCCGGCGGCGATCATCGAGGAGACGTTCGAGGCCGCGCATCGCTTCTTCGATCTGCCGATGGATGAAAAGATGGCGATCTCGGTGGAAAAGTCAGATGCCATGAGGGGTTATACGCCACTCTTGGGTGAAAACACCGATCCTGACAACAACGGGGATCTCCATGAGGGGTTCGATCTTGCATTGGATCTGACGGAAGACGATCCGGATGTTCAGGCCGGGATCTATGGCTACGCGCCCAACCAGTGGCCGGACCTTGAGGGCTTTCGCCCGCCCTTGACCACCTATCATGAGGCCGCGCAGGCCGTCGGGCGCAAGATTTTCCGGGCCTTTGCTTTGGCTCTGGAGTTGGAGGAGGACTTCTTTCTCGACAAGATCGCCAAGCCGATGGCGCATATGCGGGTGCTGCACTACCCGGATCAGACGGCGGCTGAGGGCGAGAAGCAAATCGGCATCGGGGCGCATTCGGACTACGAATGTTTCACCATCCTGTGCACCGATGAAAAACCGGCGTTGCAAGTGCTGAACTCCGCCGGTGACTGGATTCAAGCACCGCCCATGAAAGGTGCGTTCATCGTCAATGTCGGGGACCTTATGGCGCGTTGGACCAATGACTACTTCCAGTCGACCGTGCATCGGGCCATCAACCAGACAGGCAAGGAGCGCTACTCGATCCCGTTCTTCTTCGGGGTCGATAGTCAGGAGATCATCGAGGTCCTGCCAACCTGCCAGTCACCGGAAAACCCTGCGAAATACAAACCGATAACCTGCGGAGATTATGTGCGTTCGCGGTTTGATGCGACCTATGCGCATCGCATTGGCGAGGATACCGCGTGAGCGAGGCCGCCCCAACCCTGCGGGCGCGCAACGCGGCCCGGCTGCTGGCGCAGGCGGACATCGCCGCGACGGCCAAACCGTTCAAAGCCTTGCCGGTGGTCGACATATCTCCGCTGATGTCGGGCGATGCACATGCCCGGGCGCAGGTCGGGGCCGCCATCCGGTCGGCCTGTCTGGAGGTGGGGTTCTTCTACATTGTAAACCACGCTGTGCCGGACGCCACGATCAAGGCGGCCTTTGCGGCCACGGAGTGGTTCTTTGATCTGCCATTGGAGTCGAAACTGGCGGTGTCGAACACCAAATCCGCGGCAATGCGTGGCTACACCGGGCTGCTCGAAGAAAACACCGACCCCGACAACAATGGTGATCTGCACGAGGCGTTTGACCTGTCGCTGGATCTCAGCCCTGATGATCCGGATGCGCAAAAGGGCATCTACGGCTGGGCGCCCAATCAATGGCCCGAGTCGGGCGAGGTGGACGACTTTCGCACGCCGATCATGGCCTATCACGCCGCCTTGCAACACCTCAGTGAACGGCTCTACCGGGCCTTCGCGCTGTCGCTGGACCTGGACGAGACCTTTTTTGACCACATGCTGACCAAGCCGGTGGCAGAATTGCGTCTGCTGCACTATCCGCCGCAGGCCCAGGCGACAGACGACAAGCAGATCGGCATTGGCGCGCATTCCGACTATGACGTCTTCACAATTCTGGCCACCGATGACGTGCCGGCCCTGGAGGTGCTGAACTCCGCCGGTGACTGGATCGCCGCGCCGCCCATACCCGGCGCGTTCATCGTCAATGTGGGCGATCTGCTGGAGCGCTGGACCAACGATCTCTATCGCTCCACCGTCCATCGCGCGACCAATCGCACCGGTCAGCGGCGCTATTCGCTGCCGTTTTTCTCGAACGTGAACCCCATGCAGACAATTGCCGTGCTGGACAGCTGCATTTCGCCGCAGCGCCCCGCGCGCTATGCGCCCGTCGGCGCTGCGGCTTACGTCGAAGCCTGTATGCAAGACGCCTACGGCATCGCATCCGACACACCATGATCAACAGGAGATCCTTTATGACTTTCGCTTTGCCGCGCCGGCTGTTTCTGGCCACGGTGCTTGCCACCGGTCTGAGCACCGCCTGGCCCCTGACCACCCCCGCACAGGCCTTTGAAATCCAGGGCGATCCCAAAGTGGCCTTCATCTACGCCTCGACCGCGCGGGATGGCGGCTGGAATGAGGCTCTGGACAACGCACGCCTGGCCGTCGAAGAAGAACTGGGCCTGTCGATCGCGGTCGTGGAGAGCATTCCCGAAGAGGCCACGGCGCTGAAAAACGCCATTGATCTCTTTGTCGGACGCGGCTTCAATGTGATCGTCGGCACCGGCTATGGCTATTCCGAAGGCATTCTGGAGGCCGCGCAGCAGCATCCTGATGTGGCCTTTGTGAACGCGTCCGGCGCCACCAACTCCGGCAATCTCGAAGGTTTTTATACCCGCACCTATCAGGGCTGGTATTTGGCCGGCATGGCCGCCGCGGCGACCTCGGAGAGCGGAAAGATCGGGATCATCGCAGGTTTCCCGGTGGGAGTGGTGAACTGGGATGTGAACGCTTTTGCGCTTGGGGCGCAGGCGCTCAACCCGGAGATCGAGACCACGGTTGTTTACACCAATTCCTGGTGGGACCCGGTCAAGGAAGGGGAGGTCGCGCAGGCCATGCTCGATCAGGGCATCGACGTGATCGGCAACAACCTCTCGTCGGCCGCGCCATTCATCGCGGCGGAAAAGGCCGGCGCCAAATCCATTGGATTTCAGCTCGACATGTCGAAACATGCGCCCGAAGGTCATCTGACCTCGGTTGTTTTCAACTGGGACAAGTATCTTCTGCCGACGCTGGCGGCGCTGAAGGACGGAAACTGGACACCGTCAGAGTGGGGCGCGTTTCCGGGCATGGCGGACGGAACCGTTGGTCTGACGGCCTTGTCTGACGATGTGCCCGCCGATGTGGCCGCCAAGATCACCGAGACCGCAGCGGCCATAGAAGCCGGGACATTCGAGGTCTTTGCCGGGCCGATCATGGCGCAGGACGGCAGCGAGGTCGTCGCCGAGGGCGCGGTTCTGGATGACGGTGGTCTCTGGGGGATGGAGTTCCTCGTCAACGGCGTGACCGGCACCTTGAACTGACGCTTTGACACGTTCTGTCCAATTTGTCGCCCCGGCCGGGGCGATGGCGGCGCTCCGGATCTCTGGGGCGTCGAAATCCTTTGGCGATCACCTCGTCCTCGATCAGGTCGATTTTGACCTGGCCGCCGGCGAGGTGCATGCGCTGTTGGGCGAAAACGGTGCTGGCAAATCGACGCTGATGAACCTTCTGTCCGGGATCTATGCGGCGGATGCAGGTGAGATTTCCATAGACGGGGCGCAGGTCAACATCACCGGGCCGGCCGCCGCGGTCGCGCAGGGGATCGGCATGGTCCACCAGCATTTCAAACTGGTGCAGCCGTTCTCGGGGCGGGAAAACCTGCATCTGGCCACGGCTGGCTTGCCGACGGTGCCGCCACGCGCCGTGGTCGAAGATCAGATCTCTGCGCTTCTGGCGCGCTCTGGCTTGCAAGTGGATCTGGACAGTCCGGTCGGGCGGCTTTCGGTTGCCGAACAACAGCGCATCGAGATCCTCAAAGCGCTGCTTCTGGGCGCGCGAATTCTGGTGCTGGATGAACCAACGGCAGTGCTGACGGATGCCGAGGCCGACCGGTTGCTGAAACTGATCCGGGATCTGGCGTCGCAGGGGCACGCAATCATATTCATAACCCACAAGCTGCGCGAAGTGATCGCGGCCGGAGATCGCGTCTCGGTTCTGCGACGCGGGCGCATGGTGCTGGCCAACCGACCGGTGGAAGAGGTCACACGCGACGATCTTGCGCGGGCCATGATCGGAACCCAGAAAGGCGGCCCGGCCAAGGCGCGGACGGGCAGCCCCGGCGGCGTGCTTTTGCACACCGAAGGGCTCTGCGTGGCGCAAGACGGCGTGACCCAACTGGATCAGGCCAATATCACGGTGCGGGCCGGCGAGATCCACGGGTTGGCCGGGGTGGGCGGCAATGGCCAAACGGCTTTGGCCGAGGCGATCCTGGGGTTGAGCGCGATGCGCGCGGGCGATGTGCATCTGGCGGGTGAGACGCTGGACGGGGCCAGCGTGGCCGACAGGCGCGCGCGCGGCCTGCGCTATATCCCTGCCGATCGCGGCGCGGTCGCCCTGGCCCCAAACCTGTCACTGAACGACAATCTGGCGGCCACTGCAGTGCGGGAGGGTGACATGGGGCGCGCCATCGTCTGGCCGGGCAAGATGCGCGCCCATGCGGCGCGGCTGACCGACGCCTTTGCCATTGCCGGGGTCACGGCCGGCGGGCGCCGCCCGGTGCGTCTGCTTTCGGGCGGAAATGCGCAAAAGGCGGTCCTGGCGCGCGAACTCGATCCTGCCGCACGACTCATCATCGCCCATTCCCCTACGCGGGGTCTGGATGTTTCCGCCTGCGCCTATGTGCATGATCAACTGATCGCCGCCGCGGCGCGCGGGGCAGGGGTGCTTCTGATTTCGGAGGATCTGGAGGAGGTGCTGGCCCTGTCTGACCGCATCTCGGTGATCAGCAGGGGCCGCATCGCCTCAACGCCCGATGGTCGACCCGACCGCGCGCAAATCGGGGAACTGATGCTGGGCCATGCTTGACGCCGTCACTCTCGAGCGCCGTCAGGGCGCCGGGCCCCTGCGCCACGGCCTGGCCTATCTGGGCGCTCTGGCTGCGGGCGTCGGGCTGTCTTTGATGGTGCTGGTGGCTGCGGGGGTCCCGACGGGCGCGCTTTTTGAAGAACTGGTGGTGCAGGTGTTCCTGTCGCCCGCCGGACTGGCGCGCACGGTGACTCTGGCGACCCCGATGATGCTGGCCGCGCTGGCGGCAGCGCTCTGTTTGCGGCTGAAGTTCTGGAACATCGGGATTGAAGGCCAATTGTGGCTCGGTGCGATCTGCGCCACGGCTGTCGCTTTGGCCGATATCGGCGGGCCGTTCAAACTGGCGCTGATGATGCTGTCGGCGATGCTGGGCGGGGCGATCTGGATCCTGCCGGCGGTGCTTCTGAAACGCAGCCTGGGCGTGTCGGAGGTGATCATCACGCTTCTGATGTCCAACATCGCGTTTCTGTTCCTGCAACATCTGCTTTTTGGTCCGTTCGGGGATCCGACCTTTAACTTCCCGACGTCGCCGGTCTTTGACGACAGCGAAAAACTCGCCCGGTTTGGGTGGGGCGACGTGAATGGCGGGCTGATCCTCGCGCTGGTCGCCGTGGCCGTGGCCACGGTTGCGCTCAATGCCCTTCGCTTTGGCTTTGCGGCGCGTTTTGTCGGGGACAACCCGCGCGCGGCCCGGGCGCTTGGCTTTCCTGTGACCCGGGTGCTGATGATCTCGGTGCTGGCCGGAGGGGCGATGGCGGGACTGGCCGGAGGGGTCATTGTGGCGGGCACCGAGTTCCGGCTCAGCCAGGCCGTGGGGCTCAACATGACCTTCAACGGCATTGTGATCGCCGCGCTGGCCTGGAACGCACCCCTGTGGATCCCGCTCGTGAGCCTTTTCATTGCCGGTCTCAATGTCGCCGGCGCGTCTTTGAAAGTGTTTTATGGCGTCTCCGAAGGCATCGTACTGATTGCCCAGGGGCTGATCCTGCTCAGCCTCGTCAGCGGTCAGTTCGTCACACAATTTCGGGTGCGTGTCGCCCGGCGCGGTTTGGCATGATGATCGCTCTGACAGCCTGGCTGGGCGCGCTGCCCGGTTTCATGACGCCTCTGTTGCTGGCGGCCCTTGGGCTCTTGATCTGCGAACGCGCAGGCGTGCTGAACCTCGGCGTGGAGGGCGTGATGGCCCTGGGCGCCATGACCGGCGCGGCGGTGGCGCTCTCGGGCGCGGGTCCCTGGACCGCGCTTGCGGCCGGCGCGCTCGCGGGGTGTGCCATATCCGTGCCGTTCATGATGGCCGTCGTCGTCTTTCGCGCGCCGCAGATTCCCGCCGGGCTGGCGTTGGCGGCGATTGCATTGGGAACGTCAGCAGCATTGGGACGGGACGCCGCGCACAAGCCCTTTCCCGGTGTGGAGCCGCTGACGTGGTTTGATGAGGCCGTCGGATTGCCGATTGTCGGACGCATGCTCTTTGATCAGGATGGCGTGGTCTATCTGTCGCTGATCATCGCGATTGGCCTGTTTTTGTGGCTCATGCGATCCCGCCCGGGGTTGCGGTTGCGCGCCGTTGGCGAAGATCCGGCCACGGCGGATGCCACGGGTGTCGATATCCAGGTCTATCAATTGGGCGCGGTTGCCGTGGGCAGCCTTCTGATCGGTCTTGCCGGAGCCTACCTGTCTGTCGGCGGCTCCAACATATGGACCGAAGGCATGGTTGCCGGTCGCGGCTGGATCGCTTTGGCGCTGGTGGTCTTTGCGCAGTGGTCTCCCTTGCGGGCAATTTTTGGCGCAGCTTTGTTTGGCGGGGCCGAAGCGCTGATCCCGCGGCTCCAGGCCATGGGGGTCGAGGTGCCGGTCTATCTGCTCTCGATGTTGCCCTACGCGCTGACCATTGCGGTACTTGTGCTCATGGCCTTTTCCAAACGCGCCCGTCAGGCGGAGCCGGGGTTTCTGGGACGGGCCTACATCCGGCAGGACCGCTGATCCTGTCTTTGGCGCGGCTGTCGCGGATCGCCCGGTGGTCGGAGGCCGGTGGGCCGCTTGGTGGGCCGCTTGGCCGCGCTAGGCGGCCCGGGCCCGGGCGGCGCCGCCGTAGCGCGCCCCCAGAACCATGTCCCAACCGGTATGATAACCGGCCCTCAGGGAGTCTCCGTCCGCAAGACGGCCGAACCCGTCATGGACAAGCAGCACGCGGGTGCCATTGCCTTCGGGCAGGAAGGTCACCGCGACCTGTGTGGCCTCGGCCGGATCGCGCCCGACATACCAGTCAAAGGCCAGCCGGGCGCCCGGGGTCCAGTCCGTGATCGTGGCCCATTCGGCGGTGTTGCCATCCGGCAGCGTCTCGTAGATCTTGCCGCCCACCTGGGGTTCGACCGTCACGTCTGCGGCGGGCTGGCGCGTGCTCTGCGCGCTCATCGAATGGCTGTCGAGCGGCCACCAGATGCGCATACCGTCCGTAAAGAGGTCGAACGCGTCCTTTGGGTGCAGCGGCACCAGCAGGGACTTTTCCACCGGAGCAATATCCTTGGCCATTTCTCAATCTCCTCTTTTTTGCGGCGCTTGCTGCGCGGCGGACAGGAATCCGGCCAGCGCGTCGTCCCAGAGCCCGTCCAGATAGCGCCTGAGCGCTTCGATCCCGCCCGGCGACAAATGATAGAGCCGCCGGGTGCCGTTGCGTGTAACCTCCAATAGCCCGGCTTCGGAGAGCACGCGCAGATGTTGTGAGACCGCAGGTCGTGACACCGGCAGATCGTTCGCCAAGGCGCCAACGGCCAATGCGCCCTCCCGCAACCGCGTCACAATCGCGCGGCGGGTTGGGTCGGCCAGCGCCGCCAACATGGCCTCGACATCGCCGGAAGGATCTTTGCCAGCAGGGTTTTCACCTTGTATGTAAGTCATGACTTACGGTAAGCCTTCAATTACCATATGTCAACTTGGAGACGAACCGGGGCTTGAAGCCCCCAGACCCCGCCACTAACATCGCCGTTGGACGATCCAACGGGCACCCCCGAAACAGCAAAACAGGCCGACTTCGATATGCGCGATCCCATTGATACCTACATGAACACCCTTGTCCCGATGGTGGTCGAACAGACCAGCCGCGGCGAACGGGCCTATGACATTTTTTCGCGCCTCCTGAAGGAGCGGATCATTTTCATCAACGGCCCGATCCACGACGGCATGAGCCATCTTGTCGTGGCCCAGCTTCTGCATCTGGAGGCGGAGAATCCTTCCAAGGAGATCTCCATGTACATCAACAGCCCCGGCGGCGTTGTGACCAGCGGTCTGTCGATTTATGATACAATGCAGTACATCCGGCCAAAATGTTCCACGCTGGTGATCGGGCAGGCGGCCTCGATGGGGTCGCTCTTGCTGGTCGGCGGGGAAGCGGGCATGAGGTTTTCGCTGCCCAACAGCCGGATCATGGTGCACCAGCCCTCTGGCGGGTTCCAGGGTCAGGCCAGTGACATCATGATTCATGCCGCTGAGACGCAGAAATTGAAGGACCGTCTTTACGACATTTATGTCAAACACACCGGGCAAACCAAAAAGAGCGTCGAAAAGGCGCTCGACCGCGACAATTTC
>JBCDEC010000184.1:0-9359 GCA_039179965.1 Pseudomonadota bacterium
AGGCCGGTTACTACACCTGGCAGTGACACTTCCTCCCTCCGGGGGCGCGGCTCTTCCACGCGCCCCCGGGACCTCTTCTGACCGACTGATACTCAGATCACCGAGGGGCGCTTGCTATGGCCGAGGCCGCTATTCCATCTCGTTCTGACCGGACGACCGCCCGCAAGGTTCGGGTCCAACGTCTCAACCGCCTGACGCCCTATATGTTCATCGCGCCCGCGGCGCTCATCATGCTGATCGCGCTGCTCTACCCGCTCGGCTACATGGTCTGGGGCAGTTTCAAGGACTGGAACCCGAGCCAGACCATCGGCGAGGCCGAGTTCGTCGGCATCAAGAATTACATCACATTGTGGAACGACCCGAACTTTCGCGAAAGCCTCGGGGTAACGCTGCGCTTTGCCTTTTTTGTGGTGAGCGTCGAAATGATCCTGGGCGTCGGTCTGGCGCTGCTGCTTGACCGCGACATCAAGGGGATGTCGGTGCTGCGCACGATGTTCATCCTGCCGATGATGATCGCGCCTGTCGTGGTCGGGCTGATGTGGCGCTACATGTACCACCCAACCGTGGGTACCTTTAACCGCTTCCTCGACTGGCTGGGACTGGAGAAGGTCGATTGGCTGGGCCAGAACGCGCTGATGTCGGTGATCATCGCAGACATCTGGCAATGGACGCCCTTCATTTTCATCCTCGCGCTCGCGGCGCTGCAATCCCTGCCGCGCTCTGCACTGGAGGCCGCAAAGATCGACGGCGCCACCGCGTGGCAGCAGATCATCTATATCAAGCTGCCGCTGATGATGCCGGTGCTCATCGTGACGGCGCTGCTGCGCCTGATCGACGCCTTCAAAGTGCTCGAGGTGATCCTTGTCATGACCGAAGGCGGGCCGGGGCTCAGCACCGAGATCCTGGCGCTGCGGATCAGCCGCACCGCGACCGAGTTTCGCGAACTGGGCGTTGCCGCGGCCATGTCTAACTACCTGCTGATCCTGCTTTTGCTGCTGACGGTCGCGATGTTCGGCTTCAACCGCTGGCAAGAGGCCCGCACGGCGCGGCTGAACACGCTCATCGAGGAGGACGAGTGATGGCTGTCCAATCCCAACGCGGCAACACCGCCTTTTTCGCGGTCATTGCGGTTCTGGTTTTCATGTCCGTCGGACCTGTCGTGCTGATGTTTGCCAATTCGTTCAAGCTGGACGTCGACATCATCTCGGGTGCGTCCGGCCTGATTTTCATGCCAACCATTCAGAACTACGAAAAAGCGCTGTGCGATGTGCTCTGGTACACGCCTGAACATGTGGACTTCTGCTCGCTGAAATTCGGCGGGGCGTTCATCAACTCGCTGATCATTGCGCTGATCTCGACAATGCTGACGCTGGTGCTGGGGTGTATGACGGCCTATGCGCTCGTCCGGTTCCAGTTCTTCGGGCGCGATACCGTCTCGCTCAGCACGCTCATGGTGCGCATGGTGCCGCCTGCCGTGCTGCTGGTGCCGGTCTTCGGCCTGTGGAACAACGAGTTCTGCATAGACAAGGACAGCATGGTGGGCAGCGCCATTCGTGAGGTCTTTTCGGGCCGGGGCGACGTGTGTCTGGCCGGGACCCATTCGGGGATCATCCTGATCTATGTGGCGATGAACCTGCCCTTCGTGATCTGGATCCTTCAGAGCTTCATCGTCCAGATCCCGCGCTCACTTGAAGAGGCGGCCCGTGTGGACGGCGCCGGCCCTTTCCAGGTCTTCTTCAAAGTGGTGCTGCCGCTCATCAAGCCGGGACTGGCCGCTGCCGCAATCTTTACCTTCCGGATCGCGTGGAACGAATATCTTCTGGCCTCGGCGCTGTCGGATCGTGACACCAAGACCGTGCCGATCCTGATCGTCAACAACATGTCTGAATTCAACGTTGAATGGGGGGTCATCATGGCCACCGGCATGTTGCTGGCCATTCCGCCCATCATCTTCACGCTGCTGGCCTCGCGGCAGATTATCACCGGCATGACCGCAGGCGCGGTCAAAGGCTGATGGACTGGCTTCTGGCACCCATCGATGCCTCGCGCGGCCATGAGGTGGGGTTTGCCATCTCATGGCATGCGCGGGCGATGGTGCTGGCCTGGGGCGTTCTGGCGCCACTTGCGGTGCTGATGGCGCGGTTCTTCAAGGTGATGCCGGGTCAGGACTGGCCGCGCGAACTGGACAACCAGACATGGTGGCGCGCGCATTGGATGGGCCAGGCTCTGGTCGGATGCCTGTCGATTTTCGCGCTCGCACTGGTCCTGCCAACCGATCCCGCGGCCATGAGCCTGCACAACTGGTTGGGCTTTGCAGTTCTGGCCAGCCTTGTGGTGCAAGTGCTTCTGGGCATTTTTCGCGGCAACAAGGGCGGACCGACAGCCCCGTCAGCCGATGGGTCCTGGCGGGGGGATCACTACGATATGACGCCCTACCGCCGGATGTTTGAGATGTTTCACAAGGGGCTGGGCTATCTCACTCTTGCGTTGGCCGCTGTCACGATCCTTCTGGGCCTCTGGAAAGCCAATGGACCGGTCTGGATGTGGCTTTCATTGCTGATCTGGTGGACTGCGCTGATCCTGGCATTTGTCATCTTCCAAAGACGCGGGATGGCCGTTGACACCTATCAGGCGATCTGGGGCGATGACCCGGAACATCCCGGCAACCAAATGCTTCGCCCCGGCTGGGGCATGAACAGACCCGGCGACATCAACAAGGGGGACGAGGCCTATGTTCGGCGTGATCGAGGGGACGGGGTTCGAGGTCATCGAACCCGAATTTGAGGCCTGTTTCATTGGCCATGTCCGCGTAGAGCGGCTGTTTACCGGGGCTCGGTGGGTCGAGGGGCCGGCCTGGTTTGCCGCTGGCCGCTACCTGCTTTGGAGCGATATCCCAAACAATCGTATCCTGCGCTTCGACGATACGGATGGTTCTGTTACAACCTTCCGCGCGCCAAGCAACAATGCCAACGGCCATGCGGTCGACCGTCAGGGTCGCCTGATCTCCTGTGAGCATCTGACGCGCCGGGTGACGCGGACGGAACATGATGGCCGGATCACGGTGGTGGCCGACACCCATCAGGGCAAGCGGCTCAATTCGCCCAACGATGTGACCGTGAAGTCAGACGGCTCGATCTGGTTCACCGATCCGAGCTACGGGATCATGATGGACTATGAAGGCGACCGCGCGGAGGAAGAGGTTGGCGGGTGCCATGTCTACCGTGTCGATCCTTCGGGCGAGATATCGATCGCTGCGGATGACTACATCAAACCCAACGGGCTTTGCTTTTCGCCGGACGAAAGCCTGCTCTACGTCGCCGACAGCGGATTTACGCACGATCCCAACGGCCCCCGCCACATTCGGCGGCACGAGGTGCTGGCAGACGGCACATTGGGCGTCGGAGAGGTGTATGCGACCGCCACAGAAGGCATCTTTGACGGCTTTCGGGCAGACCGCGCCGGTCGCCTGTGGACCTCGGCCGCGGATGGCGTGCATTGTCTCAATTCACAGGGCCACTTGATCGGCAAGGTGCGCATCCCTGAAATGGTCAGCAATGTCTGTTTCGGCGGCGCCAAACTCAATCGGCTCTTTATCACCGGCACAAGTTCGCTTTATTCCGTCTTTTTGAATGTCAACGGCGTGTCTCCGGTGTGATCGCGCCCACAGAGGAAGTAGATCATGTACACCCAGACGACACAGAGCCTGACGGACAGCGCCACCTTGGCGATGCTGCAAGCGGCGGTGGCCAAAGCCGAAGAGATCGGTCAGCCGCAATGTATCGTCATTGTCGACGCCAGCGGGGTAACGCTGGGCCAGATCCGTATGACGGGCGCCAAATACCTCAGTCTCAAAAGTGCCGAGGCGAAAGCCCGCACATCAGCGTCCACCCGCATGCCCAGTGCGTCGATCCCGGAAGACTTTGGCCCGCTCATTGCGGCTGCGACCGGTGGCGCGGTGACCCGTCTGGGCGGCGGGCTGCCGATTTACGTGAATGGTCAGTGTCTTGGCGGTATCGGCGTGGGCTCTGGCTCTGCCGAGCAGGACATCGATGTGGCAAGAGCCGCCATCGACGCCATCGGCGGTGACGCCTAGGCGCGCCTTGAACGTCGTTTCCGGCGGTGGGCGTCACGTGGCACTGGCGGGATCAGGCAGTCCAGGTGGCGCGTTCATCGCGGATGCGTCCTCAGACCGTTTTGGCAGGCCATGACCGGCCGTCCGCTTACCCCTGTGGTGTGAAGTGGCGCCGCCAGATGTGCGTGCGCCTGTCATCTCGTTCCGCATAGGCCCGAATTGCGTCGTGAAGATCATCACCATCTTGCGGATGCGCGCCCTCAGCGATCCGGGTCAGCCGCATCGTGTACCACGCCGTAATTCCGCCCTCCGGGCTGTCGACGAATGTCGGGAACTGCGGTTCCGGCATCCGGTCTTGCATCCAGAGATTGGGAAGCGCCGGTTCAAGAACCAGCGCACGGGCAAGACCGACGCAATCCACGGCTCCGCGCCCTATGGCATCTTCGGCCTGGTGGCGCGTCTTGAAACCACCCGTCAACATCAGCGGTTTCGTGGTCACCACCCGGGCCTTTTCAGCGAAATCAAGAAAATAGGGCCCACGTCCTGCGCCATCTGAAGCGGACTTGGCGCCGGGAAAGTAAGTCCCGCCACTGATATCGATCAAATCCACTGACGCTTGATCAAGCGCGGCAACCACCTTGAGCGCGTCCTCCGCGTGAAGCCCTCCTTCAAGCTGATCCGTCGCATTCAGTTTCACCGCGATTGGATAGCCCGTCCCGACCGTTTCGCGGATCGCCGCAATGGCGTGTAGCAGAAGGCGCATCCGGTTCTCGATCGATCCGCCAAATTGATCCTGTCGCCTGTTGAACAGGGGCGACAGAAACTGACTGAGCAAAAAGCCATGCGCGGCATGGACCTCGACGCCGCCAAAGCCGGCGCCCTGTGCCAATCGCGCCGTTCGCGCAAACTCAGACGGAATCCGCTCGATCTCGGCGCTCGACAGCGCCTCACAGCGCAACCCGGGCAAATCGAGCGCACTTGGTCCTTTGGGGGCGCTTGTCGGTGGATAGGCCAGTGCTCCGGCATGGCCAAGTTGGAGCCAAAGCAGGGCCCCGTCGCTCTGCCCCTTTTGGGCAAGAGCCCGGAACCGGTCCAGATCCGCCGCCTCATTCAACACCAGGTTGCCCGGCTTTTCGGCAAAACGATCGTCCCCCTGAACCTCTCCGATGAGGGCGGCCGCGACACCGCCTTCAGCCCACGTTTGGTACAGACGGATCTGTTCGGCTGTTGGGTGACCTGTTCCATCCCCCAGGGAATCCGACATGGCCGCTTTGACAATTCTGTTCTTCAGCTTCGCCCCACAGGGCAGCGTGAGAGGTTCAAACAGGGCACTCTGACGATCCATCGCTACTTCCATCGGCCTGGGGTCGCCGAAGTGTACCCTGTAGGGTCGTGCAGTGCGACCGTTGGTGCCATACACTGGGCGCCTGCGACGTCAATCAAACTGCGGTGCGCACCGCAGGACCATGCCCGCCTCTGTTGTCACGACGTCTTCAAAGAGGACGAAGCTTGGATTGCACCCCAAAGGGCAGGGATCGGAAAGGTCGTGTGCCGGGACGCTGCATTCCCGCGACATGACCAGGGCAAACCCCCTAGGGCGACCAGGCCAAAGACACTTTCTCTTCAGACAGCGTCCAGAGTTTGGAGGCCTGCTCCTGATCGAGAACAAATTTCTCCAGAGGGCATGCACCAACCGGGCCCACCATTTCAAACCGGGTTGGGCCATAATACGTTTCCGGCTCCAACCCCTGTTCTGTCGCGCACATGACTTCAGGCCAGGACCCGCGCTCTGCGGATTGGGCAAAGACCGAGAGCACACGCCACATAAGCCGTGTTCCCAATCCGCCGCTGGTCTCGATCAGGCTCGTGCGTGATGCCCCCGGGTGGCAGACATGAACCTCCACAGTCTTGCCCGCCGCGACAGCACGCCGGTGCAGATCATAGCCAAAGATCATTTGCGCCAGTTTGCTTTGCGCGTAAGAGGCCCACGCCGTGTAGTTTTCATCGTAGTTCAGATCTTCGAATTTGATGCGCTTCAGCCCCATCTTGTAGCCATTGCTGCCGACCACGACGATCCGACCTTGCGATTGTGCGATCCTGTCAATGAGCAGTCCGCAAAGTAGAAAATGCCCGAAATGGTTCACGCCAAGCTGGCTCTCAAACCCGTCGACCGTCATCTGTTGCTTGGGGACCTGGGCAATCGCGGCATTGCAGATCAACGCGTCGATCTGAGGGACCGTTTCCAGCACCGATTGTGCGGCCTCCCGCACGGACGTCAGAACGGCAAGATCCATGCGGATGAAGGAGACGTCCGCACCGGCGCCAAATTCTCCCTTAAGCCGTTCGATCGCGGAGTCGGACTTTTCTGCGCTGCGGTTCAGCATCACGACGCGGGCGCCCTTGGACAGGAACACCCGCGCGGCTTCGTACCCGGCGCCCGCGTTGGCTCCGGTGATGACGTAGGTCTTGCCACTCAGGTTGCCCAGGCGGTCCGGCGTCCAGCCGGACGGACCAAATTGCTGTGTTTTCATCTCTTGCTCCTCCGGGAACATTGGGGACGGCATCGACATAGTCCGTTTGACTGAATATGCAGATACCTCTCGCCAGAGATCCAAGTAAGATCTGTTTCTAGCTAAAAATTGCCTGATTGTATCAATGTGGTTGAGAAGGTCCTGTTCGGTGAATATTGTGGGCTCATGAGCAAAGACCAGATCAAACATCTCATCGAAGAACGCGCCAAGACAGATGGGCTTTCGGAAACGGGCGTGAAGGGCGTCAAGATTTTCCGCGCGACCAGTCCCGTTCCCTGCGCCCCGGCGGTTTATGAACCCAGTGTGATCGCCATCGTGAGCGGGGCGAAGGAGGCCGTGCTGCAAGGCCAGCGGTTCGAGTATGACAGCAGCCACTACATGTGCTGCCCCACCCCTATGCCGGTTCAGGCCGGAACACCGACGGCTTGCGCGGAGCGTCCTCTGTTGGGTGTCTATATCTCTCTGGACACGCGCGTGATGACTGAACTCGCCATTGAGATGCAGCGCTCTGCTCGTCCCATGCTTGGGCCCAAGGGCGGTCCCCTGCCGAGGGGATTTGCGCTCGCCCGTTGGGACAATGCGTTTGGGGATGCATTGTTGCGGCTGCTGCAATTGGACGGACACTCAACAGATGCAGCCATTCTCGGAGAAGGCCGGCTGCGCGAGTTTTACTACGCGGTCTTGACGGGGGAAGCCGGAGAAAGCGCTCGGCGTGCCTTTGGTGTGGGAAACGAAATTGCGCGTGCAATCGGCTATTTGACATCCGAACTGGACAGTCAGGTCACCATAGACGACCTGGCGTCTCATGTCGGCATGAGCCGCGCCGTGTTCCATCGCAAATTCAAGCAGGCGACCATGATGTCCCCCATTCAATTTGCAAAGTCCATGCGGTTGAATGGCGCCGCGATGAAGATTGCCGGCGGGATGAGCGTCACTCAAGCCGCGATGGACGTCGGCTACGCGAGTTCCTCGCAATTCAGTCGAGAGTTCAAACGCCTCTATGGCACCTCCCCCAAGCAATGGGGCACCGCCGTCCAGGTCCCCGCCGGCGCGATCTGACGCCGTCCTGCCAAGAGGCGTGAGAGGCCTTGCCCGGGGGTTCCAGTTTCTTGAGCATCAGCACCCCTGCGCGGCACTGTTGACCCAGATCCGCCGGGGGAGGTGGAGCATGTCCCTCCACAAAGCTGGGGGACCTCGGATGCTACACAATACGCCTGCTAGATGACCATAGTCGCCCGTCCGTGAGGCTGTCCAGCCAGCGGCTCATCGCGCTGCCGCACGATCTCTGTGTCTGGCTCCGATCCCATAGATCGCGATGCTGCGCCATTGGCAGGCGCTGCGGATCAGCTTCCGTTGGCACTCGCCGCGGTGCGCTTGCTGTGAGGCCTGTCTGCGCGAGCGGGCGAATTGCTTGGTCTAGGCGTGAAACCGCGCCTCGAATGGACAACCAAAAGGACCGCACTGACCGTCCACATGAGGCAGATCCGCTTTTCGTGGCATACTGGGGCGCCGGTCAGAAAACGTAAGGATCGTGTCACTGTTACAGCCTGCTCTGCAGCGCTGTCACCGATGAGCGCCGCAGCATCCGGCACGCTGAACTCAACGCGGAATTTCTGCGCTTGCGGTCGGCCTTATTCATCGCCCGCAGGCTTCCGAGGTCAGCGAACCGGGAACAGCGACGATACGGACTTGCCCCCAATGGGCGCTTTGACACTCAGACTGGTTGCCAAAGCTGTATGACATTTCCCTCAGGATCGATGATGTCTTGAACCAGGTACTGCCGGAACTTCCAAGGCTTGGAACCCGGGACGGGCCTGCCTCCCAACTCCGAAAGGCCGGCTAGAACATCATCAATCGAAGACACATTCAATATCGGCTTCAACGGTGTTGCCGACCGCATGGCCGGAGGATCCTCGATCACGATTTGCGATGCAATTCCCTCGGGGGTTTGGAGGAGGATGAGCTCCGCATCAGAGTTCGCCATGACAGCAAACTCACCTGCGACACCGTCGGTCTGTTTGCCACCAATCGCTAGGTAGAACTGTGTTAGTTTTTCAAGGTTCTTCGCATACAGCACAGCGCCTTTGAGCATATCGAAATCCTTTCTCCGCATAGTTTAGCGGACATTGGCAGCGGTTGCAGCAACGCCCTCTTTCGGCGCAGCGCGGGCATGCACAGCGCTCGCCACCAACGAGCGTTGGTCAGACGACGCTCTCTTTTGCCAACCGGGCTCAGATGTCCGCACCAACGCGTGAAACTGAGCCAAATCTGGGGCTCTGATTTGCGCCGTCTGCGCGGTGATCATCACCATCGGCGACCATGTCACGCCTCTGATCGTGTCGGCCTATGGGGCAGGGTCGGCGGTTTGGATCTATTTTACTTTGAAGCTTGGATACACGGTCATCAAGGGTCCCCGCAGCAGGATCTCATGTTACGCGATTTTAAGTTATTCTTTTGCCTTGTTGTTTGCATCGGCACGCATCCTGTTGTTTGTCGCATATTTCTTCGGGGACCGCACCAACATGGAGATTTTTCCAATTGTCTATGGATCCATTATCTGGATCATTTTCTGGCTCCATCTGATGGTCGGGGAATACGTGTCCGCCTGGGTCAAATCATGACGCAGCACTGCGGATTGCATGTTCAAATCGTGACAGCCTCAAAAGCGACACCCGAGGCACAAAGGCTCAGATACGCGGCTAGCCCTTTGCGTCGACCGCTTTTCGCACCATTTTCCAGTACTGCGCGACGATCTG
>JBCDEC010000185.1:0-9359 GCA_039179965.1 Pseudomonadota bacterium
CTTGTGTCCAGTTCCTTGCAGAGATCGACAAAGGCATCGCGCTCATCCTTGTCCAGGCGCAGGACCAGCTGGCTGTTCTTCTTCCCAGCCTTATCAGTCTTTTTTGTCACGTCTGTCTTGTCTCCACCTTGACATGCACAGCATATGTATATACATAGAATATGCAAATGCTATTCACTAAACGTAGCAAAGAAAAAAGGAAACGCAAATGTCTCTTCTTACTGCATCGCAACTTCTGACCGTTGATCGGATGGACTGGAACAAACCCCATCTGACTTGGATTTCAGCAGAACTTTACCGCTTCTTTCAGAAGTATCGATAAGAACCGGCGGCGCTTGCACTAAGCGGCGCCTTCGGTCAATCCTCGCGGCGTTTCAGCCGCAGAGGATTGTCCTATGCCCGCCCAGATTTCTGTTAAGGACTACGTCCGCACGATTGTGGATTTCCCGCACGAGGGAATTCTGTTTCGGGACGTGACCACGCTTTTTGCCGACCCGCGTGGATTTCGGATGGCCATCGATCAGATGCTGCATCCCTATGCCGGCCAACCCATCGACAAGGTTGTCGGCCTCGAGGCGCGCGGGTTTATCCTGGGCGGCGCCATTGCCCACCAGCTGTCGGTCGGCTTTGTGCCGATCCGTAAAAAGGGCAAGCTTCCCGGCACTACGATCTCGCAGGACTACACCCTCGAATACGGCCAGGCGGTTGTGGAGTTGCATGATGATGCAATTGCCCCGGGCGAAAAGGTTCTGGTTGTAGATGATCTTCTGGCCACGGGCGGGACCGCCGCCGCCGGTATTGCGCTGGTGGAGCGGCTCGGGGGCGAGATCGTGGGCTGCGCCTTTGTGATCGATCTTCCGGATCTGGGCGGACGGCGCAAGCTCGAGGCACTGGGCATGGATGTCCATTGCCTGTGTGAGTTTGAAGGCCTTTGAGACCTGTGGCGCGCGTGGATGCGGGGCGCCGGGGTATTTGAAAAAAGAAAGAAGCAATACGTTCTGTCTTTGACCCCGGCGTCGATGCGGGTGGCGCGGTGGCGGGGCGGTGGCGGGCATCTGGCCTGCCGGCTTGGGCCGGTCCGGTTGCAACTTGGCGGTTCCTTGGCGGGATCAGGCGCGCAGGACCGCGCCGGGATTCATGATCCCATGGGGATCCAGCGCTGCCTTGATCGCGCGCATCGCGGCAAGTTTCGCGGGATCTCCGTAGCGTTCCAGATCATCCACCTTGGCCCGGCCCACACCATGTTCGGCGCTAAAGGAGCCGTCATAGCGCGCCACGATGTCGTGGATCATCCGGGTGACTTCGCCCCCCCTTGCGCGGGCCTGTGCGCGCGGCTGGTCCGCGGCGGGAAAGACATTGTAATGCAGGTTGCCGTCCCCGACATGGCCAAAGCAGTTGGACCGGAACGGACCCAATTCGGCCAGTGCTGCATCACATTCGGCGATGAATGCCGGCACCGATCCCAAGGGCAGCGAAATGTCATGGCTGGCCACGGCTCCGATGAGCCGGTTGGCCTGCGGGATGTTTTCGCGCACGGCCCAGAAGGCATCGCGCTGCGCGCCGCTTTGTGCGATCGTTCCGTTGGTCACGAGGCCACGATCCAGGGCCGTCTCAAACAGCGTGGCAAGCATGGCGTCGGCGTCCGAGCCCGCCGAAAGGCCCAGTTCCAAGAGAACGGACCAGTCTGGCGCGCTGTCCCAGGGCAGCCGGATCTGCGGCAGGGTTTGCGTCAGGAATTCAAAACCACGCCGGTGCATCAGTTCAAAGGCAGAGACGGCGTCACCCACCTGCTCGCGCGCAAGGGCCAGCAGGGACAACGCTGCAGCCGGATCGGGGACCGCGACAAAGGCTGTCGCCAGGGTCGCAGGGCGCGGCGAAAGCTTCAGGGCAGCCGCGGTGATGACGCCCAGCGTGCCTTCCGCGCCAATCAGCAGATGGCGCAGATCGTAGCCGGTGTTGTCTTTTCTCAACCGTTTGAGCCCGTGCCAGATCTCGCCATTGGGCAGCACCGCCTCAAGCCCGAGACAGAGGTCGCGCGCCGTGCCATAGCGCAGCACGTTCACGCCCCCGGCATTTGTCGCCAGCGTGCCGCCGATCCGGGCCGAGCCCTCTGCTGCCAAAGACAGGGGAAACAAGCGATCCGCCGTCTGCGCCGCGCTCTGAACATCGGCCAGAACGGCGCCGGCTTCCGCGATCAGCACAAATTCTTCGCCATGAACGGCGCGGATCCGGTCCATCTTTTCCAAAGACAGGATCAGTGGCGCAGGTCCGTCCAATGCCACCTGGCCGCCCACCAGTCCGGTGCCGCCGCCATAAGGGATGACTGGCAACCGCGCGTGGTGCGCCGCGCGGATCAGGGCAGAGACCTCCTCCGTGTTGTGCGGTAGCGCCAGCAATCCCGGCTGTCCGGGGTATTTGCCGCGCGGTTCTTCAAGGTAACGCGGATCGGCGGGCCGAAGCCGCCCGGCGGGCAGGCTGACGCTGTCCGCAAAGGCCATATGCGCAGGCGACAAACTCATGAGCCTGTTAGAGCGCGTCCGCCCGCTGGCGGCAAGGGCTGGCGATCAGTCGCTCTCGGGCTGCAAGAAATCCGGCGCCAGCACCACGATTGTCGGTCTGTCCGGCAGGGTACGCAACGAGACCTCCAGCGAAGAGCGGTTGGAGACATCAATGGCAAATTCGTCCTGCATGCCGACCAGAAACGCATCCAGCGAATAGAGCGAGAACCAATGCATCGGAATGACAATGGAGGACTTCAGCCGTTTCAGCGTTGCGATCATTTGCGGCAATGGCAATGTCATTCCGCCATCGACCGGTGCCATGACCACATCCAGCCGGCCCAGCGCGGCGAATTGTTCGTCGTTCGGGATGTGATGCAGGTGGCCCAGATGGCCAATACACAGGCCTTCGACCTCGAAGACAAAGATGGAGTTCCCGCGTTCTTCGACCCCGCCGCCAAAAGGCGAGCGAATGTCGGTCGAGACATTGCGCACGAGCAGTTCGCCCAGATCGAGGTAGTGGTCGATCCCCTTGCCGAAGTCTCCCCAGCCATTGAGCACATGCGGGATCGCCGGATCCGGCGCCGCCGTCCAGTGCGAGGAATGAGCGTGGTTCATCGTTACCACGTCGGGAATCAGCGGGGCCGTTCCAATGAACCCGGTGTAGTCTGTCACGACACTCAATCCGCCCTGGGTCTGCAGCAGGAAACTTGCATGTGCGATGTAATGCAGCCGCACCGTGTAGTCGGGCAAGGGATCCGTCCAGGCCGCCTTGTGCACATATGTGAGGCCGGGCGCGGCATCTGCAATGGCGATACAATGGCTTGGTCTGCGATCCTGTGCGGCGACCGGTCCCGCGATCAGAACCACGATCAGAGCTAGCAGACTACGCATGAACCTCTCCCCGTTGCCTTACAAAGCTTAGAGCGCAGAATGCGTGTGGCCAAACATTTGCGCGGGCCTCAAGATGTCGTGACCCGGTCCACGGGCTGCAACGCCTGTCTGCCGGGCACTGCCGGTGCCATCGGCGGGCGGAGAATGTCTTGCGCCGAAGGCGCTCCGTTGGAAAACGCCGCCGGTTATCCGGCGTCGGTTTTTCCGCGCCGGTCCGACCGCAGGGAGGCATACAGCACATGGGTGCGCCAGCGGCCGTCAATCTGCAGATAGCTCTGCGCGACGCCTTCGTATTTGAAACCTGCGTTTTCCAGCAGCCCGCGGGAGGCGGCATTTTCTGGCAGGCAGGCAGCTTCAATCCGACTGAGATCGAGCCGCGTGAAGGCAAAATGCACAACGCCTCCTATAGCCTCGCGCATGAAGCCCTGCCGTGCAAAGGGTTTGCCTGTCCAATAACCCAAGGTGCCGGCCTGCGACGGCCCCCGTCGGATGTTGTCCAGTGTAATGGCGCCGACCAGCACATCGTCGTCCCGCCGGAACAGAAACAAGGGCAGAGCGGATCCGGATGCGACGGAACGCTGCGCCCAGTAAACCCGATTGGTGAAGGCCTTTCGGGTCAGATGGTCCGGTGCCCAGGTGGGTTCCCACGGCGCGAGGTAATCCTGGCTTTCCCGACGCAACGAGGTCCAGGCGCGGAAATCGGAATGCGTGGGCGGGCGCAGGGACAGCCGCTCGGTCTCAATCTTTAGTTTTCGCTTGGTCAGCAACATCGCCGTCACGCCCGGCCCGCTGTCACGCGGTGCGCAGCTCCTGCATCTGGGCCAGGCTTGGCGCGCTGTCAATGGGACCATAAAGCGCCAGGGCAGCGGGGGCCCTGACGGCCATGTCTTCCGCAAACTGGCGCACTTCGGCGGTTGTGACGGCATCGATCTTGGCAACGGTTTCGTCCAGTGGCGGGACCTTGCCCCAGATCTGCACCAAACGGGCCAGACGCTCGGCCCGGTTGGAAGGGCTTTCAAGCCCCATCAGCATGCCGGCCTTCATTTGCGCCCTGGCACGCGCCACTTCGACCTCGGTGAGATCGCACGCCGCGCGCTTCATCTCTTCGATGGTGATGCGCGCCAGATCCTTCACCTCATCGCCGCTGGTTCCGGCATAGATCGTCGTGGTGCCGGTGTCTCCATAAGCGCCGGTCTGGGCAAAGATCGTGTAGCACAGCCCGCGGACTTCGCGGATCTCCTGAAACAGGCGCGAGGACATGCCCCCGCCAAGTGCCGAGGAATAGATCTGAGATGTATAGATCCGGTCGTCGCGATATCCGGGCCCCTCAAAGGCCAGTGCAAAATGGGCCTGTTCCAGCGGTTTCACGCGCCGGACTTCGCCGCCGGTGAAATGGGCGCGCTCCACCTGTTGAGCGGCGCGAGAGCGGAGATGGCCGAAGTGCTCTTCGGCCAGGCGCACCAGCACGTCGTGATCCACCGCGCCCGCCGCGGCAATGATCATGCGGTCCGGCCGATAATGCTCTTCGATAAAGGACGTCAGATCTTCGTGGGAAAAGGCGCCTACGCGTTCGGCAGGACCAAGAATGGTGCGACCCAGCGGCTGGTCGCGGTAGCTCTCTTCCTGCAGCCAGTCAAAAATCACGTCATCCGGTGTATCATGCGCCTGACCGATCTCTTGCAGGATGACGCCGCGCTCTGTTTCGATCTCCTTGGCGTCAAACATCGGGTTCAGCACGATATCGGAAATCACATCCATCGCCAAAGGCACATCCTGCGCCAAGACCCGTGCATAATAGGCGGTCACCTCGCGCGAGGTGTAGGCATTGATGTAGCCCCCCACATCTTCGATCGCCTCGGCGATCTGCAACGCAGAGCGCGTTGCAGTGCCTTTGAACGCCATGTGTTCGAGGAAATGCGCAATCCCGTTTTGTTCGATCCGCTCGTGGCGTCCTCCGGCCGCAACCCAGACGCCAATCGAGGCGGATTGCAGGCTGGGCATCATCTCACTGACGATACGGACACCGTTGGAAAGCCGGTCTAATTTGACTGTCAATTCGTAATATGCTCCGTGACAAAGCGTTCAACCGATCCGAGATCGTTGGCAATCCGGGTCAGCCGTTCCGGTCGTTCATACAGGTCCGCCATCCGAGGGGGAAGAGGGGGAAACACCCCGCTTGCCGCTTCTACCGCATCAGGGAACTTTGCCGGATGTGCGGTGGCCAGGGTGATCATCGGCACATCGGCATCCCGCAGGTCGTTGGCGACCTTCACGCCGACAGCAGAGTGCGGGCAAAGCAATTCCTGACTGTCCTCCAGTGTCTTGCGGATCGTTGCTGTCGTTTCCTCTTCGGAGGCCCGGCCCGACGCGAAACTGTCCTGCAGCATTTCCAGCGCACCCTGGCTGAGTTCAAACCCGCCGTCCGCGAGTTCCTCCATCAATTGCGCGATGGCGCGCCCGTCGCGGCCATAGGCATCAAAGAGCACCCGTTCAAAATTCGAGCTGACCTGAATGTCCATCGACGGGCTGATCGACGGGATCGTTGGCCCCTTGTGATACCCCTGCCCTGACAAACACCGGTGCAGAATGTCGTTTTGGTTGGTGGCAACGATCAGTCGATCGATCGGCAGGCCCATGCGCTTGGCGATGTAGCCAGCAAAGATGTCGCCGAAGTTGCCCGTGGGCACGGTAAAGCTGACCTTGCGGCCCGGCGCGCCCAGCGACACCGCTGCGGAAAAGTAGTAAACGATCTGCGCCAGCACGCGGGCCCAGTTGATCGAATTGACCCCGGCCAGCCGAACCCGGTCGCGGAAGTCGAAGTCATTGAACATCGCCTTCACCAACGCCTGGCAGTCGTCAAAGTCACCCTCGACCGCCAAAGCGTGAACATTGCTGTCCGGTGCCGTCGTCATCTGGCGGCGTTGCACATCCGAGACCCGGCCATGCGGGAACAGGATAAAGACATCCACCGCATCCAGCCCACGGAAGGCTTCGATCGCCGCCGAGCCCGTATCCCCGGAGGTGGCCCCCACAATTGTCACCCGTTCGTCGGCCCGGCCAAGAGAGTGCTGAAACATCTGCCCGATGAGCTGCATGGCGAAATCCTTGAAGGCCAGCGTTGGCCCATGGAACAGCTCGAGCAGAAAATGGTTGGTGTCCAATTGCTTTAGCGGTGCGCGCGCCAGGTGGCCGAAATCCCCATAGGCCTTGGCGATGAGACCTTCAAATTCGGTGTCGGTGAAGGTCTCCCCGATAAACGGGCGCATGACGCGAAAGGCGACCTCTTCGTAGCTCAGCCCAGACAGCGCGGCGATATCGGCCGAAGACATCTCCGGAACATCGGCCGGCACATAAAGTCCGCCATCGCGCGCCAGTCCCGTGAGCATCGCTTGTTCAAAGGTGAGATCCGGCGCCATGCCGCGCGTGGAGATGTAACTCATAAGGTCAGCCTTTGCGAACAGGGTCTTGGACGGTCATCCGCCGGGCGAAATAGAGACTCATGAACACCCAGATGGCCGCCAGCGAGAACCAGGTAATGGCATAGTTCAGATGGTCGTTGGGAATACCGGTACTGTCCACCGGCAGCGGCGCGATAGCGGGGTCGGTCTGTGTCGCGGCAATCAGGAGAACGGGCTCGGTGCCCAGTGCTTCGGACAGGGACGCCACATCGCGGGCAAACCACAGCTGCGCCTCCCGGTCCGGCTCGGGCGTGAAACCATCGATCTCATCAGGCCAGTGCAGGTTGCCGGTGACTTCGACCAGGCCGGTGCTGCGCGGCGCATCTTCATCTGCAACCGGCAAGAATCCCCGATCCAGCAGGATGGTGCGCGCATCCACGCGAAATGGCGCGATCACGCGGTAGCCTGCGCCGACCTGCTTTTTGGAGGCCAGAACCAGAATCTCATCCCCGAGGATCTCTCCGGCCGTGGTCACGGGCAGGAAGGTCGAGGTCTCGGGCCTGGGATCTGCCGGCAACGGCACCGGGTCCGCCGAAATCTCTGCGTCGATTCTGGCCAGCATCGCTTCCTTCCACGCAAGGCGCTGCAACTGCCAGATGCCAAGGCCAACCAGCGTGGCGGTGCCGGTCAGTCCAATCAACAGAAGAAAGAGTATGCGGCGCATCGGGATAGGTCAGTGACGGTTCTAAACAAACGAGAAAGGCGCGCGGGCTCGCCGCGCGCCTTGCTTCTGTCGGGTTGGCGGCAAACAATCAACCGCCAAACGCGTCTTACAGCAGGGACACGCCCCACATGTAGATCGCGAAGAAGAGGAACAGCCAGACCACGTCGACGAAGTGCCAGTACCAGGCCGCCGCCTCAAAGCCGATGTGGCTCTCCGGCTGAAAGTCGCCCTTGAGCGAGCGCATGTAGCAGACAAACAGGAAGATCGTACCGATGATCACGTGCAGGCCGTGAAAGCCGGTGGCCATGAAGAAGTTGGAAAAGAACTGATCTCCGCCAAACACCCAGCCGTCGTGCGTCAGCAGGACTGCGTATTCATAGGCTTGCAGGGCGGTAAAGAACACGCCCAGTACCACGGCAATGATCAGGCCCTGCACGATGGGCTTGCGGATATTGCCATGGACCAGCGCATGGTGCGCCCATGTCACGGCACAGCCGGACAGCAGCAAAACAAGAGTGTTCATCAACGGCAGGTGAAACGCGTCCACCTTGTAGATCTCAGGCGCGACGTATTCGCTGCCGAAGTAGTCCTGCATCGGATAGATCGCATGTTTGAAGAACGACCAGAACCAGGCCGCAAAGAACATCACTTCGGACATGATAAACAGAATAAACCCGTAGCGCAGACCAATGCGCACGACGGGCGTGTGATCTCCGGCATGTTCTTCCGAGACGGTTTCGCTCCACCATGCGAACATCGTGTAAAGCACCATCACGAAGCCAATTGCGAAAAGCCAAGGCCCGCTGCCGTGCATCCAGAGCACGGCGCCAAACAGCATCAGAAAGCCGCCGATTGCGCCGATAAGGGGCCAGATCGACGGTTGCAAAATGTGGTAGTCGTGGTTCTTTGCATGCGCCATAGGCTTTGTCCCTTACCGATTTGACGACGTTATCTGATCTGCGCCGGTCTCCGTCAATGCGGCATAGTCCTCGGGCAGTTCGATTTCGTAGAATGTGTAGCTGAGCGTGATCGTATGCACGAACTTCGCCTCCGAGTCGGTCACGATCTCTGGGTCGACGAAGAAGGAGACGGGCATCTGTACTCGCTCTCCGGGTTGCAGCACCTGCTCTTCAAAGCAAAAACAGGCGATTTTCGAGAAAAAGAGCCCTGCCGAATAGGGCGCCACATTGTAGGAGGCCTGTCCGGCAATGGGGCGGTCGGTCGGGTTATAGGCCTCGTAGAACGCCAACCCTGTCTCCCCGATACGGATCTCCATCTCCGGCTGGACGGGTTTGAAATCCCAAGCCATGCCTTTTTCCCGCGAGGCATCAAAGCGAACCTTGATGGTCTGCTCCAACACCACATCCGATGATGCGGCAGCCACGTTGGTCGAGCCGCCGTAGCCTGTTACGCGGCAAAACCAATCGTAGAGGGGCACGGCCGCCCAGGCCATGGACCCCATGAAGAGCACCACGGCGACCAGTTGAACGACCGTTTTTTGCTGCGGGTTCATTGCGACTCCTCTGATTGCGGCTGCTGGATGAAATCGCCTGACGACACTTTGGCCACAGTCAGGCTGAAGATCACCACGATAAACGCGGCCAGCACAAGGCCCACGCCGAGGTTGCGGCTGCGGCGACGGGTGTGCAGTTCGTGTGTGACGCGAAAGCTCATCCCCAGCCCCCCAGACCGTAAAGCCGCAGGCCGGCCTCTGCCAAAATCGCTAGGAAATGGGCAAAGAGGTAGATCAGCGACACCCGGAAAAAGCGACGTTCGACGACAAAGTTGTCCGCCTCGGCCATCTCTTCGTCGCGGCGAAAGATCCGCCAGGCGCCGCGCAGGAAC
>JBCDEC010000186.1:0-9351 GCA_039179965.1 Pseudomonadota bacterium
AAATCGCGCACGAATTCCTCGCGCAGATCCTCGATGTAGATCGACTTGGCACCCATCATCTCGGCCTTGGCGCGGGCCGGTTCCAGCTCTTCGCCCTGACCCAGGTCCGCGGTAAAGGTCACGACCTCGCAGCCCATCTCGGTCTGCAGCCACTTCAGGATGATCGACGTGTCGAGGCCGCCGGAATAGGCGAGCACAACTTTCTTCGGCGCGGACATTTCGGCGTTCCTTCGTTGATTGCCGAGCGGTTAGCCGGTTTTGCGCATCTGGGCAAGGTGGACCAGAGATTGTTCCGGCCGATCGGCCTTGCTAGGGCTGGCCTGCCCGACAGTGATGCCCGCAAAGAGGAGCCCCGGATGCTGGGATGGCAGATCTTCCGTCATGCCCTGCGGATGTTGACCGGCAATGCGGCGGCGATTGTCCGGCTGTATCTGGTTCCGCTTCTGGTCATGACCGGCGCCCTGTTTGCCGCCGCCTACCTGTTTTTCAGCGTGACCAACATGGCGATCGGTCCGGTCTGGCTGACGCTTTTGACCGCTGTTCTGGTGGCCGTGCCGTTTGCCATCGTGGCGATCACCTGGCACCGCTACGTGCTGTTGGAAATACTCCCGGCGCATATCCTGCCGCCGATTGATCCGGGTCGGCTTGGGATCTATCTGCAGCGGCTCCTGTTGATTGGGCTGATGGTCGCGGTTGCGCTGGTGCCGGCGCTGATCCTTGTGTCGGGCATGCTGACCGGCCTGACCGGACTGAGCGCGACCACGCTTTTGCCGCTGGTCCGGTTTGGCCTGTCAAGCGTTGCCGTGGCGGCGATCCTGCGCTGGTCGCCCGCGCTGGTGGCCGCCGCGCTGGGCCAGTCGCTGGAGCTGCAGGCCAGCTGGCGCGTCACCGCGCCGTTCAGCAAGGACCTGATCGTCACCGGTCTGTGCGTCGAAGGGCTGTTCTGGTTGTTGAACCTTCCGCTGGGCCAGCTGACCGGCGCAATGGCCCCGGCGTTTTGGGTCAGCCTGCTGATGCTCTTGCGGGGGATCGTGATGCTGTGCCTGGCTACGACCGTCTTTGGCTATGTGATCGAAAAAAGGGCGCTGACCTAACCCCTGTGTCAGCGCGACCAATTCCCGTCCCGCGCGATTTGATCTACACCGCTCCCATGACCGATTCCGCCACGTTCCAGGATCGGGCCCGCGCGGCTGAGGTTGCCATGCGCGCGGTCTTCGATCCCACACCCCTTCAGCGCAACGCCCTTTTGTCCGAACGGTTCGGGGCGGAGATTTACCTCAAGCGCGAGGATTTAAGTCCGGTTCGGTCCTATAAAATTCGCGGCGCCCTGAATGCCATGCGCAAACTCCCGGATCGCGATCTTTTCGTATGCGCGAGTGCCGGAAATCACGCCCAGGGCGTCGCCTTTATGTGCCGTCATTTCGGAAAACGCGGGGTGATTTTCATGCCGGTGACCACGCCGGACCAGAAAGTGATGAAAACCCGCATGTTCGGCGAAAACCATGTGGAGATTCACATGGTGGGCGATTACTTCGACGAAACTCTGGCGTCGGCGCAGGCCTGGTGCGCGCGCGAGGGCGGGCATTTTCTGGCCCCGTTCGACGATGCGGATGTGATTGAAGGGCAGGCGTCTTTGGCTGTGGAGATCTTTGATCAATTGGGTCACGCGCCGGACATGGTGATATTGCCGGTGGGTGGGGGCGGAATGTCCGCCGGGGTCTATTCTTGGTTCCAAGGTGACACGGATTGTCGATTTGTAGAACCTTCGGGCGGTGCGTGCCTGCAGGCTGCGCTGGCAGCGGGCGAGCCGGTGACCCTGAATCATGTGGATAACTTTGTGGACGGGGCAGCCGTTGCGCGCATTGGGGCCACAACCTTCGCCCAACTGCGCAACGTTCCACTGAAGGATGTGATCGTTCTGAGCGAGGACCGGCTCTGCCAGACCATCCTCGATATGCTCAACGTCGAAGGCATAGTGCTGGAACCCGCCGGGGCATTGTCAGTTGAAGCCCTGGAAGATGTGCGCGACGAAATTGCCGGGAAAACCATTGTGGCGGTCAGTTCGGGCGGAAATTTCGACTTTGAGCGTCTGCCGGAGGTCAAGGAACGCGCTCAAAGGTATATTGGGGTCAAAAAGTATTTTATCCTGCGTTTGCCGCAGCGTCCGGGGGCGCTGAAAGAATTTCTGACAATTCTTGGGCCCGAGGATGATATTGCCCGGTTCGAATACCTCAAGAAGTCCGCGCGGAATTTCGGATCGGTTCTGATCGGCATTGAAACCGCGAAACCCCAGAACTTCGACCAATTGTTCGCGCGGCTGGAGTCGGCTGGATTCACCTATCAGGATATCACCGAAGACGAGACGGTCGCGCAGTTCGTGCTGTGATTGGTCAGGCCGCCAGAGCGGCGGGCAGACCTTCCAGAAATTTGGCCTTGGCGTCGAAATAGGCGAACAGCACTTCCGAGATATCCTCTGCCGTCGCGTACCCGCCGGCGACCTTCTGCTCCGCCTCAAGGCAAAGGGTGCAGAAGCCCTGGAAGCCAAGATTGGACGCGCTGCCCCGCAAAAAATGCAGCTGGGCCGCCAGAGCATCCGGATCGCGGCCGTTTTGCAGGCAGTTGACCACGTCTTCCACCTCTTCAAGAAACAGGTTCACGACCTCTTCGAAGTCTTCCGCCCCAACTTCATCACGCAGTTCGCCCACGCGTGCCCAGTCGATCATGCGCGATCTCTCCTCTGATAGGCGGGGTTCCCAATCTGGCGTCAACCCACCCCGTCCTGACCCGTCAAAATGGCGCTAAGGGCTTAAGAAGTCGTAAATCGTCGCTTTCGAACGGATTGAATTTTAGGTTTCAGACCCCGTTAAGAGCCGCTGAGTCATTGTGCGGTCATTGCCCTTGCCCATGTAAAGCGCGCCACCTGATCCATTGTCTGTCGATGCCATTGATATTGTGCCCAAACCGGGCAGCGACGCGCGCCGCCACGTGTTGGTGGTCGACGACAGCCGTTTACAGCGGCGCATCCTCTATGCGCTGCTGACAAAATGGGGCTACCGGGTGGAAGAGGCCTCAAGCGGGGAAGAAGCGCTGGCCCGCGCCACCGAAGAGGCGCCTGACTTTGTGATCAGCGACTGGATGATGCCCGGCATGGACGGTCTGGAATTCTGCAACCGGTTCCGCGAAACCCGGGGCGATCACTTTGCCTATTTCATCCTGCTGACGTCCAAGAGTGAAGCCGATGACATCGCCCGGGGGCTCGACGCCGGCGCGGATGACTTCCTGACCAAACCGGTCAATGCCAGTGAACTGCGCGCCCGCTTTTCGGCGGGCGAACGCATCATCGCCATGCAGCGGGAATTGTCCGCCAAAAACCAGATGGTGCTTGAAACGCTGGGCCAGCTGCAGGACGCGCTTGACGTGATCGACCGGGATCTGGTGCAGGCCAAGACCATACAGGAAGCACTGGTTCCCGACTTTTACCGCGAATTTGACGGTGGCCGCGTGTCGCTTCTGCTCAAACCCTGTGGCCATATCGGCGGTGATCTGGTGGGGATGTTCTCGCCCGGTCCCAATCGGGTCGGGTTCTATTCGATCGATGTCTCCGGGCACGGGATTACCTCGGCGATGATGACGGCGCGAATCGGATCCTACCTGAGCAACAGCCACCTCGATCACAATGTTGCCGTCCGACGCCGGTTCAACCGGTTCTACGGGCTCCTCCCTCCGGCGGCCGTGGCCCGGACGCTGAATGCGCGACTGCAGGCCGATGCCGGAATTCAGGAATATTTCACCATGATCTACGCCGTGGCCGATCTGCGGCGCGGCGCTGTCCGGATGGTTCAGGCCGGCCACCCGCATCCGCTGTTGATCCGCGCCACCGGCGAGATGGAATTTGTCGGCCAGGGGGGCGTGCCGATCGGTCTGGTTCCGGACATCGATTATGACCAGATCGACGTGAAAATGCAGCCGGGCGACCGCCTGTTGCTGTATTCCGACGGGTTCACCGAAGCGCGGCTGAAATCCGGGCAGATGCTGGAAGAAGACGGTTTGCTGCGTCTGGTGAGGCAGGCGTTGCCCGCCGCGTCGGGCAAGGAGTTCATGAACGATCTGCACTGGCGTCTGGTCGCCGAAATGGCGGACGATGCCGGGCTGGAAGACGACGTCTCGGCCACGCTGTTTGAATTCACCGGCGCTCTGGACGACTGACAGATCTCAGCCGCGCATCCCGCGCGCCAGTCCGGCGGCAAAGTGCCGGTAGCCTGCACTGTCCAGCCGCCGTGCGGCCTCTGCCGGCGCCATCCAAAGTGGTGTGTGCCCCTCTTCGGCCGGCGGGCCGTAGCACAGACCCGGACGGGCCACGTAAATCAGGCAGACCTTTTCGGCGAACAGGTCATATTCCGGCATATAGGTGAACTGGCGGAACGCGCCGACCCGGCGCGGCTGCGAGATGGACCAGCCGGTTTCCTCGAACACTTCGCGATGCAGCGCCGAGACCGGAGATTCGCCGCGATCGATCCCGCCACCGGGCAATTGCAGATCGGGGCCCGGTTCGTGCTGGAGCGTCAGCAACAGCGCGCCGTCCCGTTCCAGGAGCGCATAGGCGCCCATCCGGCGGGTATAGATCTGGCGCGGCAGGGGCGGCGCTCCGAAACGTTGGATCATGGACAGCCTCTTTCAACCCGACTTGTGGGTCCTATATTGGCGCGGTATGCCAATCTACGGCAATCAAGGAAACCCCATGACTATCGGATCGAAACTCGCGTGGGACGACACGGTCCTGCCCTTCCAGCTTGATGCCTCGGACATGCGCGGGCGCGTGGCCCGTCTGGATGGTGTCCTCGATGGAATTCTGAAACAGCACGACTATCCGCCACAGGTCGAGGCCCTTGTGGCCGAGATGGCTTTGCTCACGGCGCTGATCGGCCAAACGATTGATTTGAAGTGGAAACTGTCGCTTCAGATTCAGACCAAAGGGGCCGTGCGCATGATTGCGACGGACTATTTTGCGCCGGACACCGAAGGGGCGGCCGCCAAGATCCGTGCCTATGCCAGCTTTGACGCGGAGCGTCTGACAAAGGGCGCGCCGTTTTCGCAGGTGGGCGAAGGGTACTTCGCCATTCTGATCGATCAGGGCAGGGGCACTTCGCCTTATCAGGGGATCACACCGCTGGATGGGGCGTCGCTGTCGAGCTGTGCGGAGGCCTACTTTGCCCAATCGGAACAATTGCCGACCCGCTTTGCGCTCAGCTTTGGCCGCTCCACCCGGCCCGGTGAGCCCGAGCATTGGCGCGCCGGTGGGATCATGATCCAGCACATGCCCAAGGCGTCGCCTTTCGTCGCGCAGTCCGAGGGCGACGGCGACATTCTGCGCCCTGCCGATCTGGTCGATGGCGAGCAGGAAGAAAACTGGAACCGGATCAACATCCTGCTCGATACGGTCGAGGATCTGGAACTCATCGGGCCCGGCGTCACGGCGACCGACCTGCTGGTGCGGCTGTTTCACGAAGAACAGCCAAGGGTCTATGACGCCCAGGCCGTGCGCTTTGGCTGCACCTGTTCGGAAGAGCGGGTGCGACAGTCGCTGTCGATCTATTCGGCCAAGGACATCGAAAAGATGACCACCGACGACGGGCGTGTCACCGCCGACTGCCAGTTTTGCGGTGCGCATTATGATCTCGACCCCGAGACGCTTGGTTTTGAGGCGCGTAAGGACTCGACGTGACCACTCTGGACGCCCGGATCACGCAGGCCTTGGCCCGCGCGGGCCAGGCCTCCTCGGATTTCGACCTCAACCCGGAGGTGCAGCTGCCACCCGGGCGCAAACTGCGTCCGGCGGGCGTTTTGGTGTCGATTGATGTGACCGGAGACACGCCGCAGGTTCTGTTGACCAAACGCTCATCCAGGCTGAAACATCATCCCGGCCAGATCGCCTTTCCCGGCGGCAAGCAGGATGAGGGCGACGCCGATGTGGTCGATGCGGCCCTGCGCGAAGCTGAGGAAGAGGTCGCTCTGCCGCGCCCGGCCGCCCGCGTTCTTGGGGAAATGCCCGCGCACGAGACGGTGACGGGCTTCCTGGTTTCCCCGGTTATCGCGCTGGTGGAACAGCCTTTTGAGATACGGGCCGAGCCGGGGGAAGTCGACGAGGTCTTTCATGTGCCGCTGTCGCATGTGCTGAGCGAGGCCAATTTCTCGGTCCAGTCGCGGCGCTGGCGCGGCGCGCAGCGGCACTACTACACCGTGCCCTTCGGGCCCTACTACATCTGGGGCGCCACGGCCCGGATTCTGCGGGCCTTCGCGGCGCGTATGAACCCATGACCAGGATCGTCGCCGACTGGCTCACGATGCCCGCGTCCCAGCGTGTCTGCGCGGTGCTCGAATCGGCGGGCCACCAAGCGCTTTTTGTCGGCGGGTGCGTGCGCAACGCCCTGATGCAGGCCCCGGTGGCGGATCTTGATATCTCCACCGATGCGCGCCCTGATCAGGTTATGCAACTGGCGCAGAAGGCCGGGATCAAGGCGGTACCAACGGGTATCGCACATGGGACCGTGACCCTTGTGCTGGACCAGGATGCCTTTGAAATCACGACGTTTCGCAGGGATATCGAGACGGATGGACGGCGCGCCGTGGTCGCTTTTGCCGACACGATCGAAGAGGATGCGCGCCGCCGCGACTTTACCATGAACGCGCTGTATGCGCGCGCCGACGGAACGGTGATCGATCCGCTCGGCGGTCTGCCGGATTTGCAGGCCCGGCGCGTGCGGTTCATCGAACGGGCCGAGGATCGAATCCGCGAGGACTACCTGCGCACCCTGCGTTTCTTTCGCTTTCACGCCTGGTATGGCGATCCGGACGCGGGCATGGACGCCGACGCACTGGCTGCGATTGCCGCGAACCTGGACGGGTTGGAGACGCTTTCCCGCGAGCGCGTCGGTGCCGAAACGCTCAAGCTGCTCGGCGCGCCCGATCCCGCGCCCGCCGTCGCCGCCATGCGCGCCACCGGGACGCTGGCGCGGATCCTGCCCGGAACCGATGACCGCGCCCTGGCACCCCTGGTGCATATGGAACTGCAACTTCAGCTGCCGCCTGACCCGTTGCGGCGGCTGGCCGCGCTTTGCTCTGCCGAAACGATGGCCACATTGCGACTCAGCCGGTCACAGGTGTCCCAGGCCGGCGCCATCCGGCAGGCGGCATCAGCGCCCGGCACGGCGGCGGAGCTGGGCTATCGCCTTGGTGCGGAGGTGGCGCGCGACGCGATTGTCGTACGCGCGGCGCTGATCGAGCAGCCGCTAGCCCCGACCGATCTGGCGGCCGCCGCGCATGGCGCGCAGCAGCGATTGCCCATCAAACCGGCGGACCTGATGCCTGCCTACTCTGGCGTCGCGTTGGGTACTGTGTTGAAAAAACTGGAAAAAGACTGGATCACCTCGGGCTTTACGCTGAGCCGTGACGAGCTGTTAGCGCTATCTCGCCGCCAAGAGGGGTGACAAGACGATTTCCCTGTTGTAATCGATGCTCACAACTCACGTCGGAGGCATGCGTATGTATCACGAGATCTGGTTTCCACACGGCTAAGGCCGACCGATCTTTGTGACGGTGCGGCTTAACAGCCCGCCCACGCGCATCAACACCCCTTTGTACTAGATATGCTCCGCATGCGGAGTTCCGACAGGCAACACTCATGTTCCGTTTTTTCGAGACTCTGGTCGACCCCTATGTCGACTATACCGAGACCAATCGCCCCGACCCTGGTCTGTGGGCCTTCTTCAAGAGCTACACCAAGCCCTTCTTTCGGGTGTACTGGGTCACCGGGCTGATTTCCGTGGTGGTTGCCATCGTCGAAATCGGCCTCATCGGCTATATGGGCCGGATTGTCGATCTGCTGGTCGGAGATCCCGCGCAGGTCTGGGCCGATCATGGCACCGAGTTCATTCTGGCCGCCTTGCTCATCCTTGTGTTGCGCCCGGCGCTGCACGGGGTGGATGTCTTGCTGCTCAACAACACGATGCTGCCCAATGTGACCACGCTCATTCGCTGGCGCGCGCATCGCCATGTGCTCAAGCAGTCTGTCGGCTGGTTTGAAAACGACTTCGCCGGGCGCATCGCCAACCGGATGGCGCAGACGCCGATGGCGGCCAGTGAGGCGGTCTTTCAAACCTTTGACGCCATTACCTTTTCGCTTGCCTATCTGGTCGGGGCGGCGGTTCTTCTGATGGCTGCTGACATTCGGCTGCTGTTGCCCCTTCTGCTCTGGTTTGCTGCCTATGCGGTGCTGATGCGCTGGACGCTGCGGCGTGTTGGCCCGGCGAGTGAGGCCTTTTCCGACGCGCGGTCGGAGCTGACCGGCCGCATGGTTGACAGCTATTCCAACATCCACTCCGTGAAGATGTTCGCACATACCGAAAAGGAACTGGACTACGCCAAAGAGGCCATCGAGCAGACCCGGCAGACCGGCTATGTGGAGATGCGCATTTTCACGACGATGGAGCTGGTGCTCGTCACGCTGAACGGGTTGCTGATCGTCGGCGTTGTGGGCTGGGGCATGGCGCTATGGATGCAGGGCGCGGCAAGCGTTGGCATTGTGGCCGCGGCCACCGCGCTGACGCTGCGGCTGAATGCAATGACCGGCTGGATCATGTGGGCGCTGACGACGTTCTTCCAGCAATTGGGGATCGTCCGCGAAGGGCTGCAGACAATTTCCCAGCCCATCGATCTGGTGGATGCTGCCGACGCCAGACATCTGGCCTTCGATGGCGGGCGGATCGACGTCGACGCGCTCAGCCATCACTACGGCAAGGGGGTCGGCGGGCTTGACGGTATCAGCCTGACCATTGAGCCGGGGCAAAAGGTGGGTCTGATCGGTCGGTCCGGCGCGGGAAAGTCCACGCTCGTCAAACTCTTGCTGCGGTTCTACGACGTCGAGGACGGGCGGATCCTGATCGACGGGCAGAACATCTGCGCGGTCACCCAGGACAGCCTGCGTCGCCATATTGGCATGGTCCAGCAAGACAGCGCCCTGTTGCACCGTTCGGTGCGCGAGAACATTCTTTATGGGCGCCCGGACGCCAGCGAGGATGACATGATCGCCGCTGCCCGGCAGGCCGAAGCCCATGAGTTCATCCAAAGCCTTGCCGATCCGCAGGGCCGGACGGGTTATGATGCCCATGTGGGCGAACGCGGCGTGAAACTGTCCGGTGGACAGCGCCAGCGCATCACGCTGGCGCGGGTCATTCTGAAAAATGCGCCGATCCTGGTCCTGGACGAAGCGACCTCGGCGCTGGATTCCGAGGTCGAAGCCGCGATCCAGCATACGCTCTATGGCATGATGGAGGGCAAGACCGTCATCGCCATCGC
>JBCDEC010000187.1:0-9296 GCA_039179965.1 Pseudomonadota bacterium
CCATCGGCGCCGGTGTTGCGCATCAGGATGACCGGAAAATCCGAAGCGACCGTAGTGGTCAGCGTGCTTGGCCCCCCCTGGCTGAGCACCAGCGTGTTGGTGCCGCCGTTGCCGCCATCCCCCCCCGAGCGTCCGTTGCTGCCCTGCGGCGAGGTCCCGTCGCTCCCGGCGACTCCGCGGGTGACCTGCGCGATCACCTCGCTCCCGGCGCTGTTGGTGGCCGTGCCGGTGAACGCGCCGTTGATGCGCGCCGCGCTGTCACCCGTGCCTGTGGGCGTGGAATACAGAAGGACGTTCTGACCCGCATCGCCGCTCGGCCGCGTTGATGTATAGCTGCCCAGATCCACCGAAAGACCCACCGGTCCTTCCGACGCTGTCGCCTCAGAATCAAGAAAGAACCGGCCCGTAACGTCACGAGTGAGGTCCTCCACCGTCACCGATCTGACGACCGTGCCATCAATCGTGCCTGGAAAGGTGAACCCGCTCGACTGGTTGCCGGTGCAGGTATAGGTGCCGCTGCTGCCGGTGCAGTTTGTCGGCGGGTCGGCCAGCACGCCGGTCGACAGCGCGGTACTTGCACATAACGCACCAAGACCCAGAACCGATGTGCGCATCAATACCGTGTTACGACCGTCTTGGTCATGTGCTGCATTGCGAGTTTTTCTGGTCGCCAAAGCGCGTCCCCTACCTAATTTGAAATGAACTTCCCAGCGTCAATCCGTTGATTTGCCAGTTGATTTTCCCGGTGATTGGCCCAGTGATTTGCCCGTTGATTTGCAAGGCCTTCGACGCGGGCGCCCCCACCCGGCGTTTTGACCTTCCCGCAGGTGATCGACGCGCCCTCGATCCGCGCGTGCGCTTCGAGCATGGCGGTGACACCGAAACGACCGGCGTCATCGATCTCCAACGGCCCGCCAGACTGCCCGCCGCAGAGTTCGGTTGTCGCGCCGGCCAGCGATGGATCGAACACGATCCGGTCAGCACCGGACGTTGCCGCTGCCAGGGCAATGGCCCCACGCAAAGACAGGCCCGTGTTGTCCGGGCATGCTTCTGTCTCAAACCCGTCAAAGGGCGCGTCGACGGTGGTTGTGACGCTAAATGCTGCCATCGTGTCATTGCCTCAAACGCGCAAAGCCTGGACGTCAGGCGCGGTTCAAAAAATTCTGCTGTGGATCGAATCCGTGAGTGTGTTTTCGAATTCTTTTTTCGCAACAAACAGCGCCAGGCGCATGAGACCGGTGTCTCAAACTTGTGGCGCGCGCGCGCTCAGTTTCTCGGCCGACTGATTGTCCTGCGCAGGCGTCCTAAGCCTATGGAAACTCATCCATTTCCCCGATTGGGGACATGCTGTTGCCAGTCGCCGGTTGTTCGTAGCTGACGGTCTGGAACAGGTGTCTCACGATTGCCGGTGTTTCCAACGGCTCTGCAGCACGACGCGCGCGAAGATTGCGTGTCGTGAAACCGGCTCGCCCGCCGAAGACAGGAAGTGAACGATGGAGTTTTCTGCGGCAGAAGGAGTCGAAGACAAGCACCCTGGTGGCCTTGAGACGATTTGCGAAGGGAGAGGCGAGCAACTTCTGGATCGGGACCGCACGTGCGCTCTGGAACAGGGCGAGGACGGATATGTTTGGATCTCTGACGTCCAGGCCGTGAACGCCTGCAACCACGCTCTGGTGGGCACCTTCTGGCTGGGGTTGTCGAATACTTGGTTTAGGCGGAAAGCACGCGTAATTCGGCTGACCCTGCACTGAGGTCGAGCTCCGGATAAACACAGCAATGCTGTGAATGAGGGAGACAGAGAATGGAATATCTTGTTGGTTTGGATGTGTCGCTTCGCTCATGCGCTTTTGACGCGCACGGACGGGTGGTCTGAGACCGTTCAGACGTGCACGCGGTGTGGCCGATCATTCAATGAAGACGGCTGGGCTCCCCCTCCGCTCGTTCGCGGCTCACGGCAAAAGGAGGCTGCGCGCGCCAAGCAAAGGTTCCGCAGAACTTGAGCCGTCGGTATGGAGGTCCCGATGCCCGCACCGCCGCGCGAGACGAGGAAGGATGGATAGATGACGGCTTCCACCCCTTCGCCTGTATTTGTCCGCATGTCCCAAACGAAAACCGTTCTCGGTGTTTCAGATGATCAGATCCGCATTTGGGAAAAGAAAGGCCTCATAGAGATCCATCAAAAAGGCCGAAAGAGCTTCGTTCGAACCGAAGATGTGACCCGGTTCATAGAAGAGAGGCTGCAACCACCGGTGGGGCACTTAGCCCACAAAAGGGAAAATTAGCCCATTTTCAGTGGTGATTGGTGCGGTCGAGAAGACTCGAACTTCCACGGGTGTTACCCCACAGCGACCTCAACGCTGCGCGTCTACCAATTCCGCCACGACCGCATATCTTGGCTTGGTGTCGGCGCCGTATAGACGACAGGTTCGGGCATCTCAAGAGACAATTCGGTATGCGCAGGCAAAGTTCAGACCGGGCTTGTCCTGAGCATTGACCGCAAGGCAGGGGCCCGCTGCTGGACCACCGATTGTCTCGTGGCTTGCAGCGGGCGGGGCATCAGTTGCTGCCTGAAAAGGTCGGCAGCGCGCTGGCACTTTGCGTGGCAATCGTCGCCTTTGGCGCAACATCATAGGCCTGTTCGGCCGCGCGGCGCAGCAACTGGCTGCGGTCGGGATCGTTTTCGGCAAAGACAGCTCCGTTGGCGTCGACCGCGTCAAAGGCCGCGGCGTACCAGTCCACAGCCAGATCCGGAGCCACGCCGGTGCCAAAGCCGCCGGCAAGGTGATGGCCCATCAGTTCTCCGTAGGCGCCCTGCCCCAGAGTGACGAGCACCACGCCCGCGCCCAGCGCGACATCCATGTCGTCGGTCTCATAACCAAAGCCAAGACAGGTCCGGGCGGCGTCGATCATCTGTCCGGCGTCAGCTCCGGTATCCGCGAGCAGGCGGGCGCTGTCGCGCACGATCTCCTGTCGGGGCGCATCGGCGAGGTTGGAGATCACCGGCGCCATGACCGGCCCGAAGGCCTTGCAGTCAGAGATAATCTCTTCGGTACTTGTGTTCGATACCTTGGCGGCCATGTGCCGGGATGTGGCGATGGTCTCGCTGCGGGCGCGGCAGAATTGCTCATGCAACACATCCACCGGCGCGTCGATCGCCTCAATCGTCTGGTACCCGCCTCTGGCCCGGGCTGTTTCGGCCACGATGAGACAATGCGTGGCCAGCGAAGTCGGAGTTGCGGAGACGGCAAAGCTTGGCAGTCCGGTTTCCGGCGCGGCGAGGCCGGCCATGTGAACCTTGAGCAGCTGTTTCGCGGCCTCGGAGCCTGGGACGGTGCCGCTCTGGGCAGAGCGCGCATAGGCGTCCAGGAGGAATTGTTGCTCGAAGGCCGTCAGCTGACCGGTCTGCGGATAACCCAAGTAAGCTTGGTAGGACGAGATGGCCTGCCGGGTCTGCGGGCCGACCTTGCCGTCGATGGTGCCAACCGGGAACCCGAAGAAGGCCAGCGCCGTTTGCACCTGGCGGCCGGTTTGGGTCGCCGGGATCCCCGAGGGGGCCTTTGCGGCGGGTTTGACCGCAGCTTTGGCTGTCGTGTTCGCGGGTGGCCGGGTGGCCGGCGCCGGGCTGACTGTACTCGGCGGCGGCACCTGGCGCATTTGATAGTCACGGGTCACCAGGTGCCCCAGCAGACCACCGATGGCGGCGCCCGCGACGAAACTGCCTGTGTCAGCGGTGGCTCGGGAGACAGGGGCGAGGATCACGGCCCCGGCGAGAGTGTAGGTCAGCACGCGTTTCAACGTCATTTTGCACCTTTCAAGACTGCTGTCTAAGTCAACCTGGGGCCAAAGGCGCCCCGCGGCCAGCCGGTTGCGACCGACACAGGTCTTACACGCGGCCCCTTGCCCATTCCGTCGCGCGCCGCCGGCAAGGCTCCGCCGGTGGGCGGTTGAGATGGGCGGGATGTGGCCGGTGTCGCAAAACACGCCGGCAAGGTCCCGGGGACTTGCAGCGCCGCCGGTGGCCATGGCACAGGGAGCGCATCCGGGCAGGGACCTGGGTGCGCGAGGAGACGAGATGGTCGATTGGATCACCAGCGACGGGTTGACCGATTACGCGGAGGCGGAGCGGTTCATGGAGACGCGGGCGATGCAGATCTCGGAGGGGTCAGCGGCGGAATGTGTCTGGCTGGTCGAACATCCGCCGCTCTATACCGCAGGCACCAGCGCGCGGCCGGAAGATCTGCTGTCGCCGGACCGGTTTCCGGTTTTTCCGACAAAACGGGGCGGGCAATACACCTACCACGGCCCCGGCCAACGGGTGGTCTATGTGATGCTGGACATCGGGCGGCGCGGACGCGACCTGCGCCGATTTGTTGGCGATCTGGAGACCTGGGTCATTGCGGCCCTGGCGGAATTCAATGTCACCGGGCATATCCGGCCGGGTCGGGTCGGCGTCTGGGTCGAACGGCCCGAACGGCCGCGCGCTGTCGACGGGGCCATTGCCGAAGACAAGATCGCCGCCATTGGCATCCGGGTGCGCAAATGGGTTAGCTATCATGGCATTTCGATCAACGTGGACCCGGACCTGGACCATTTCACCGGCATTGTCCCCTGCGGGATTGCAGAACATGGCGTGACGAGCCTGGTGGATCTGGGGCTGCCGGTGACGATGGCCGATCTCGACGTCGCCTTGCGGCGCTGTTTCGAGCGGGAGATGAGGCCCCGCCGGTCGCCCTTGACCACCGGCGGGGCCTGAGGGTCACCGCGCGCCGGGGTATTTGCAAAAAGAAAGAAGCCGCAAAGCGGGGCGGACGGGAGGCGTTTGTCCTGGCCGGCCACTGGCTTTGGGACATCCGGGAGGGGCAGCCTGCCGGGAAAGGCGTTGCTGCCGCCCGAAAGCGGGTCGATCAGGCGGCTTCGATGGCGGCGCGGATCTTTTCAGCCTCGGTCTTCAGATCGCCCATATCCGCCTGTTGGCCGGGCGGCCGCAGGCTGTCACCGGCGCGGCGCGGCAGTATGTGGAAATGCAGATGATAGACTTCCTGCCCGCCGGCGGGTTCGTTGAACTGCTGAAGGGTGATGCCGTCGGCGCCATAGGGGTCGCCGAGAAGCGCCCGTGATACCCGCTGAGTCGTGCTCAGGCAGGCCGCCATCTGCCCTTCGCTCGCGTCCAGCATGTTGCGGCAGGGGGTTTTGGGGATCACCAGCATATGACCATCCACGCGGGGCATGATATCCAGAAAGACCAGCGTTTCGGTGTCTTCATAGACGCGGAAGGCGGGAATTTCCTCGCGCAGGATCTTGGCGAAGATATTGTCATCATCGTAAGGCTCGGGGGTGTAGTCCATTGCAACGGCGCTCCTTTGGGATCAGGCCCTGACCCGTTTGTGCTGTGCGACCGGCGCCAGGTCAAGAAAGCGCGGTGCACCTCTGCCCCGGACCGGGGGTGCCTCTTTTGCCGGTGCACCGGGAGCGGAGCGACGGCGGCGCGGACAGGCAGGCGACAGATGGCGGAACGAACCGCGGCCGCGCGGTCGCCGCACGGTCGGAATGGACCAATGCCCTGAGTGGATGTCTCAAGACGACCCGTCAGTATCGCGGCGATGAAGACACTGTTCTTGCGGTGGATACGGAGATGGCTGACCGGTCTTGTGACAGGGCTTTGGCGGCACGCTATCTGAGCGATGCGCGCGCGTTCGCCCGGTTCGCCACCGCTTTTACCGGCCCGCCGTCGCGGATAGTGGTGCGACGTCCGGCTCGGCGGCGAGGGTCGACGCGGCTCGACCGCTGGCGGACCCCCCGGGACTCTGACCATCTGTCTGTGCGTACCCGCCTGTTCAAACCAGGCGGAATACAGCGAGGCTGTATTGCACCCCGGACCTGTGCGGCCGATGCGTGCGCCATAGCGGCCGACCGCACCGACTCGCTGTCATTGAAGGGCATCGGCGGCCCAGTGGAGATCCACCAGGTGACCGATCCCCAGCCCATCCACCGCCTGAGCAATTCGACGGCGCCCACCGATGCGCTCTATCGTCGCAGAAAACCGGCCTGTGCCCCTACCGACAAGGGGGGCGCGGCAATTTTTCTTATTCTCGGTCAAGTTGCAGCATTGATGACGCCGCGCGGCCATTCTACAAGCTGATAGACGGTCGCGATGTCCAAGGGGGCAGAGCGGGGGTAGCCCCCCGACGCGATACAACAGGAGGCACCCCAATGGCAGATGCAGCCATTCAAGGTCACGAGCATGAAGACCACCGCGGGTTCTTTACCCGCTGGTTCATGTCGACCAACCACAAGGACATCGGGATACTCTACCTGATCACCGCGGCGCTCGCGGGGTTCATTTCGGTGGCGTTCACGGTCTACATGCGGCTCGAACTCATGGAGCCGGGCGTTCAGTTCATGTGCCTCGAAGGCGCGCGGATGTTCGCAAGCTCTGCGGAATGTACGCCCAACGGGCACCTCTGGAACGTTTTGATCACCGGCCACGGCATCCTGATGATGTTCTTCGTGGTGATCCCGGCGCTGTTCGGCGGATTTGGCAACTACTTCATGCCGTTGCAAATCGGTGCACCGGACATGGCGTTCCCGCGGATGAACAACCTCAGCTACTGGCTTTATGTCGCCGGAACGACCCTCGCGGTCTGCTCGGTGCTGGCGCCGGGCGGCAATGACCAGGCCGGATCCGGTGTGGGTTGGGTGCTGTACCCGCCGTTGTCGACAAATGAAGGCGGCATGTCGATGGATTTCGCCATCTTCGCAGTGCACCTCTCGGGCGCCTCGTCGATCCTTGGCGCAATCAACATGATCACCACCTTCCTGAACATGCGCGCCCCGGGCATGTCGCTGTTCAAGGTGCCGCTGTTCTCATGGTCGATCTTCGTGACCTCATGGCTGATCCTGCTGTCCCTGCCGGTTCTGGCGGGCGCGATCACCATGCTGCTCATGGACCGCAACTTCGGGTTCACCTTCTTTGACCCCTCCGGCGGCGGCGATCCGGTGCTCTACCAGCACATCCTGTGGTTCTTTGGACATCCGGAAGTCTACATTGTTATCCTGCCCGGATTTGGCCTGATCTCGCACATCATCGCCACCTTCGCGCGCAAGCCGGTCTTCGGTTACCTGCCGATGGTCTGGGCCTTGATCGCGATCGGGGCCATCGGCTTCGTGGTCTGGGCGCACCATATGTACACGGTGGGCATGTCGCTCAATCAGCAGGCCTACTTCATGCTGGCGACGATGGTTATTGCGGTGCCGACAGGCGTGAAGATCTTCTCCTGGATCGCCACGATGTGGGGGGGTTCGATCGAGTTCAAAACACCCATGCTCTGGGCCTTTGGCTTCCTGTTCCTCTTCACGGTCGGTGGTGTGACCGGTGTGGTGCTGAGCCAGGCGGCGGTCGATCGGTACTACCATGACACCTACTACGTGGTGGCGCATTTCCACTACGTGATGTCGCTGGGCGCCGTCTTCTGTATCTTTGCGGGCATATACTTCTACCTGCCGAAGATCACCGGCAGGATGTATCCCGAATGGGCCGGCAAGCTGCACTTCTGGGCGATGTTCATCGGGGCCAACCTGACCTTCTTCCCTCAGCACTTCCTGGGCCGTCAGGGCATGCCGCGCCGCTATATCGATTATCCGGAGGCTTTCGCGCTCTGGAACTGGTGGTCGAGCATCGGGGCGTTCCTGTCCTTTGCCTCGTTCCTGTTCTTCTTCTGGATCATCTGGCACACGCTGCGCGCCGGCCAGAAGGCGCCCCAAGCCAATCCGTGGAACGAATATGCCGATACGCTGGAATGGACGCTGCCATCGCCGCCGCCGGAGCATACGTTCGAACAGCTTCCAAAGCGGGAAGACTGGGACCGCCCGCACGGGGAATACCCGACTGTGAAAGAGTGGGCGGAAGATCTGAAGCCCGAAGACCAGCGCTAGCGCTGCGCCGCGTTGTTTAGACATGGAAAGGCCCCGGACTGACTGTGCCCGGGGCCTTTTCTTTTGGCAGCGTGGGCGGTTTTGACAGCCCTTTTCCTCGACTTTCAAGCCGATAGAGATACTCTGGCACCATGCCCTATCGCTGGACAGACCCTGATCAAACCGCGCGGCACGAGCTGCATCTCTGGCCGCACCAATCGATGACGCCCAGAGGGTTTGTCTTCTTTATCGGCGCGACATTTGCCTTGCTGCTCCTGCCATTGTTACCGCTGCTGGGGACGTCCCTGCTCTGGGCGCTGCTGCCTTTTCTGATGCTGGCCCTGGCCGGGGTCTGGTTTGCGATCAGCACCAACCAGCGGCGCGCCCGGATCCTCGAGGTCTTTACCCTCACTGACGACACCGCGCGGCTGACCCGGCGCAATCCGAAAGGCGATGTTCAGGAGTGGCAGGCCAACCGCCACTGGGCCCGGACCGAATTGCACGTCAAAGGCGGGCCTGTGCCCAATTACGTGACCCTGATTGGTGCCGGCCGCGAAGTGGAGATTGGCGCTTTTTTAAGCGAAGATGAACGCAAGGCGCTTTTTGGCGAACTCGACGACCTGTTGCGCTGCCACTAGGCCGGTTTGACCGGGTGTAACGGGCCGCCACCAGCGGGCCACAAAGACCGGACAGGCGACCAAGAAACGATTCCCGCAGCGCCCGCGAGGCACGAAAAAGGGCCGGATCCTGCGATCCGGCCCATCCGTTCCATCAGCCTGTCGGCCGGGGTCTACCCGGCGCAGAGGCGCTCCTTGACCAGCGGCCCAACCTTGCCAAAATCCATCTGTCCGGTGTGACGCGCCTTGAGTTCGCCCATCACTTTGCCCATATCGCGGATCGATTGCGCGCCCGTCGAGGCAACGGCCTCAGAAATCGCCTTACTGACCTCTTCCGCGCAGAGTGGCTGCGGCAGAAACTCTTCAATAACAGCTATTTCAGCGATTTCGCGTTCCGCCAGATCAAGACGGCCGCCTTCTTCATAGATCCTCGCGCTTTCCTGGCGTTGCTTGGCCATCTTGCCAAGTATCGTCAGAATATCCGTGTCGCTTACGACGGGGTCATCTCCACCGTCACTTTCTCCGCGAAGCGAAATTTCCCTGTCCTTGATGGCCGCATTGATCAACCGGAGCGTCGCCAGTCGTTCCACGGCCTTGTCTTTCATTGCCTGTTTGAGGGCCGAACCGACCCGTACACGCATGTCCATATAAGTGATCCCATCCCCAGGATATGCAAAGGTTCAAAATAGTCATAATTTGCGCCGGGCTCAACTGCCCATCGACCGTTGCGACGCGAGGTCCCACCGGAACCGCCTTTGACATCAGATC
>JBCDEC010000188.1:0-9183 GCA_039179965.1 Pseudomonadota bacterium
CCGTAGATCGACTGATCGTCGTCGCCCACACAGCAGATGTTGCGGTGTGATGCGGCCAGAAGCCTGAGCCACAGGTACTGGGCGATATTGGTGTCCTGGTATTCGTCGACCAGGATGTAGCGGAACCAGCGCTGGTATTGTTGCAGCACATCGTCATGGGTCTGAAAGATCGTGACCATGTGCAGAAGCAAGTCGCCAAAGTCGACGGCATTGAGCGATCTGAGGCGCTCCTGATACTCCGCATAAAGCGCCGCGCCCTTGTGGTTGTACGCGCCCGCGTCGGCGCCGGGTATCTTGTCCGGGGTCAGCGCGCGGTTCTTCCAGCCATCTATGATCGAGGCCAGCTGCCGGGCTGGCCAGCGTTTGTCGTCAATACCCGCCGCGCTGACCAGTTGCTTGAGCAGGCGGAGCTGGTCGTCGGTGTCCAGGATCGTGAAGTTCGATTTCAAACCGACGAGTTCGGCATGACGCCGCAGGAGTTTCACGCAGATCGAATGGAAGGTTCCCAGCCAGGGCATGCCTTCGATCGCCTGCCCGAGCAGCCCGCCAACCCGGTTTTTCATCTCGCGCGCGGCGGTGTTGGTGAAGGTGACGGCGAGGATCTCATTGGGCCGGGCCGCGCCGGTGCTCAGGAGATGCACGATGCGCGTGGTCAGCGCCTTGGTCTTGCCGGTGCCCGCGCCGGCCAGCATGAGGACCGGGCCTTCCTGGATCTCGACCGCTTCGCGTTGCGCCGGGTTGAGACCGTCAAGATAGGGCATCGGCCGGGCCGCCATGGCCTGACGCGAGAGACTTTCAGCGGCCTCAAAGGGATCTTCTTCAAACGGACTGCTCATGGGCGCAACGTAACCGATTCAGTCCGCCGGTCAAAGTATCTGTTCACAAGATGTTCGCCTTTGCGCCACCAGGCCCGCCAGCCGCGGAATTTGCCCGGAGACGCCACCGTTGCGCCCGGCCGGGACGGTGGGCCCAGTGATTTTTTACCGATCCCGGCGATCCATTTGCCGCAACCGATCGACCCTCGTCCCTGCGGCAATCAGGAGCCTGACATGTACAATCCGTTCTCCCTTCGTGCCCCCAGCCCATCGGGCCCGGCGCTCGACATACTGCCGGTCATCCCATCGGATACCGAGGATCTCTCCTCGGTGGCGGTGCGGCTGTATGTCGAAAGCGGCGGAACGGTGGTCCTGACCACCGTGGCCGATCAGACGCGGACGGTCCAGGTGGGGGACTTTGCGACACTGCCCGTGGGTACAAAACGGGTGCATGCCACGGGCACAACGGCCTCGGGTATCCATGCGCTGACCATCGTACCGGGGCCGGTGCCCACGAGCGGCCCGTCGGCCGTGGTCACGCCACCCACTCCGGCCAGCAACCAGGCGATCATTCTGGGCGACAGCCGCATTGCGGTCGAACGGTCGCGCAACGATCCGGCCTGGGCTGGCGGCACCGAAGCCAGCAAGTACGGCCGCGGCATCGACAACTGGCTGGAGGCCCTGTCGCATCGCCGGGTGATCTGCCCGTCGACGATGAACTTTGCCATACCGGGCCATGACATGGGCGAGCAACTGGCCACGATGGCTGGCGATCTCACCACGGCTGTCGCCGCTGGCGCGGGGTTCATCATCTTCTTGTGCGGCGTGAACGGCATTCGCGGCGGGGACGATGCCGCAACGGTGCTGTCGGAGGCGGACGCCTGCCTGAGCACCATGAAAGACACCGGACTGCCGATCATCGTGATCAACGACTGGCCGTCCTTGTCCGCGGACGGATCCGGCGACGACTTCACCACCAGCCAGGCGGCATGGGACGTGCATCGCGCTCTGCACGCCTTCTGGGATACGCTGGATGACCCGCAGGTCACGGTTGTCGACGGGTGGTCGATCATGGGAGACGCCAGCGCCACAAGCCCGGTGCAACCCTCGCCCGCCAAGCAGTTGTTTTTTGAGGACAGCTACCTGCACCAGCAGACACGCGGTTCGCATGCGCTGGCCAGCGCGCTGATGCCAACGATAGACGGCTGGTTCCCGACGGTTGCTGCGATGCCCTCTGACAACCCGCTGAGCCTGCAGCCCCTCGGCACCACGGGCGGTTCGACCTCGGGTTACACGTCGGGCACGATCCCCTCGGGCTGGACCTCGGCCGCATCGAATATGTCGGGCGTATCCGTCGTTGGCTCGGCCACCACGATGCAGGTCGGGGGTGTGACCGTTGATGCCCAACAGGTGGTCTGCTCGGGCACGGCACCGGCCGGCGGCGGATCATCCTTCCTGCGCGCCATTGAGCAGGGCTTTGCCGTTAGCGAAGGCGAAACCTATCGGATCATGGCTGACTTCGAGGTGGATGCAGGGGCGACCGGCGTCGAGAGTGTTGACCTCGCCGCGCTGGCGGGCTTTGGCGGATCGGGCGGCACCTATGATCTGGCGTGGTTCAACGCCAATGACAACTACCCGGAGACCGCCGTGGCCGGTCGGTATGAGACCCTGCCCTTCACCATCCCTGTCGGGATCACGTCCCTGCGGCTGCGCTGGCGTGTCGTTTTTCGCAACGGCGCCTCCGTCGCCTGCACGGCGCGGATCGGGAACATCCGGATTTTGCAGGATTAATCAGAAATGCGGAGGGCCTGGACAGGTCCTCCGCGCATCGCCTCATGCGGCTTTCATGCTGATCAGGGCAATGCCGAGGCAAAGACAGGCTACGCCGGCAATGCTTGATGGCGGCAACGTCTCTTTGAAGAAGAGCACGCCCAAGACCACGGAGCCGATCGTGCCGATGCCTGTCCAGATTGGGTAGGCAACGCCGAGGGGCAAATCACGCATTGTGATGGCAAGTGTGAAAAGGCTTGCCGCCAGCATGACGATGGTTGCGCCGATAATGAGAAGTCCGGGCTTGCCTGAGCTGATTTTCAGCGAGGTTGCCCATCCGGTTTCCAAAAGACCGGCAACAAGTAAAAGTATCCAGGACATCAAATTGACCTAAAATGCTCGGGTCGTCCCGAGGGGAACGAAACGCCGCTGGGCCGTCCCAGCGACCATACATAAGACATTGGGATTGCATGGTCTCTGCGCAAGTGATGCAGGACGGGATCGGATCACCTTTTTGCGACCGGAGTGCGCCGAGGCGGGTTTGGGGTGCGGGCGCCGACGGCCGTGTCTTGGCTCTGGACAGGGCGCGGGAAGTTGGACAATCTCCGCTGCGTGGACCTGCACCAGACCTATCCCGCGCTTGGAGATCTGAAACGCCGCGCCGAGCGCCGGCTGCCCCGCTTCGTGTGGGATTATCTCGACAGCGCCACGGGCACCGAAGCGGTCATGGCCTGGAATCGCGCGGCCCTGGATCGGGTCGGTTTCATGCCCTCGATCCTGCACGGACCGATTGCGCCGGACACGTCAACACGTTTCATGGGGCATGATTTTGCCCTGCCGGTCGGCATTGCGCCGGTGGGGATGTCTGGGCTCATATGGCCGGAGGCAGAGATCCTGCTGGCCCAAAGCGCGGCCAAGGCCGGACTGCCCTATTGTCTGTCGACCGTGGCGGCGCGCGCGCCGGAAGACGTTGCGCCGCATTTGGGCAAACACGGCTGGTTTCAACTTTACCCGCCCAAGGATGAGACCATCCGCAAGGACATGCTGGCGCGGGCCTGGGACGCAGGCTTTACCGGACTGGTTCTGACAGCGGATGTGCCGAATGCCTCCCTCCGGGAACGTCAGACACGGTCGGGTCTGACCTCACCGCCACAGCTCACGCCGCGGCTTTTGGCGCAGATCCTGATGCGGCCCGCCTGGGCCTGGGGCATGCGCGGCGAGCGTGGTATTCGCATGCGCACGCTCGACAAGTATTCCGACATCAAAACCTCTCTGCCGCCCACCGAACACATCGGGTATCTGCTGCGGACCTCGCCGGATTGGGCTTACGTGGACTGGCTGCGCGCCCATTGGGCGGGCGATTTGATCGTCAAGGGTGTCCTGTGCGACACAGATGCCGGGCGCCTTGAGCAGGCCGGAGTTGATGCAATTTGGGTCTCCAACCACACCGGACGGCAGTTTGATGCTGCACCTGCGACACTCTCTGTCTTGCCGAAGATCCGCTCAAAGACCCGATTGCCGCTGATCTTTGACAGTGGCATCGAAGGCGGGCTGGACATCCTGCGCGCGCTTGCGTTTGGAGCTGATTTTGTCATGCTTGGCAGAGGGTTCCATTACGCTCTTGCAGCGTTGGGTGAAGTGGGACCAGACCATCTGATCGAGATTTTGCAACGCGACATGGTCTCCAACATGGGTCAGATCGGAGCCCATGACCTGTCTCAATTGCCGCCACCTTTTTTGCTGGACGATTGGCGGGAAATGACGTCATTCTGCAGCGCAGAACCGTGACGCGCGAAAAATCCGGGTGGCAGTCGGGCCTGTGACCTGCCCGAGAATGCGCCTATTGTCGCGCCGCTCCGCGCGGGTGGGGCAAGAGACGAAGTGAAGGCGAGGCCTGATATGACCGAATTCCGCAAAATCCTGGTGGCCAACCGTGGCGAGATTGCCATCCGCGTGATGCGCGCGGCCAATGAAATGGGCAAGCGCACGGTGGCTGTCTTCGCCGAGGAAGACAAGCTGTCGCTGCACCGTTTCAAGGCGGATGAGGCCTATCGGATTGGCGAAGGTCTGGGGCCGGTCCAGGCCTATCTGTCCATCGATGAGATCATGCGCGTGGCGCGCGAATGCGGCGCGGACGCGATCCATCCGGGCTATGGGCTGTTGTCTGAAAATCCCGGTCTGGTGGACGCCTGCAACGAAAACGGACTGACCTTCATCGGCCCCAAGGCCGAGACCATGCGCGCCCTGGGCGACAAGGCCAGCGCCCGGCGCGTGGCAATCGCCGCCGGCGTGCCCGTGATCCCGGCCACCGAGGTGCTGGGCGACGATATGGACGCCATTGCCGAGGAAGCGGGTGAGATCGGCTATCCGCTGATGCTCAAGGCCTCCTGGGGCGGCGGCGGCCGGGGCATGCGCCCGATCAACGGACCAGAGGAACTGGCCGAAAAGGTTCTCGAAGGCCGGCGCGAGGCCGAGGCCGCCTTTGGCAACGGCGAAGGCTACCTGGAAAAGATGATCATCCGCGCGCGCCATGTCGAGGTGCAGATCCTTGGCGACAAGCACGGGTCGATGTATCACCTCTACGAGCGCGATTGCTCGGTCCAGCGCCGCAACCAGAAAGTCGTCGAACGCGCGCCCGCCCCCTATCTGAGCGAGGACCAACGCGCCGAGATCTGCGATCTGGGCTACCGGATCTGCAAACACGTGAATTACGAATGTGCTGGCACCGTCGAATTCCTGATGGATATGGACACCAGCGCCTTCTATTTCATCGAGGTCAACCCGCGCGTACAGGTCGAACACACCGTCACCGAAGAGGTCACGGGGATCGACATCGTGCGCGCGCAGATCCTGATTGCCGAGGGCAAGACCATCGCAGAGGCCACGGGCAAGCCGCATCAGACGGATGTGACGCTCAACGGCCATGCGATCCAGACCCGCATTACCACTGAAGACCCGCAAAACAACTTCATCCCCGACTACGGCCGGATCACCGCCTATCGTGGCGCCACCGGCATGGGCATTCGACTGGATGGCGGCACCGCCTATTCGGGCGCTGTGATCACGCGCTACTACGACTCGCTGCTGGAGAAAGTCACCGCCTGGGCACCGACGCCCGAGATGGCGATTGCCCGGATGGACAGGGCACTGCGCGAATTCCGCATCCGGGGCGTGTCGACGAACATCGCCTTTGTCGAGAACCTGCTGAAGCACCCGACGTTCCTGTCGAACCAGTACACCACCAAGTTCATCGACACGACCGATGCGCTTTTCAGCTTTGAAGAACGCCGCGACCGGGCCACGAAGATCCTGACCTATGTCGCCGATATCACGGTCAACGGGCATCCCGATGTGGCCGGGCGGCCCAAGCCTCCGGCGTCGCTGAAACCGCCGGTGCCGCCCAAACCTACGCAGATTACGCCTCCGCCGGGCACCAAGCAGATCCTTGATGAGCAGGGTCCCGAGGCTCTGGCGCAATGGATGGCCGACCAGACCCGGCTTCTGATCACCGACACGACAATGCGCGATGCGCCACAGTCGCTATTGGCGACCCGGATGCGGTCCCTCGACATGATCCGGATTGCACCGAACTACGCGCGCGATCTCCCGGACCTCTTCTCGATGGAATGCTGGGGCGGTGCAACGTTTGATGTCGCCTACCGCTTCTTGCAGGAATGCCCCTGGCAGCGGCTCCGCGATCTGCGCAAGGCCATGCCCAACATCATGACGCAGATGCTGCTGCGCGGCTCCAACGGCGTGGGCTACACGAACTACCCGGACAATGTGGTGCAGGGCTTTGTCAAACAGGCCGTGGACACCGGCATCGATCTGTTCCGCGTCTTCGATCCGTTGAACTGGGTCGAGAACATGCGTGTCTCGATGGACGCCGTGCTGGAGAGCGGGCGGTTGCTGGAAGGCACGATCTGCTACACGGGCGACATTCACGACCCCGAGCGCGCGAAGTACAATCTCAAGTACTATGTCGACATGGGCAAAGAGCTGAAGGCCGCCGGCACCCATGTGCTGGGTCTCAAGGACATGGGCGGGCTGGTCAAACCGCGCGCCGCGACGGTTCTGGTGAAAGCGCTGAAGGAAGAGGTCGGCCTGCCGATACACTTCCACACCCATGACACCGCCGGCATTGCATGCGCCTCGCTGCTGGCGGCGGCGGAGGCCGGCGTGGATGCGGTCGATTGCGCGATGGATGCACTGTCGGGCAACACCAGCCAGGCAACGTTGGGCACCATGGTCGAAGCGCTGCGGCATTCCGAGCGTGACACCCAGCTCGATATCGAGGCGATCCGCACGATTTCGAACTATTGGGAGCACGTGCGGTCCCACTACGCCGCCTTTGAATCGGGCATGCAGTCGCCCTCCTCCGAGGTCTACCTGCACGAGATGCCGGGCGGGCAATTCACCAACCTCAAGGCGCAGGCGCGGTCCATGGGTCTGGAGGACAAGTGGCACGAGGTCGCCAAGACCTATGCCGATGTGAACCATATGTTTGGCGACGTCATCAAGGTGACCCCGATTGCCAAGACCGTGGGCGATATGGCCTTGATGCTGGTCAGCCAGGGGGTGACCTGCGAGGACCTGCTCAAGCCCGAAACCGAATTCTCGTTCCCCGATTCCGTGATCACCCTGATGAAGGGCAATGTCGGCCAGGCGCCGGGCGGCTTCCCGTCGGACATCGTGCGCAAGGTGCTGAAGGACGAAGAGCCGATCACAACGCGTCCGGGTTCGCTGCTGGAGCCCGCGGATCTTGAGAGCGAACGCGCCAAGCTGGAGGCGCAGTACGAGATCGACGTCGATGACGAAGACCTGATGGGCTATATGATGTATCCCAAGGTCTTCACCGATTACACCGAACGCCATGCGATCTATGGTCCGGTGCGCGCGCTGCCCACGCGGACCTTCTTTTATGGCATGGAACCGGGTGAAGAGATCGCCGCAGAGATCGACCCCGGCAAGACGCTTGAAATTCGCCTTCAGGCGGTCGGCGAGACGGATGAAAAAGGCGAAGTGCGGGTGTTCTTTGAACTGAACGGCCAGCCCCGGGTCATTCGCGTGCCCAATCGTGCGGCGGTGGGCAGTTCTGCGGCGCGGCCCAAGGCCGATCCGGGCAACCCCGATCACGTGGCCGCCCCGATGCCGGGCGTGGTTGCGTCGATCTCGGCACAGGCGGGCGGCGCGGTAAAGGCCGGCGATCTGCTTTTGACCATAGAAGCGATGAAGATGGAAACCGGCATCCACGCCGAGCGCGACGCCACCGTCAAGGCGGTCCATGTCCAGCCCGGCGGGCAGATCGATGCCAAGGATCTGCTGATCGAACTGGGCTAGACGCGCGCATCGCGGATCGTCGGTGTATTGCCGCCGATGCCCTGAAATTGCCCCAATGCGGCTGATTTGCCGCCTTGGGTCTCTGTCAGTCTCCGCCACAGTCAAAGGGAGACCGGCCTCATGCGTTTCATTCTCGGCGTCCTTTCGGGCGTGACCTTCAGCCTGCTTCTGGCAGTGACCTACGTGGTGCTCAATCCGCTGCCCAATCGGCAGAGCGCGGCCCTTGCACCGCAGCCGGATGCCCCTGTCCAGCGCGCCAGCGTGATCGAGACGGCGTCGGTCGGGCTCAAGACGGCGGGCCTGCAGATCGGGCTTGGCGCCGCTGCTCCTGAGACAACGGCGGAAAATGTGCCGAACCCCGAACTGGTGGCAGCCGGAGCGGCGCTGGCCGAAGCCGTGACCGAACAGGCGGTGACGGAAGCGCTGGCCGCGGCACAAGAGACACCCGATGGCCCGACCCTGACCGCACCCGCCGCCTTTGCGCCGCTGGGCATGAGCGCGCTGGAACCCGCCGGTCGCCCCATGTTGCGCCCCGTCGCCTGGCTGCCCGCCGTCAGCCCCGAGGCGCCGATGCCGCCTGTGGCCGATACCGAGCCTCCCTCGGCGATCGATCTTGTGTACGTAACGGGCCGCAGCGTGAACATGCGTTCGGGTCCGGGCGCGCGCTATGACTGGCTGGCCAGCCTGCCGCGCGGCACCGCGTTGATCCTGATGGATCAGCAAGGGCGCTGGTCAAAGGTTCAGGCCTCTGTCGACGGCGCCCCGGTCACCGGCTGGATGGCAGCCTCTTTCCTGACCCCGGATCCGGTTGACGCCTGACCCTCAGGAACAAGGCGCGTGAGGCGGCTTTACCGCAAGGCATGGCGTGCTAGAACCTTCCAGAGGCCTACGCTGGAGCACCGCCATGCCCGTGATCACTTCCTTTTACGCCGCCCTTCTGACCTGTCTCTACCTGGTCCTCAGCGCGCGGGTGATCCTCTACCGGCAAAACAGCCGTGTGTCGCTGGGCGATGACGGGGACCGGCAGCTTCTCAAACGGGTCCGGGCCCAGGGCAATGCGGCCGAATACATTCCTCTGGGCATCTTGCTGCTGGCGCTGATCGAATTGCAGGGCGCGCCGGGGATTGCTCTGCATCTGCTTGGCCTGATGCTGCTGGTGGGTCGTCTGCTGCATGGCTATGCCTTGTCCGGCCAACCCACCGGCCTGTTTCCGCGCGTGGCTGGCATGGGTCTGACTCTCGCGATGCTGGGGCTGTCG
>JBCDEC010000189.1:0-9158 GCA_039179965.1 Pseudomonadota bacterium
AGAAAGCTCATCGTGCCTTGCTCCTATCGGTTCGCAGAGAAAGTGAAGGCGCGCTGTAACGCATACATCAGGCGATCCAACATGAAGCCGATGACCCCAATGGTCAGCACGGCCACCATGATCTTGGCCAGTGATTGCGACGAACCGTTCTGGAACTCATCCCAAACAAACTTCCCAAGGCCGGGGTTTTGCGCCAGCATTTCCGCGGCGATCAGGACCATCCAGCCAACACCCAGCGACAAGCGCAACCCGGTGAAAATCAGCGGCAGGGAAGAAGGCAGAACGACTTTGGTGATGGTCTTGCGTGTTGGCAGTTGCAGAACGCGACCAACATTCATCAGATCCTTGTCAACCGACGACACACCCAGTGCGGTGTTAATCAGCGTTGGCCACAGGGAACAAAGGGTAACTGTAACCGCTGAGACCAAAAGGGATTTTGGCATCCAGTCATAGGGTGTTGCATAGGTGGCCGAAACAATCATGGTGACAATCGGCAGCCAGGCCAGCGGCGAAACTGGTTTGAATATTTGGATCAGCGGATTGATGGCGCCATTGAAGCTGCGCGACAGTCCAGACGCGATGCCAATGGGGACCGCAATCACCGTCGCGAACAGGAACCCAAGACCGACAGTGAACAACGATGTAAAGATCTGATCGATATAGGTTGGCTTGCCGGTGTAGGTACGGTGCTTGACGCGATCCTCATTGCCCTCGGCAATCAGCTTCGCGTTGCGCTCATCCTGCCGAATGTAGAATGCCTCGGCCTTTTCACGCTCGCGCAAATGATCTTCCCAGAGGTTTCCTGCCTGCTCCCATACTTCGACAGGGCCGGGAACAGCACCAAGCGATGTCTGAACTTTGGGCGCCAAGGCCCCCCAAGCCAAGAGGAAGGCCGCGATGCCCAACAGTGGAATCAATAGCACCCGTTTGAGTTCACCCATCTGCTCCTTTGGGCTGTCACCGGCCAGCATCCGCAATATCGGAACGAGCCACGAAAAACCCAATGCGTCCAGCCAGCCGCTGGCCTTATTGATAGTTGAGAACACTTTCTCGCGGCCTGAAAGGCCAACTTCTGCTGTGTCAGTGGCGTTTGCCATAATCTTCAGATTCCTTGATCGAACTAAAATGAGAGGGGGCGACCTGTTTGCCGCCCCGCAAGATTTGGATTGGCGTTAGCCGTCAGCGGTCTCGTCGCCCTTCAGGCCGATGATCAATGATTCGAGATAGGCATTGGGCTGCTTGCCGTCATAGGGGATGCCGTCGATGATATCTCCTGCCGGGGTCGGCGCCTTGTAGCCGTCGCTGTCCCAGGGGAAGTCTGCCTCATCGGCATAGCCGTCTTCGACCAGCAGACGGGCGGCTTCCAGATAGATTTCGGGCTTGTAGACCGACTTGGCGACTTCGTCATACCAGCTGTCCGACTTGGCTTCCGGGATCTGGCCCCAGCGGCGCATCTGCGTCAGATACCAGATTGCGTCCGAGTAGAACGGGTATGTCGCATTGTAGCGGAAGAACACGTTGAAGTCGGGAATGTCCCGTTTGTCGCCCTTTTCGAACTCGAAGAAGCCGGTCATCGAGTTGGCGATCACATCATAGTCCGCGCCCACGTATTCCGAACGGCTCAGGATCTCCACGGCGTCGGGACGGTTGGCGTTGTCGTTCTCATCCAGCCAGATCGCCGCGCGGATCAGCGCTTTCACGATGGCGAGCGTGGTGTTGGGATATTCTTCCGAGAATTCCTTGGTGATGCCAAAGACCTTCTCGGGGTTGTTTTTCCACAGCTGGTAGTCGGTGATCACCGGCACGCCAATGCCTTTGAACACGGCCTGCTGGTTCCACGGCTCGCCCACGCAGTACCCGTAGATGGTTCCGGCCTCGAGCGTGGCGGGCATCTGCGGTGGCGGGGTCACCGACAGCAGAACGTCGGCACCGATCTGGCCGGTGATGTCGTCGGGGCTGTAATAGCCAGGCTCCAGACCGCCGGCGGCGAGCCAGTAGCGCAGTTCGTAGTTATGGGTGGAGACCGGGAAAACCATGCCCATGTTGAAGGGTTTGCCTTCATCATTGTATTTCTCAACGACCGGCTTCAGAGCTGCGGCGCTGATCGGGTGCTGAGGACGTCCGTCATCCATTTTCGGGATGTTGGGCTTCATCTGCTCCCAGATCTCGTTCGACACGGTGATGCCGTTGCCGTTCAGGTCCATGGAGAACGGCGTGATGATATGCGCCTCGGTTCCAAAGCCAATGGTCGCAGCCAGCGGCTGACCGGCCAGCATGTGCGCACCGTCGAGTTGCCCGTCGATCACGCCGTCCAGCAGAACCTTCCAGTTCGCCTGGGCTTCGAGCGTGACAAAGAGGCCCTCGTCCTCAAAGTAGCCATTCTCATAAGCCACGGCGAGCGGCGCCATGTCGGTCAGTTTGATGAAGCCGAACGTCAGTTCGTCTTTTTCAACGTCGAGATATTCTGCCATCGCGGGCAAGGCGAGCATCGTGCTGGCCAGAAGCGCGGTTAGGTTGACTTTCATTACTTGGTCCTTCGGTCAGGCCCCGGAACTGGGAGGAGGCGAGGCGGAAAACGTAAAAAAGCCGCTGAACCGACACCATGCGCCAACGCGCACACTGATCGGATCAAGCAGCTTTGCTCGGAACCCACAACATTGGGGAAAACAGATGCGGGAACGCCATTGTTCGACCGCGTGCTACTTTGATGCGGCGGCGCAGCGGGCGATGCAAGAAAAACTCTGCGGCTTCGCGCCAAATGGGCATTTTGTGTCCGGGTGCATCGGTGGGCGGGCGTCCTGCGCACAAAAAAAGGTCATTCATCAGTGGATGGGTCATAAATTTTGCCATCGAAGAACTGGTCTGGTGCCAGAATCAGGGTGCCCGAGGCCGAGGCGACCTCGGTCGGGACCTCAATTGCCCCTTCCAGCTTTTCTGACGCGCCGGGCAGGTCCACATGGAGCGGCGCCAGCGCCTGGCGATAGATGTCGGCCCGGAACACCTGAACGGCCTGCGGGATGGTCTCGCGGTCAAGTCCGGTGCGCGCGGCCAGCCGCTCGGCGATCCAGGCCGCCTGACTGCGCCATGGAAAGGTCGCCGCGCCTGCGTGGAACGCGATCATCGCCTCGCAGACCCGCAGATCCCCTTGCGGCGAGATCACCATACGGCCCGACAGCGAGCGCTCCAGCACCTCGGCGCTGACATCCAGATATTCAGGGCGTGACAGGATCTCGGAGGCGGTCGCCTGATTGGCGGCGAGCCCCAGCCAACGCCCGGCCCGCCACAGCGCACGCACCAGCCGATGCGCCAGCTCCGGCGCATCCTCGGCCCAGCTTTCCCGGACGGCGAGCACCTTTTCCGGCGCACGGGCCCAGATTGCGTTGCCGGGCAGCAGCAGGGCGCCGACATTGGTGTCCACCGCAATCGATCCCCAGGGTTCCCCCACGCAGAAGGCATCGATTTCGCCGCGCGCCATGGCATCTGCCATCAAGGGCGGCGGGATCGTGCGCACGTCCAGCCCTTGCGGCGCCTGAACGCCCATTGTCCCCAACCAGTAGTACAGAAGCTCGGCATGCATCGAGAAGGGAAACGGCACGCCAATGCGCAGCCGTCCGTCAACCGCAGCCATCAATGCAGGTCCGGCGGCCTTCGGATCCTGAAAGTCGAACCGGTGGCCTGCATCGCGCATCCGCTGCGCCAGATCGGTCGAGACGCCGATGACGTTGCCATTCACCGACAGCACCGAAAGCGCATTGAGCCGTGTGGCAATGCCGCCCAGCCCGAGCGCCGCCGCAACCGGCACAGGCGAGAGCATATGCGCCGCATCGATCTGCCCGATCGCCACCCAGTCGCGCAGGGTCGACCAGCTTGGCGCCTTTGCCAGGTGCAGGGCGATCCCTTCCTCTTCGGCAAAGCCAAGTTCCCGCGCGACAATAAACGGGGCAGCATCCACCAACGGAATGAATCCGGCCTTCAAGTCTGTCAGCTTCATGAGAGCAGCCCTGCCGCCGTCACGATGGCCTCGGCCACATCAGCCATCTTGCGGCCCTGCGCCATGGCGGTCTTACGCATCAGCGCATAGGCCTCGTCTTCGTCAATCTTGCGGGCTTTCATCAGGATGCCCTTGGCGCGATCGATCACCTTGCGCTCTTCCAGGGCCTTCTTGGTGGCGGCAAGTTCCGTGCGCATTCGCTGGAACATGTGAAACCGTGTGATCGCCGCGTCCATGATCGGTTTGATCCGCTCGGGCCGCAGACCATCCACCACATAGGCCGAAACACCGGCCTCGATGGCCGCCTTGGTCAGCCCGTCATCGGATTGATCGACAAACATGGCGACGGGGCGTTCGGTCGCTCCGGAGGCCATGGTGAGCTCTTCCAGCATATCGCGCGAGGGGCTGGCCATATCCACCAGAACAATGTCCGGATTGCGCTCTTGGATACGTCGCGCCAGCGCGGTCTCTTCGGAGACCACGAAGATTTCATGCGGGCCGGAGTCCCGCAGGCTGTCGACAATCAACAACGCACGATCCCGGTCGCGTTCGACCACAACGATGGACAAAGGCTTTTGCATGACCCTCTCTCTTTGCCGACCCGGCGCAGGCGGCAAAAGCTGACCCAAGGGCGCGGGCGCAGGGCTGATGCATGCTGCTCAAAAAATAGTCGCTGCTTGTGGATCGCGCGTAAGAGGGAGGCGTTCTTTGGTACGGCGGTCCTGTGACCGTGGCCCACAGGGTCTGGCATTCCATGCCCCGACCGCTGCGTTTGGCGCGGGCACCATCACCGGGATCGTGGTAGACTATGCGGGTGTGATCCTTTCGTTTTGAGTATCCGGAGCCCCTCATGATCCGTCTGTTTGCCCCAACCGCCCTGGCGGTCTGCCTTGGTGTCGCCGCTCAGGCGCAGGTGCGCCTTGAAGGCTGGTTTATCGCCTTTGAGACCTGTGAAGTCTTTCAGTCCAAGAACACGCTCACCAATCCCGGGGATCTGCGCGCCGATGTGCGTCATGCCTACGACATTCTGGGCCGCAACACCGAGGATGGTGATTGGTATCAGATGCGCGTCCCGGGCGCTCCGGTCACGCCTGATCGTTGGATTCACAAGGACTGCGGCGTCCATGTGCTTGCCATGTCGCAGCTGCCCGGCGGTTCCGATCCCGACCTGCCGGATCTGGACCTTGAATCCGGAACGGAGGCCACGGACCTCCTCCTTGCCGCCAGTTGGCAGCCCGCCTTTTGCGAACAGCGACCGGACAAGACGGAATGCGAACGGCTCAACGATGGCTTGTTGCCAATCACCGAGACACAACTGTCGCTGCACGGCTTGTGGCCGCAACCCAACGGCACGTTCTACTGTGGCGTGCCCGGGGCGATTGTCGATCTCGACAAGGACGGCAACTGGGAGGCCCTGCCAGCGCCGCAACTTGATGCCGATACGGCAGACCGGCTGGTTGCGGCCATGCCGGGCACGGCCAGCTTTCTTGAGCGCCATGAGTGGATCAAGCACGGCACCTGCTTCTTCGGGGACCGGAACGGTGATGAGTATTACGACGACAGCCTGCGTGTGCTGGACGCGATAAACGCGTCATCGGTTGGCGCCCTGCTGGCGGCCAGCGTCGGGAACACGGTGTCGGGTGTCGCGTTGCGCGCGGCCTTTGACGATGCGTTCGGCGCTGGGGCCGGAGACCGCGTCACAATCGAATGCAACTTCGATGACGGACGGGTTCTGATCCAGGAACTCAAGATCGCGCTGAAGGGCGAAATCACGGAAACCTCGGATATCGGCGCGTTGATCCGGGCGGCCGATCCACGCGACCCGGGCTGCAGCACGGGTGTGATCGACCCCGCCGGCTTGCAGTAGATCTCTCGGACCGGGACAGCGGCGTCCGGTGGATGGAGAGCGATCATGCGGCCCTGAAAAGACTGCCCGGTTAGGATAGAGTTTTCGGCCAAGGCGACCTGGGCAGGACCCGGACGATCCGAACGATCAAACCGGGCCGCATCCACCAACAGCGTCCAGGCGTTCCGGTCAGATCCCGGTTGGCCGTCAGCCTGTCGCGGCCGCATACTTCAGCGCAACCAAAGGACCCACAACTGATGCAAGAAGATTGATGCAACCGTCCCGTTGGCCCAGATACGATGCCCGCCCGTCCGCCCACATGTCCGTCCGACTGAGCAATCAACGCGGTGGCTCAGGTTCTATGCAAATGAATGCCGGCGGCCTTTGACGGGACACGACCGGACCGGTTCACGACTTTGAACTCATGAACCGGTCGTGCGTGATCTCAGCAGGACCCAATGGCGAGATCAGCCGATGCGCGGGACGTAAAGGTCGCGGCGCTGGTCTGACCGGCCTGCGAAAAAGACACGGTCGCGCCCGCAATTTCGGCCCCGGAGACGGTGATCTCCCGCTGCCCGATCGTGTCATCCACATCGATTGTGAACACGACCTTTTCACCCGGGGCCAGCGAATCGACCGACAGTTGCAGTTTGGACTGACCGTCAATCACCGTGGGCACGGTGGTCAGACGATCTTTCCCCTCGACCAGTTCGAAGGGCTGATAGACCTCAACTCCGGCCCCTCGCTCCGTCACATCGAAAATCAGCGCCCCTTGTGAGGTCGACAGGTCCAGCATCACGGTCGAGCCGCGCAAGGTACAATCGCTCCGGTTCTCGATCAGGAAGCGATCCTTGGGAGCGCCCTCGTCAAAAACCACCCGCAAGGTCGCCTGCGCCATGGAGGCCGTCAAAAGAGCGGCGGACAGGCCAAGGGCGATGCGGGTTGTGATGTTGGAAATCATGGCGGGTCCTTCTTGCCGGATCATCCCTCTAGATACGTGCGGGCTTCGGGTCCGGATCAGCGACGGGCGGTGAGATGCAACAAATACTCGCAGAAACGTCTGATGCACGTGAACGCAAAGACCCGCATAGAGACACCGTCCCCGTCCGAAAGGAGCGCTTCATGTCGTTTCGTCTGCCCCGCCGCACCTTTGTTTCGATGGCCGCTGCCGGTGCATTGACCCCGGGTCTTTCCATGGCGCAGGACTTGAGCGATCCCGTCGAACGGGCGCTTTATGACCAGCTCTTTGGCGATGAAGTCAGCTTTCTGGCCGCGATGGAGTTCCTGCAGCAGCGCAATGATCCGGATGTCGCTGCGGCGCTGATCATGTCGATGCGCTTTGCGGGGCGCCGCTCGCCCGCTCAGGCCATGGTTCTTGCGGCTCTGACCGGCGAGAACTTCGGCACCGACTGGTATGCCTGGATGCTCTGGCAGGAGGCCCATCCCGAAATCAAACCGCATCCGTTTTATGCGCAGCTCATGCGTGACACGCATTTGCGGATCGACCCGCATTTTGACCGGTTCCTGCAGGTCGAAGAGATGACAGCGGGCAAGCCCAAGATCCGCATCGAGGAAATCGTCTGGGGCGGGGTGGTCAAAGACGGGATCCCGTCGCTCGACAATCCCGAACTGATCGAGGCGGAGCAGGCCGACTACATGCGTGGCGACGATCTGGTCTTTGGCGTCTCGATCAATGGCGACAGCCGGGCCTATCCGCTGCGGATCATGGGCTGGCACGAAATGTTCAACGAGGTGATTGGCGGTGTCCCCGTGGCGCTGGCGTATTGCACACTGTGCGGCTCCGGCATCTTGTTTGAAACGCAGGTTGAGGGACGGGCAGAGCCGCTGATCTTCGGCTCCTCGGGCTTTTTGTATCGCTCCAACAAGCTGATGTTTGATCGCGAGACACATTCGCTGTGGAACCAGTTCACCGGCCGTCCGGTGATGGGACCGCTGGTCGACAGCGGGATCGCGCTGACCCAAAGGCCGGTCGTCATCACCACCTGGGACAACTGGACGGCGGGCAACCCGACCACCAGGGTCCTGTCGCTGAACACCGGGTACCGGCGCAATTACGCTTCGGGCGAGGTCTACAAGGAATACTTCGCCTCGCCGGATCTGATGTTCCCGGCGCTGGTCGATCAAAGCGAACATGCTCAGAAAGACCACGTCTTCACGATCCGGGCCTTTGGTGCGGCGCGGGCCTGGCCGCTCAAGGCCTTCGCAGACGCTCCGGTGATCAATGACCGCATCGCCGGGACGGATCTGGTGCTGCTGGGCGATCCGGCGGCGCGCGCGGTGCGGGCCTATGAACGGCAGGGACAGGTCTTCGACCCTTCCGCCGACGGCGCATCGGATCTCGTGGATGGACAGGGGCGCATATGGTCCGTCACCGAAGAAGCGCTGATCGGGCCGGGCGGCAGCACGCTGCCGCGTGTTGCGGGTCACATTGCCTATTGGTTTGCGTGGAATAACTACCTTGGGGATGCGGCTTCGGTCTATCCGGACTGACGTGTCACGCATCACGGATCCATCAGACCCAATGCGGGGTCGAACGGGAGGAACGAACCTATGAAACATGCCATCAGCGCCATTGCGGTGGCCGCCTCTGCCCTGTCGGGCGCGGCCTGGGCCGACGGACATCTGGCCTGGCCGGCAAATGACGGGGCATTTGTCTATTTCATAAATTTGGAGGACGGTGCGACCCTGTCCGCGCCGGTTCTGGTCCGGATGGGGGTCAGCGGCATGGGCGTCGCGCCCGCCGGGACCGAAGTCGAGGGCACCGGGCATCACCATATCCTGCTCAATCGCCCGCCGCTGGGCGAAGGCGAGGACGGAGAGGAAGAATGGCTTTACAGCCTGCCGGCCGATGACAATCACCGCCACTATGGTGGCGGACAGACGGAAACCACGCTTGATCTGCCGCCGGGAACGCATACGCTGCAAATGGCCTTCGGGGACATGAACCATGTGCCGTTCGGGCCGCAAATGGTGAGCGAGGTGATCACGATCACCGTCGAATAACAACGGGCAGGGTAGGGTGCTGCATGAAGATACTGGTCTTTCTGGGCTCCACCCGCCAAAGCACACCGCCGCGTCCGGCGCGGCTGGGCGAACGGGTCAGCCTGGCCGCCGCGTCGCACCTGACTTCCGCAGGCGTGTCCGCACCGGTGATCGATCCGCTGGCGTTTGCGCTTCAGGAGCCCTTCAAGCCTCACTTTGCCTGTTGTTATTCGACGGTGATCGTGATCACCTCGCTCACCATTTGCGGCCCGAACGGCACATGGTTCATGTCCCCGAAGGCCATTTGCAGCGTATGCG
>JBCDEC010000190.1:0-9148 GCA_039179965.1 Pseudomonadota bacterium
GTCCCGGTGATGGACCAGTCGTGCCGCATGACGCACCTCAATAGACCGGCGGAGCGATCACCCAGATCGCTTCAGCCGGTTCATCATATGGGTTTTCCCAGGCAAATGGTTCGCCCCGAATGCGAAAACTGTCCCCTGGGTGGATGGTGAAGACACGGGATCCGACCTCAAGCCGCAACCGGCCGGAGATCAGGTAGCCCACCTCCTGGGTCGGACGCGTGACGGTTTCTCCGATCCGGGAATGCGGCTCGAACAGAGAATGGACCATCTCGAAATCATCGGTCAGGTCCGGCGACAGCAGTTCCTCGAGCAATCCGGCCTGATCCGAACCGATCGCGCGCCGGGCGCCCTTGCGCACCACAAAACCCGCCTCTTCCGCCGGCCCGGCGGCCTGACCGAAGAGCATGGAAACCGGAATGCCCAGCGCGGCTGCGATATGGCGCAAATCGGTGATCGACGGAGCGGAAAGATCCCGCTCGACCTGGCTGAGCCAGCCCACGGAACGGTCAAGCTGGGCCGCCAGATCCGCCAGCGTCAGCCCCCGTGCCCGACGCAACGCCCGAAGGTCGGCGCCCAGGGAAGGTGCCGTTTGTGCCGGCATTGAGGTCATGATGTGTCGCACCGAGTCATGCCGCCACGATGACGCGGCGACGTGAAAATTCAAGAGATTTTTTCACGTCGCCGGTGATCCCCCGAGCGATTTTCACCGAATCGCCCAGATCACTGGCCCCGATGGAGCCGACAGACCTCAGGCAGATGCGGTGAGCGCACACCGATTGGTAAGACTTGCACGGTACTTTCGCCGCGCAAGATTTGAATCGCAGAGGTGAATGGCATGACGCTCAGCACGGCGGATACCGATCAGACGCGGGTGGTCACGGTGCAGAACGAACGGATCGACGCAGCCCTCGCCATACGGTTCAAGGATGACATGCGCAGCGCCACGCAGGACGGGCCGACGCGCGTGGTTCTGGATCTCAGCCAGGTGGGCTTTATAGATTCCAGCGGGCTGGGCGCTATCGTCGCTTCGATGAAACAGCTCAGCCCGGACCGCAGCCTTGATCTCGCGGGGCTCACGCCCACCGTCGACAAGGTTTTTCGCCTGACGCGGATGGATACGGTGTTCACACTCTATTCCACGCTCGAAGACGCGCTCGATCACACTGTGGGGTAAGGCTTTGGCCATGTCGCTGGACCGATCAGACATCACCGCACAAAGCCGGGTATTGATCGAATTCTCCTACCGGGCCAACGATCTGGACACCCGCGCGTCACTGGACCGGATCATGGCCCGGCTGGCCGCGGAATTGCCGACACAACTCACCCAGGACCGCGCCGGCATCGTGGAAATCGCCCTGGCCGAGATCACAAACAACATCGTCGAACATGCCTATGCCGGCGTCGATGACGGTGAAATTCACCTGTCGGCGCATTTGTCCGGCACAATGCTGCACTTTGCATTTGTCGACGACGGGGCCCCTCTGCCGAATGAAACCTTGCCCTCCGGGCGTCCGCCCGACCTCAACGGCCCGTGCGAGGCATTGCCCGAGGGCGGGTTTGGCTGGTTCCTGATCCACTCGCTCACCAGCCATCTGCACTACCGGCGTGAAAACGACAGAAACTGTCTGCGGGTCGGTTTCGACTTTGGCGATCAGCCCTCGGCCATTTAGCGCACAAGCGCGCCAAAGCCCCGTCAAACGCACGACAAAGGCCCGCCCGGGATGCCACGTGCAATCTGCGCCACAGGCCTGCAAACCTGACGCGGCCACGGGGGCGTCGCCTTAAAACCGTCTTATTCACTCCCCACTCGCGCCCAGAAGCGCCGCCATACACTGTGATGTAGCTGCTAAATGGCTTCCCTCGGCGTCGCGTTTTCAACAGCCCCCACCCAGTGCGCGGCGCCGAGGACTTTTCCCCCCACATCGTATTGGCAATCCCCCGCTGCCCTTCTAGGTTCCGCTGAACCACGAAGGGGACCAAACGATGCGCGACTTCCACCAACCGGGCCGGTCAGCCACCTTTGCCACCAGCGGAATGGTCGCAACATCGCATCCACTGGCCGCTCAGGCCGCGCTCGATATTCTCAAGGACGGTGGAAACGCCATGGACGCGGCGATCTGCGGCGCGGTGCTTCTTGGCATCGCCGAGCCGCAGATGACCGGTATCGGCGGCGATTGCTTTGTCCTTTACAGCCGGCCCGGACAAGACGTGCAGGCGGTCAATGGCTCGGGCCAGGCCCCCGCCGGCGCCTCGGCCGCAGCTCTCAGAGCCGCAGGTCATGAGGAGATGCCGGTCTATAGTTCGGATGCCGTGACCATCCCCGCAGCCGTCCATACCTTCTGCCACCTCTCTGAAACAGAAGGAAAACTTGGGATCGACCGGCTGCTTGAGCCAACGATCCGATATGCCGAAAGCGGGATACCGGTCGCCCCGCGCGTCGCCTTTGACTGGATCGAGGATGCGACCAAACTCACCCCGACGGCGCAGCGTCACTATCTGGTTGATGGACGCGTGCCGCAGGCCGGGACCCTTTTTGCCGCGCCGGGCCAGGCGGAGGTCCTGCGCCGCGTGGCGAAAGATGGCGCTCAGGCCTTCTACACCGGAGAGGTGGCCGAGGACATGGTCGCCGCGCTGTCGCAGGCCGGCGGCGTTCACACGATGGACGATTTCGCGGCCGTCTCGCACCGCCGCGACGCACCTGTGCAAGGGCCCTACAAAGGCAAGGATCTGATCGAGCATCCGCCCAATGGCCAGGGGGCCACGGCTCTGCTGATGCTGAACATTTTGGCCCAGTTCGATATCGCGTCCATGGATCCCGCGGGCGCCGAGCGGGCGCATATCGAGGCCGAGGCGGCCAAGCTCGCCTATGATGCCCGCAACCGCTTTCTGGCCGACCCGGACCGGACCACCCGGTTGGACCATATGCTATCGTCGGACACAGCCGTCCGCCTGGCCGCGCTGATTGATCCCGACCGCGCCATGGCCGCGGCGGCTCCGATCACGGAGGCGATCCATAAGGATACGATCTATATCACGGTTGTGGATCGCGACCAGATGGCTGTGTCGCTGATCTACTCGATATTTAATGGATTTGGCTCTGGCATCGCGTCCGAGAAATTCGGGATTCTGCTGCAGAATCGCGGCGCGGGCTTCACCTTGAAAGACGGGCATCCGAACGAATACGGCCCGCGGCGGCGCCCGATGCACACGATCATTCCGGCGATGTTGAGCACGGATGGTCGCGTCGAGATGCCGTTTGGCGTGATGGGCGGCGCCTACCAGCCCAACGGCCATGCCCGGTTTGTGTCGAACATGATCGACTTCGGGATGGATCCTCAAACGGCCATCGATGCGCCGCGCAGTTTCACAGAGAAGGGACAGCTAAAGGTTGAACGCGGCTACAGCGACGACGTGCGCTCCGCTTTGGCGGACAAGGGTCATCAGGTTGTGATCCCGGACAAGCCAATCGGTGGTGCTCAGGCCATTCTGATACATGACAGTGGCGTTCTGGAAGGCGCCAGCGATGCGCGCAAGGATGGCTGCGCCCTGGGGTACTGACGCGGGTATTGACGCGGGGCCCGCGTCAGTTCAGCTGGAAATGAAGCGGGTAAGTCCCGTCTTCAAACGGGCCGAACATGTCCGAAATGTCGGGGTGATCCACGGGCTCGCCCGAGTAATCTGCAATTAGGTTTTGCTCGGAGACATAGGCAATGTAATAGGTCTGATCGTTTTCAGCCAATAGATGGTAGAAAGGCTGTTCCTTCCTGGGCCGGCTGTCTTCGGGAATGGAGTCATACCACTCGTCGGTATTGGAAAACTCCGGGTCAACATCAAAGACAACCCCCCTAAAGGGGTGTTTGCGATGCCGTACAATTTGGCCGAGGTGATATTTTGCGTTCGTCTTCAACATGTGCCTTGCCCCTACCGGTCGTTTTTAGTGGTCGCAAGCCGCTCTGTCCAACCCCCAAGGCAAATTCGCAGGAAACACACTGTGGAACAATGATTAACCCTTTGGCGAGAAAGCAAGAATTCGCCTAGAGCGTTGATTTTCCGGCTGTTGCGCGCCGGTCTTCACAAACACGGGTGCGGCAACAATACAAATGTGATTCCATATTTGTGCGCTATCGCGTAAAATTCGGTCCAACAACAAAAGACCGAGCAGATCCATCATGAAGAAGATTCTCTGCGCTTTCGGCGTGGTGCTTGTATTGGTGTCGTGCAGCACGGGCTACAAATCAGCCCCGCGCGAACTCGACGATGCCTGCAGCATTCTGGACCAACGCCCCGAATACAAACGCGCGTTCCGCAAGGCCGAGCGCAAATGGGGCGTGCCGATGCATGTCCAGATGGCGACGATCTATCAGGAGAGCAAGTTCATCTCCAACGCGCGCACGCCGCATAAGTTCGTGCTGGGCGTCTTGCCGATGGGCCGGGTTTCGACCGCATACGGCTATGGTCAGGCGCTGGACGGCACCTGGGACGAATACCGCCGGGTGACCGGCAACCGCGGCGCCAAGCGAAACAAGATGTCGGATGCCACTGATTTCATGGGGTGGTACTTCAACCGGACGCTGAAAACCAATGGCATTCCGCTGAATGACGCCGAGCGTCAGTATCTGGCCTATCATGAAGGCCATGCGGGATATGCGCGCGGCTCTTACCGCAGCAAGGCCTGGTTGATGCGCGTGGCCAGCGAGGTCGACAGCCGCGCCGACACATATCAGGCGCAACTCGCCAAGTGCCGCCGCTGAGTCGCGCCTACCGATCCGAGCCGGGGTTCCGGATCAATGTGGAAAACAGGTTGTTCGGCAGAGGCATCCCGGTTTCCATGGCGCCAAGGATCACCGTGGTCGCGCCACCGGAACTGTCATGGATCACCCATTTTCGCAGCTCGATCGGCGCGTCGGTGAACATCAATTCGATTCGCCCGTTCTCCGGGCTGTCGGGATCCTGGGCGGTCACGATCGTGGCAGTGCCATCATAGATATGTCCGACCACCATGTTGGCGCGCATCAGATCAACCTCTGGCGCCAGAATGATCGACAAGGGGGTGCGGTTGAGCGGATAGCTTTCCGGGGCCTGATTGGATTTGGGATCCACGATCAGGACCGCCCCTGCCCCGGCGATCACCTGCGCCTCGTTGGGCGGGTCGTATTCAAATCGCGCCCGGCCCGGGCGTTTCAAGGACAACGTCCCGGTGGCAAGCGATCCGTCATCGCTGATCTGGGTAAATGGCGCCTGAGCGGTTTTCACGCCGTTGAGATAGGTGGACAGGGCGGGCAGCGGAATGATGTCCGCTACAGCCGGGGCGCCCGCGCAAGCCACCGCAAGGGCAGCGCATATACCAAGTCGTCTGAGCATAGGTGTCATTTAAGACATCAAAAGAGCGAACCCAAGCCTGTGCACGAAATTCTCAACGGCGCGGCGCGTGGCGATGTTGTGTCGGGGTATTTGGGAAAAGAAAGAAGCAGGTGTGCGGGTCTTTTTGTCGGCCGGGCCCGCCTGGGGCCGCGGCAGTCCTTTCTTGACGCCCCGGGCGTGCGGGCGGCGTCGCCACAGGGTCCATTATTGTTGTTCCGGCACCAGGATTTCGCGTTTGCCCACATGGTTGGCCGGTGAGACAAGGCTCTGATCTTCCATCTGCTCGACCAGCCGGGCGGCCTTGTTATAGCCGATGCCCAGTTTGCGCTGGATATAGGAGGTTGAGCATTTGCGGTCCTTGATCACGATCTGCACCGCCTGATCGTAGAGCGCATCCTCTCCGTTGGTGTTGCCGCCCAGCCCAAGCACCGCATCGATGTCGCTTTCGCGCTCTTCATCCGGGCCATCGAGCACCGTGCCGACATATTCCGGCGGACCATAAGCCTTGAGGTGATTGACGAGATCCTCGACTTCTTCGTCGCTGACGAAGGGTCCGTGACAGCGGGTGATCTTGGCGCCACCGGCCATGTAGAGCATGTCGCCCATGCCAAGAAGCTGCTCGGCGCCCATTTCGCCGAGGATGGTGCGGCTGTCGACCTTTGACGTCACCTGGAATGAGATCCGGGTCGGGAAATTGGCCTTGATCGTACCGGTGATCACATCCACCGAAGGGCGCTGGGTCGCCATGATCAGGTGGATGCCCGAGGCCCGCGCCATCTGGGCCAGACGTTGAATGCAGGCCTCGATCTCCTTGCCGGCGACCATCATCAGGTCCGCCATTTCATCAACCACCACGACGATATAGGGCAGCGCCTCGGGCATGATCTCTTCGGTTTCAAAGATCGGGTCACCGGTTTCATCGTCAAACCCGGTCTGGACAGTGCGCGAGAAGGTTTCGCCCTTGCTGAGCGCCTCGCGCACGCGGCCATTGTAGCCTTCGATGTTGCGCACGCCCATCTTGGACATCTTGCGATAGCGCTCTTCCATTTCGCCGACGGTCCATTTCAGGGCCACCACGGCCTTTTTCGGATCGGTCACCACGGGCGAGAGCAGATGCGGGATCCCGTCATAGACGCTGAGTTCGAGCATCTTGGGGTCGATCATGATCAGCCGGCATTCCTCGGGCGTGAGCTTGTAGAGGAGCGACAGAATCATAGTGTTGATCGCCACGGATTTGCCGGATCCGGTGGTCCCGGCGATCAGCAGGTGGGGCATCTTGGCGAGATTGGCCACAATTGACGCGCCACCGATGTCTTTGCCCAGCGCCAGCGGCAGGCGCATATTGCTGTCGCCGAATTCCCGCGCCGCGAGGATTTCCCGCAAGACCACCATTTCGCGTTTGTCATTGGGCAGTTCGATCCCGATCACGGACCGGCCCGGCACGGTCGACACGCGCGCGGAGAGTGCGGACATCGAGCGCGCAATGTCATCGGCAAGCCCGATGACGCGCGAGGCCTTCAGACCCGGTGCGGGCTCCAGTTCATACATGGTCACAACCGGGCCCGGACGGACCGACACGATCTCGCCTTTCACGCCGTAATCGTCGAGCACGCTTTCCAGCATTCGGGCATTTTCTTCGAGCGCCTCATCGCTGAGGTGATGGCGTTCGATCGTATCCGGGTTGGTCAGCAGGTTGAGCGGTGGCAGTTCATAGATCTGCTCTGGCTCGTCAAAGGCCAGGCTGGGCTGCGCCTCAGCCTGCGCGCGCTTGGACGGCTGCGGCGCTTTGCGCGTGGGGTTTTGGACAACCTTGCGCGCCTCTGACGCCGCGCTCGGCGGTGGAGCCATGCGCGTCATGGGTGCCATCGGCGCGCCAGGCATTGGCTCGGTGGCAAAATCCTGCGGGTCGACATCGTCGGTCCCCGCATCATAGGCCGCGTCATAGGGCGCATCAAAGGGCGCGTCATAAAGGTCTTGTGCCAGGCTGTCGTCGGGCGCGTAGGCCGACGGCGGGGCGGTCGGAATTGCGGCCGGGGCCGACGCTGCGCCCGCCGTCCGGGCCAGATCAGGCATGCGCACGGCCGACAAGGGTGGTTCGGGCTTCAGACCGGCGGCCTGCGGCACCTGTCGAGCCAAGGGCGGTTCGGGCGGCAACGCCACCTCGTCGTGGTACACAGCCTCGCCCTCCAGTGCGCGCGCGGCGGTATCAACGATCAGCGGCTGCGGTCCCCGCCCCCGCCCACGGGTGAGCGGCTTGGACGGATCATCGGCAGGGCGCATCACCGGCGTATTGTTCTGCGCCCGGCTGCGCACCACATCCGCGATCTTGGCCCGGATTCGGTCATCGGTGTATCCGGCACCGTCAAATTCGCCCGGATCGGCCTCGACCCATTCGGGATCGGGCATTGTCTCAGGCATGACATCCGGGTCGGCGCGACGAATGAGCGCGGGCATGCGGGACAAGAGCCCGCCACGCTCTGGCGGCGCGGCCTGTTGCGGTGGCGCGACCAGTCCCGGAGATGGCAGTGCGGCTGGCACATGATCTGGCGGGCCTACCGCCGGTTGGGGGTTTTCGGCGGCCCTCCGGGCGGCTTGCGCTGCTGCCGCCTGTGCGAGGGCTGCGGCTTTCGCAGCCTCTGCGGCTGCGGTTTCGGCGGCGGCATCTGCCTCGGCCTTGCGCTGCGCCCGCAGTTCGGCGCGCATGCGCGCAGCTTCGGCCGCGCCGCGCGCGCCCTTGCCGACCACAGAGAGAAGACCGCTGTAACAGAGCACCAGCCCCATCAGGATCATGCGTACGAATCGCGCCAGTTCGGCCCGGGTAAACCCGGTTACAAAGAGGCCAAGCAGCACGGTTACGCCGGCCATCACCAGGCTGGTGAGTTTCACCGCCAGATGCGAGCCGACCGGCAACAGCGTCAACAGCGCGCCCATCGCGGTATCTCCGAAGAGCCCGCCCAGACCGAAGTTGTGCGTCGCGCGCCAGGCGTCACCGGGCACCAGAGTGGCGGCGTAGATGGACAGCACCGCGACCGCAATCGGGGCAAAGATCAATCGGCTCACCGCCCGGTCTTCGCCCAGATGCAATACGAAGCGCAGACCCCAGGCGAGCAGGATCCCGGCAAAGCCAAGGCTGCCCCAGCCCACCACCATAAACAGCGGCGCTGCGATGGATGCGCCGGGCCGGCCCATCCAGTTCTGTACCGCTGCGTCGGTCGAAACCATCCAGTTGGGGTCGTCGGGCGTGTAGGACAGGATCATCGCCGTCGCGGCCAGACCCAGCCCCAGGAGCACGAGGCCCAAAAGCTCTCGACCGCGCCGTTCAATTGCGGCCTGCATGTTTCGGTCCAGTAGCGGATCACGACTGCGGGTGTGATATGCCATGCCTGTCCTCGGTTACGTGTAAAGGCAGTCGCGAAGCGTAACGAGCCCGCGCTGCATATCTGATTTCGGTGCCACGAGGGCGACGCGCACATATCCCGTTCCGGGATTGGCGCCGTCCACCGTCTGCGAAAGGTAGGCGCCGGGCAGCACCCGAACGCCGGTTTCGGTCCAGAGCTTCAGGGCCGCGGCCTCGCCATCTGCGACCGGCAGCCACAAAAAGAACCCGGCGTCCGGCGAACGGTATCCCGCCACACCGCCAAAGATCTCGTCGGCGATGAGGTACTTTTCCTGATAGAGCGCGCGGTTGTGGGCGACATGCTCTTCCTCGGCCCAGACCTTGGCGGAGGCCGCCTGTATGGGTCCCGGCAGCGGTGTGCTCGCGGTCTAAACCCCGATATGGGACAAA
>JBCDEC010000191.1:0-9060 GCA_039179965.1 Pseudomonadota bacterium
CCGGTGTAAAGCTCTCGGGCCCGTTGATCATCGATTTGATGCCCGTCTCGGCCAGCGCAGGGACCCGGCCCAGCGCCTGTTCCATGATCTGCTCAAAGTGATCCGTGTCGGTATCAAGCAGTGAGAAATGGAAGCCCTCAGGGAGTCCGTCTGTCGCCCAGGACTTTGGGTTGGGCTCATAGCCCCCCATCACCAGCCCGCCGACCTCTTCTTTCCAGTAAGTCAGCCGGTCGGGATCGCGCAGCGTCGGCAGATCCGGGGTCACGCCCGCAATGGGTTCGGTGATGAGATACTGATGCTCCATCGACACCAGCGGCACGTTGACGCCAAAACGGGCGGCAAAGGCGCGGGTCCATTGACCGCAGCACGCGACAATCCTGGGGGTTTCGATCACACCTCTGGACGTGGTCACGCCGGTGATCACGCCCTTGTCGATGCGGATGTCCGTGACCTCTGTGTCCTCCAAGATCACCGCGCCGGCGCGCCGCGCGCCCTTTGCCAGCGACAGCGTGATGTCTGAGGGATTGGCCTGCCCATCGGTTGGCAGGTAGGCGGCGCCAACGACATCGCGCACATCCATGATCGGCCACAGATCCAGCGCCTCTGCCGGCGTCAGCAACTGCATGTCGAGCCCAAAACTCTGCGCCGTTGTGGCCTGCCGCTTGACCTCTTCCCACCGCTCGGCATTGCAGGCCAGGCGCAGCCCGCCATTGCGTTTCCACCCGGTGGCCTGACCCGTCTCGGCCTCGAGGCGATCGTAAAGATCAACCGAATACCCCAGCAATTCCGTTATGTTGGCCGAGGATCTGAGTTGCCCGACCAGCCCGGCCGCATGGAAGGTCGACCCGGACGTGAGCTTGTGGCGCTCAACCAGCACCACATCGACGCCAAGCTTTGCCAGATGGTAAGCGGTGGAACATCCGATGATCCCGCCACCGATGACAACGGCCTGCGCGGTGCCCGGCAGATCAGCCATGCGCGGCAGTCCAGGCGGCCAGAGCGGTCTCGTAGCGGGAGAGGTTTTCCGCGGTGTAGGCCGCGTAGTCAAAGTCGATCTCGGAGGTCTGTTCAGAGACCATGGACCACATCGTTTCGCGCAGCAGCGAGGCGCATTTCATCGCGCTGTACGCACGCATCATGCCCGGATCGGCGGCCTGGCCAAAATAGCGCGCTAGCATCTCGGCCTCGGCCGCCTCGGGCAGGCCTGCGTTGCTGGCCAGGCCTCCCAGATCAAAAACCGGGGCGTTGAAGCCGCCATATTCCCAATCAACGAGCCAGAAGCGGTCTTTGGCCCGCAGAATGTTGGCGGGCAGAAGATCGTTGTGCCCGAGGACGAGGCGCACCGGGCCCACGGCATCTTCCAGCGTGCCCGCCTGGGCAAGCAGCGAATCGAGCCTGGGCGCATGGGGCGAGCCGTGATCGCGCAGGAAGGCGGCATAGTCCCGGCAGACATGAAACACCCAAAAGGTCAGGATCGGGCCGCGCAGGCGGGGCGTGACCTCGCGGTGCACGCGTGCGACCAGATCGGTGACGCCAGCCAGGGTGGCCGGGTCGTGCAGATCGGCCTCACTGAGCGCTTCGCTCTCGACATAGTCAAAAACCAGAGCGCCCGGTTCGAAATGGACCACCTCCGGAGAGACACCGGCCGCTGCCGCCGCCCGCGCAATCGACAACTCGTTCCAGCGCATCACGCCGTGCTCGGGGATGTCTTGACCCAGACGGACAACATATTTGCGCCCGCGATCCACAACGGTGGCGTTGAGGTTGGTGATGCCGCCCTCAAGGGCCTGGATCTCCCGCGGGGTATCCCAGCAGGAGAGCGCGCGAACCCGGGCCTCCAGAACCTCAGTCATAATCCCCTTTGACCCGCGCCTTGGTGGGATCGAAATGCGGGAAAGGCACAACTTCGGCCAGAAGCCGCTTTTGATGGCCGTCCAACTGGCCCACCTCAAGCGCGGTGCCGGGCGCGCTGTGTTCGGTAAAGACCCGCGCCAGCGCAATGGTCTTGTCGAGATAGGGGGACCGGGTGGCCGATGTGATCACGCCGACCTGCACGCGGCCGAGCCGCACGCAATCGCCATGCGCCGGAACCTCGTTGCCGGTGATCTCAAGGCCGACGAGCTTCTTTTGCGGATTGGCCTTGCGGCTAACCAGCGCGTCGCGGCCAATGAAGGGGATCTCGCTCTTCAGCGCCACCGTGAAACCGATGCCCGCCTCAAACGGATCGGTCTGGTCGTCGAATTCGTGGCCCGCAAACGCCAGACCACCTTCGATCCGCAGCATATCAAGCGCGGCAAGACCCAAGGGCTGCATGCCCTGCGGCGCACCAACCGCCCAGATCGCATCAAAGACGGCCTCGGCGTCCTTGGGATGACAGAACACCTCGTATCCCAGTTCGCCGGTATACCCGGTCCGGCTGATCACCACGGGAATGCCGTCATACGCGCCCACGCGCGCGATGGTGAAGCGGAACCAGCCAAGCTCTTCCACGGTCGGCTGCACCGGCGGGGTCCAGAACACCTCGGCCAGGATCTCGCGCGAAAGCCGGCCTTGCACGGCGACATTGCAGAGCTGATCGGTGGAGTTGCGCACCCGGGCACTGAGCCCGTGTTTTTCCGCCATCTGACGCAGCCAAAGCCCGCTGTCATCCGTGCCGCCGACCCACCGGAAAGCGTGATCGCCCATGCGGAAGATCGTGCCATCATCGATCATGCCGCCATGCTCGGCGCAGATCGCGGTGTACACAACCTGCCCGACCGACAGCTTGGCCACATTGCGCGTGGCGCACATCTGCATGAGATCTTCGGCGTCCGGCCCGGTGATCTCATACTTTCGCAACGGTGAGAGATCCATGATCACCGCCTTGTCTCGGCAGGCCCAGTATTCCGCCAGGGTCCCGGCATTGGGAAAGCAGTTGGGCATCCAATAACCGGCATATTCGACGAAATCGCGCGTGTGCCGGGCGAAACAGCTGTGAAAGCCGGTCTCTTTTGTGGCCTCCATGGGACCCTCCGCTGTCTTGCGCCAGCCGATGGACCGCGAAAACCGTTCGGTATCGCGATAGGTGCGCAGCTGGATTTCCGTAGGCCGCCAGCCATTGGCCGCGTCAATGTCATCTGGGCAGGCGGTGGAGACGCAGACAAGATCCGTGAGCGCCTTGAGAAGCACGTAATCTCCGGGACGCGACCAGGGCTCGTCGATGCCCAGAGCATGGGTCGCATCCAACATGGTATTGAAGAAGAAGTTGATCGCCGGCCAGCCACCGCGTTCGGGTATGCCGTAGGCCGCGAGGCCTGCATTGATATTGTCGGTGCAATTCACATGGCCGGGATAGCCGGCGTCGTCGTAGTAGCGCGACGTGCACGCAAGCCCGAAGGTGTCATGGCGCCCACAGGTGTCCTGCACGATCTCGACCAGCGCTTCGAGATCGGTGTTCCAGTACTTGGCGGCCAGCCCCGGCTTTGGATAGAGCGTGCCGGTCATTGTGCGCGTGGCGGTGGGATCGATTTCGCGCGCCATGCCCGCCTCGACCGAGCGGGCCGAAAAGGCCTGAAAGTCCGAGCACTCGCGGCCCTGCACGTCAAGGAGCTGGATATAGGCGCCCTTGGGCACCTCGTAGACATAGGCCTCGCCCGGCTGGATCGTGTGATCGCGCATCGGATCGGCAAGCGGATCGGGAACGCGGTGCAGACCGTTGGGTTTCCCGGCGTTGGCGCGGCGAATGTAGAGGTAAAGATCGCTGGTCAGATCCTGGGTGTCCGGCGCCATCGGCCTGCCCGGGGCGGCAAGGACCACCAGCGCCGCGCCTTGCGCGGTAAAGGTGACCTGATCGCCCGCGCGGCTGTCGCGCCCGTGCACCCGGATCGCCTCAGCGCGGTCAAGATCGCAGCCTGCGGCCTTCAGCACCTGTGCCACCGCGCGGCCTTCGTCGCAGGCCGAAAGAGCCGCTTGCACCCCTTCGGCGACACCGTCCGTCCGCGCGCCCAAAAGCCCGGCATCCGAGCTGCCGTCTCGACCAAAGGCCACAAGCTCGCCGCCCTGCCCGCCTTCGCGGTCGACCACGATGATCTCGTCCCCGGCCGAAACCTGAACCGCCCGGGACCCGCCACCGGGAACATGATGGCGTTCCGTCCCGGGCGGAAGCTGGGCCAAACCGGGTTGCACAACGCCCGGCGTGTAACCCGTTCCCTGAACTGGCCCGTCCGGTGTCGGTTGCCCGGGCCATTGCAGCAGAGACATTACTCCGCCGCGTCCTGTCCGGTTCTGAGGTAGCTTTCCAAACTGTCGTCCAATGCGTCTTTCCAACGGGTGTGATGCGCAGGCGCCATGGTGCCGGTCATCGGCGAGACATAGCCATTGTCGCGGAACGACATGATGCCCTTCTTCTTGTGCTTCTTCCACTCAAAGAAGGCCTGATTGGCGGCATCGACGTCAAAGGACGGGTAATCGGTCTCGGCAATCAGTTCCTTGACGTAGTCGCCCTGATAGACAATCGCGCCATAATCGTCCGCGACCTCATCTTCGTCAGCCTGCCGTTTTTGCCAGTCCGCCTCCATCGCGGTGGCATCCGGCAGAGCGATCTTGCCCATGATCACATCGCGCACCCACCAGGCCTGCGCATCGAACATGTTGAACGTGTACCATTGATCCTGCATGCCCAGGTAGAACAGATCCGGATTGCCGGTCCACACCAGGCCCTTGTAAAGATCGCTTGCCGCCAGCCGGTTCGCCGTTTTCAGGCGCAGATCGTCGGGCAGGAAGGGGAAGTGGTGCTTGTAGCCGGTGCACAGCATGATCGCATCCACGACCTTTGAGGTGCCATCCTTGAAATAGGCGGTCTTGCCGTCAACCCGTTCCAGCGCCGGAACCTCTTGCCAGTTGTCGGGCCAGTCATAGCCCATCGGCGCCGTGCGGTGCGCCACGGTGATCGACTTGGCCCCGTACTTCCAGCACTGCGACCCGATGTCTTCCGCGGAATACGACGTGCCGAGGATCAGCAGGTCCTTGCCTTCGAATTCGCGCGCGTCGCGGAAGTCATGCGCGTGCAGGATGCGCCCGTTGAAGGTCTCAAAGCCCGGGTAATACGGCACGTTGGGAAACGAGAAGTGCCCGGTGGCGACAATCACGTGATCGAATTCTTCCTTGGATTCGACGTCCGTTTCGCCGGACCGCGCAATGACCGTGAACTTGCCGTTCGCGTAAGAGACATCGCGCACGATGGTGGAAAACTGGATCCAGTCCCGCACGCCCGCCTGTTTGACGCGCCCTTCGATGTAATCGAAGAGGACGGCGCGCGGCGGATAGGAGGCAATCGCCTTGCCGAAGTGTGCGTCAAACGAATAGTCGGCGAATTCGAGCCCTTCCTTGGGCCCGTTCGACCAGAGATAGCGATACATCGAGCCATGCACCGGGTTGCCGTACTCATCCACCCCGGTGCGCCAGTCATAGCGCCAGAGCCCGCCCCAATCCGGCTGCTTTTCATAACAGACGATCTCGGGTATCTCTTCTCCGGCTGCCTGTGCTGACTGAAAGGCGCGCAGCTGAGCGAGGCCCGATGGTCCCGCACCAATGATGCAAATTCGCATGTCTCTCTTCCCCGTCTCTTGGAACGTGCCGGTTTTTTCCTCATAGTGATATAGTTTCACTGGCACGCAACTTCTTTTTCTGGACGTGACGGGGCGGGACTGTGATTTCTTTGACCATGCGGAGGGTTTGCCCAAGGATCGGGCAAGGTCCCGCGAAACGCCATGAGGGGCGCGATGCAGTTTCTGGTTTTGCAACATGATCCCCGGACCCATCTGGCCGCCTTTGCGCCGATGATCTCCGGGGCCGGGCATGACGTGCACGTCGTGCATCTCGATCAGGGCGAGGCCTTGCCGGATCTTGAGGGCGTGGACGCGCTCTGGGTTCTGGGCGGGCCGCAGAATGTCTTCGAGGAAGACCAATATCCCTGGCTCATCGCTGAGAAAGCGCTGATCCGCGACGCGGTTGAAACCCGCGCGCTGCCCTACTTCGGCATCTGCCTGGGTCATCAGTTGCTGGCCGAGGCCCTGGGCGGCGCCTGCGCCTTGGGCGGCCGCGAGATCGGCGTCGTCGAGGTCACGCCCGCGCCGGAGGCGGCGCTGTTTGACGGGATGCCTTCGCCCTTCCCGGTCGCACAATGGCATGGCGTCGAGGTCACGGCAGCACCACCTGGCGCACAGGTCACCGCCTGGTCCCCCGGTTGTGCCATCCAGGCCCTGCGCATGGGAGAGACCGCCTTTTCGGTCCAAAGTCACCCCGAGGTTCTGCCGGGCACGATTTCCGACTGGGGCGAGATCCCCGAAGCCGCCGCGATACTGGATGACGCCCTCGGCGCCGGTGGCACGGCGCGGTTTGAATCGGCCGTCAACCAGCACGCCGAGATCTTCGCGGCCAATGCCCGCATCCTCTTTACCAACTGGTGCCGCGCGGCCGGCATTCCAACGGAGCCTCTGACATGAGCGACTATCAGACCTATGCCCTCGGGCCCTTTGAGCTGCAATCCGGCCTGACCCTGCCCGACGCGCAGATCGCCTATGTCACCCATGGTACGCTGAACGCCGCAAAGGACAATGTGATCGTCTATCCGACCCGCTACGCCGGGACGCACACCGATCAGCCGCCGCTGATCGGACCGGGTCTTGCGCTGGATCCAGAGAAGTATTTCATCATCATTCCCAATACGTTGGGCAATGGTCTTTCGTCTTCGCCGTCCAACACCGCCGCACCGTTGGGCGGCCCGGATTTCCCGATCGTCACACATTACGACAACGTCATGATGCAGGACCAGATGCTGCGCGCGCTCTGGGGGATCGAGGAGATCCGTCTGGTCTGCGGGTGGTCCATGGGCGGACAGCAAAGCTATCACTGGGCGGCGCTCTTTCCGGACCGGGTGCGGGCCATGTCCTGTTTCTGTGGTCAGGCGATCACCGCACCGCACACCCATGTCTTCCTTGAGGGCGTGAAATACGCGCTGATCACCGACCCGGCCTGGCAGAACGGCTACTACAAGGACCAGCCCTGGCGTGGCTTTACCGCGCAGGGTCGCGTCTGGGCGGGATGGGCGCTGAGCCAGGAATGGTACCGGCAGGAAAAATGGCGCGACCTGGGCTTCACCTCGCTGGAGGACTACCTCAAACGCGCCTGGGATGGCGCCTATTTCCCGCGTGATGCCAATGACATGCTGTCGCTGATCAAGACCTGGCAGGCCTGCGATATCTCCGACAATCCGATCTATGGCGGCGACCGGGTGGCCGCATTGGGCGCCATCAGGGCCAGGTCAATCATCCTGCCGGGGCGCACGGACTTCTACTTCCCGCCCGAGGACAATGCCGCCGAGGTCGCCCTGATGCCCAATGCCGAGTTGCGCGTGATCGACTCGATCTGGGGCCATTACGCAGGCGGCGGGCGCTACGCCCCGGACACCGCGTTCGTCAATGCCGCACTGAAAGACCTCCTGGCATGAGCTACGACGTCATCGTGGTCGGCGCCGGCAGCGCCGGCTGCGCCCTGGCCGAGGTCCTATCGCGCGATCCGACCTGCAATGTGCTGCTGCTTGAGGCGGGGCGGGCCGGGCGCCATCCCTTCATCACCATGCCCGCCGGCGTGGCCAAGGCCATATGGGCGCCGTTGTGGAACTGGCATTTCGAGACGGTTCCGCAAACGCATATGAACGCGCGCAAGCTATATGTGCCGCGCGGGCGCGTGCTGGGCGGATCCTCGGCGATCAATGCCATGGTCTGGGTCGTGGGGCAGCCTTCGGATTATGACGCCTGGGATGTGCCGGGATGGGACTGGGCCGCGATGGAACCGGTTCTGGAAGAGGCCGAAAGGATCATGACACCCGAAGTCCCGGCCTCAGGCCCGGCCTATGACGCCTTTGTCGCGGCCGGGGGCGAATTGGGATATCCCGTGCATCACACCGTCGACGGACGGGTTGCCGGCTTCGGTCTGTTCCGGCTGAACGTCGTCAATGGCCGTCGTCGCTCCGCCGCCGCCGCCTTCCTCGGCCGCGCCAGGGATCGGGCCAACCTGAGCGTGAAGACGGACGCGCAGGTTCTCGGCCTTTTGGGCGGTGCCCGGATCGACGGCGTGAAACTGGCGCAGGAAGAAATCCGGGCGGGCCATGTAGTGCTGGCGTCCGGTGCCATTGGCACGCCACATCTGATGATGCTGTCCGGTCTCGGCCCGGCCGATCATCTGCGCGACCATGACCTTCCGGTCCACGCCGATCTGCCCGGCGTCGGCGCCAATCTGCACGATCACCTGGAGGTCAAGGTCAAGCACCGGATGAGCGCGCCGCTCTCGCTGTGGGACCATGCGCGGTTCCCGATGAACCTTGTGACCGGCGCGCGCTATCTGGCCACCGGCACGGGGGCCGGTCGCCAGCAAGGCCTTGAGGCCGGGGCCTTTCTGCGTCTGGCCGGCGGCGACGGCCCGCCCGATACCCAGCTGCATTACATCAATGCTCTGGCCTTTGACGGCGCGACCGCGGACGACCGGGGTCATGGCTTTGCCATCGACGCAACGCAGCTGCAGCCCGAAAGCCGCGGCACGCTTCGCCTCGCCTCCGCCGATCCGCGGGCCAAACCGCTGATCGATCCGAACTATCTGGAAAGCGAGACCGACCGGCGCGTTCTGCGCGACGGGCTGAAGATGCTACGCGACCTGTGCCGCCAGCCGAGTCTCGCGGCGATCACGGGCGTGGAGTTGCGCCCGGGACCGGAGAAAGTTTCTGATGCGGATCTCGACGCGGTGGTGCGGGAGACGGCCGACAGCATTTACCACCCTGTCGGTACGGCCCGCATGGGCACGGATGCCGGCGCGGTGGTGGATCCGGACACGATGTCTGTGCACGGTGTGTCGGGTCTTTCGGTGGCGGATGCGGCGATCATGCCCCGGATCACATCGGGAAACACCAATGCCCCATCGATCATGATTGGTCTCCACGCGGGGCAGAAACTGGCAAAACGTCTCGCCTGAGGCCCGAGGCTCCGGCGCGCCTGGCCTGGCGCGTGCCGGGTATTTTCAAAAAGAAAG
>JBCDEC010000192.1:0-8952 GCA_039179965.1 Pseudomonadota bacterium
CCGGCGTGTGACGCCTGGCTTGAGGCCGCAGCGGCCTACGGGCTGCCGCGCAACCCTGACTTCAATGGTGAGGGATCTCTGGGGATTGGGCGCTATCAACTGACTTTGGATGGACACTGGCGCTCAAGCGCGGGGCGTTCGATGCTCAAACCGGCGCTGTCGCGGCCCAACCTGACGCTGGAATTGCGCGCCCGGGTGATCGGACTGATCCGTCAGGGACGCCGTGTGGTGGGCGTTCGGTATCTGCAAGATGGTGTCGTACATGAGGTCCACGCCGACGGCGAGGTGATCCTGAGCGCGGGGTCGGTGCAGTCACCGCAGATTCTGCAACTGTCCGGCATCGGCCCTGCCGACCTGTTGAAGGCGCAGGGGATCGAGGTGGTGCATGGCTCGCCCGAGGTCGGCGAAAACCTTCAGGACCATTTGCAGCTGCGCACCATCGTGACGCTGGCCAACAAAGCGGAGTCGCTCAACGCGCAGGTCCGCAACCCTTTGGGACTGGCCAGGATGGGGCTGGACTGGCTGCTGGGCCAGCGTGGTCCGCTGACCGTGGGCGCAGGCCAGGTGGGCGGAGCGATGTGTACCAAGTACGCCGACGGCGACCGGCCCGATCTGCAGCTGTTTGTCATGCCGCTGAGCGTGGACAAGCCCGGCACGCCGCTCCACCGTTATCCGGGCTTCACGACGTCGTTCTGGCAATGTCATCCCGAAAGCCGTGGCTCGGTCAGGATCACAGGCACTGATCCGCTCGCCGATCCGGAGATCAGGCTGAACTACCTCAGCACTCAACGTGACTGCGACGTGATGGTCGAGGGCCTGCGCATCGTGCGCGAGATCTACAACCAACCGGGTTTCCGGGACCGCTGGACACAGGAGGTCATCCCCGGAGCGCAGCACCAAAGCGACGACGACATCCTCGCGGCTGCGCGCGCCATGTCGAGCACGGTCTACCATCTTGTCGGCACCTGCCGCATGGGCAATGACCCGATGGCCGTCGTAGACAGCAAGCTTTGCGTCAATGGGGTTGAAGGATTGCGCGTCGTCGACGCCTCCGTCATGCCCAAGATCACCTCGGCCAACACGAATGCCGCTACTTTGATGATTGCCGAAAAAGCGGCGGACCTGATTGTGGGCGAAACACCCGCACACCAGACTGGTCGTCTATGACACAGTTTCCAACGGTTCGGCCGACGCCTGCGCGATCTCAAGCGCAACTTCAAAGACCGCGTCATTGGATCGCTTCAAGCGCTGCGCGGCCTCGGGCGGCAGAGGGTCGTTGAACGTGCGTCCCTCAAACAGCTGATCCCAGACCGACAACAGCGAAACTGTCCGCGCGCCGAACCGGTCCCCAACAGATCCCACCGCCGAAGTTTCCATGTCAATCGATGCGATACCGTCACGTTGCCACGCCGCGCACATCTCATCGGACTGCGCAAACAGGCTGGGCCATGTCAGATGCTTCGTGCGCTGGGACGGAACACCGCGCTTCGCCAGGAACCGTTCGGCCGCCTCGACGAGTCCTGGGTCGGTAAAGACGGTTTCCCCGGCCCCATAGTGTGCCGAAACCCCGTCGCGTGCGACACATTCCACGGGCAGGGCCACAACACCGGTCGAAGCAGCCGGATCAAGTGATCCGCAGGTCCCGATCTGGATCAAGACCTTGGTTCCCAACTGCGCAAACACATGCGCAGGCTCGACCGCCCGGGCTGCGCCATAGGCGCAGCAATAGGCAATCCGGACTCCGTTCCAATCCCCGACAAACATCTCTGGAAATGCCAGTTCAGTGACGTTTTCGAGATGGCCCAAACGGGCTGTGGTGGCCGCTTTCCGCCACCAGGTTCCTTCAAGGATCAATGCAGCGGGTTCACGACCTTCGTCGATCTTGAGCGCGTCCCGCCAGTGATCCTTGGTATAGTCCAGAATGGCCATGGCTTTCTCTGTTCCTCGCTGGGATCACGGATACATCCAGGAAGCCTATCACGTCCGATCCGCGCTGGCTGCCTACCGTTTGTGCATCCGCTTTGGACTATGCGGACGGCTGTGCGATCGGGCAAAGGCCGACCGGTCTCGGCTGGGGAGGTCGCCCCCCTACCCCGCGCCAAGGTCGCGCCCGTCGACAAGAGCGGCGCAACCTGTCACATGGAAATGCATTGCTCGGGTTGTGCGAAATAACGCCCGCCCTGCCCCGCCTCACGTTCCGGTTCTGTGACACGCCCGGACGCGGCATCATACGTGGTGAGACCTGAAACCCAGGCCGACACGGGCAATGCGCAACTGTCGGGATCCTCAAAAACCGCGTTCCAATTAAAAAGGCTGTGTCCGTGAACCGCGGCTAGAGAACCGGGCTTGGCATCGCCTCCAGCAGCTGCTGCGTGTATGCGCTCTGCGGGGACTCAAGCACGTCATCCGTCGGCCCGCTTTCTTCCATTTGCCCCAAGCGCATCACAACAACACTGTCACACAGCATCTGCACGACAGCCAGATCGTGACTCACAAAGAGATAGGTCAGATGAAGCCGGGTCCTGAGTTCGGCCAAAAGGTTCAGCACGATCGCCTGAATGGACACGTCCAGAGCAGCGGTTGGTTCATCGAGGATAAGCAGGTTCGGCTCAACGGCCAGCGCTCTGGCGATGCCGACACGCGCCTTTTGCCCTCCAGAAAGCTGGTGCGGCAGGCGACTTAGAAGACTGGTCGGAAGACCGACATGCTCTGCGATTTCTTGCACCCTGTCTTGCCGGGCGCGCCGTCCGACCCCGGACAGATGGCGCAGCGGTTCTTCGATGCATTGGGCGGCGGTGTGGCGTGGGTTCAGACTGTCCGTGGCATCCTGAAACACCATCTGGATCTGCGACCTGCGCGGGTCGCTGGCAAATTTGGCGGCACGCACATCAAACAGGGATGCCCCTTCAAACTGCACATCGCCGGTCGTTGCGTCCTGCAAGCGTGCGATAATGGACGACACTGTTGATTTGCCAGATCCGCTTTCCCCGACCAACCCCAAGCAACCGCCCTTGTGCAGATCAAAACTGATGCCGCGCAAGGCCTCGATCGGACCGGATTTGCCTGCATATGTCTTGGTTACGCCCTGCACGGAAAGCAGCACGTCGCCTTGCGCCGGGACAGGTTCCACCGTTCCGTCGACAACCAGTTCGTGCAGCTTTTTCCCCTTGTGCGGCGTCGCTGCCAAAAGCCGTTTGGTGTAGGCGTGCGTGGCAGATGTCGTCAGCGCACCTGGCGCGCCCTTCTCGACAATGGCACCGTCTTTCATGACCACAAGTTGATCACAGTACATCCCGGCAAGTCCAAGGTCATGGGTGATCAGGATAACACCCATCTGGCGTTCCCGGGCAAGGGTCTGAACCAGGTCCATGACCGTCTTTTGTGTCGTCACATCGAGCCCCATCGTCGGCTCGTCGGCGACCAGCAGTTGCGGACGGCAGGCCAGCGCAAGCGCGATCACAACCCGTTGGCACATGCCGCCCGACAGTTCGAACGGATAGGCGTGGTAGCGCGCGGCGGCGTCCTTGATTTCGACCTCTTCCAGCGCGGCGATGGCCTTGTCGCGGGCATCCTGCGCGGAGGCTTGCGCATGCTGGCGCAACACGTCCTCGATCTGGTGGCCGATCTTGCGGATGGGGTTCAGAGCCGCGCGCGGGTTCTGGAAGATCATCGAAATTTCGCGCCCGCGAATGTCGTTCATCGCGGCATCATCTGCCAGCGCCAGATCAATGCCCCCGTAGGTCAGACTGCCAGACGCGATTTCGCCGCCCGCATCCAGAATGCGCAACAGGCTGAACGCCGTCACCGACTTTCCGGACCCGCTTTCACCGACGATACCGAGCGTTTCGCCCCGCGCAAGATCGAGATCGATGCCGCGAACAGCATCCACTGTCCCGTTGCGGGTTTCAAACTGAACGCGGAGGTTTCTGATCTCAAGCATCAGCGCCTCTGCCGCGGGTCGACTATGTCACGCAGTCCATCGCCCAGTAGATTGAAGGTAAACACGGCGATCATAAGCCAGAGCCCGGGGAACACGGCCAGCCACCATTCGCCCGATATGATGTAATTGGCGCCTTCAGCCACCATTATTCCCCATTCCGGGGTCGGTGGGCGCACACCCAAGCCGATAAAACTGAGACCGGCGGCATTCAGAACTGCCCAGCCCATATTGAGCGAGACCTGAACCATCATCGGTGGCAGGGCATTGGGAAAGATATGCAGCGCCACGACCCGCAGGTCCGAGTTTCCGGCCAGTTTCGCGGCCTGAACGAAACCAGCGTCGCGCCGGATATTGACCTCGGCGCGCACAACGCGGGCATAAAACGGCGTGTTGATCACCGCCGTGGCGTAGATCACGTTTTCGACCGTATTCCCGAGCGCGGCGACAATCCCCATCGCGAGCACGAAGAGCGGAAAGGCCATGATCATGTCGAGGCCCCGGCTGATGACAGAGTCAAACCAACCGCCCCAATATCCCGCGACGCAGCCCAGAATGGACCCGGCCACGAACGAAAGCGCCACGGCGCCGATGGAAATGACCATGTCCAGCCGCGTCGCCACGATCACGCGACTGAAGACGTCGCGCCCAAGGTGGTCCGTTCCGAACCAGTGGCTTGCGTTTGGCGGTTGCAAGATTTTGTCGCTCGACGCAAGCGGATCATAGGGCGCAAGCGCGGGCCCAAAGACCGCACAAAAGATCAATAGCGCCAGCATTCCAAAGGCGACCATCGTCACCGGGTTCTGGCGCAACACATAGCCCACGTGGCCGAGAAAGGACTGAGGCTCGGCCGTGCTCATGTGGCTTCAAACCCGATACGGGGATCTATTACGGCATAGAGCAGATCTATGATCAGGTTGAGCGCCACGAACAACAGCGCCATAGCCAGCACAAACCCCTGAACGGCGGCGTAGTCCGAAGCGACCAGGGCATCGACGGCATAGGACCCGATGCCTGGCCAGGCAAAGACTTTTTCAACGAGCACGTTCGCGCCGAGCGCAAACGAAAACACCATACCCAAGGTGGTCACAACCGGCAAAAGCGCGTTTCTCAACGCGTAGCTCAGCAGGACCGTCCGCCGCGCCAAGCCTGCGGCACGCGCCGTTCGGATGAAATCCGAAGACAAGGCCTGCAGCATCGACGCCCGCGTCATCCGCGCAATCGGAGCAAGGGTGAAAATGGCCATTGTACAGGCCGGCAGGATGAGTTGCTTTGCGGCGCCGCCGAACGTCTCCCAATCGCCCGCGAGCGCGGTGTCAATCAGGTAGAACCCGGTGATTGGATCAGGTTCGATATACAAAAAGTCGAGCCGACCGAGCGGTGAAGGGGCGATGTCGAGCAGATAGTAAAACACGTAGATCAGAAGGATGCCGGTAAAGAACGTCGGCAGCGAAACACCGGCGGTGACCAAAACCCGGCACAGGTGGTCTCGCCATGATCCCGGTTTTGTCGCCGCCATCACACCCAGAGGGATCGCGATGGCGCATGACAAAAGCAAGGCCAGGAGGGTCAGTTCAAGCGATGCCGGCAGACGTCGCGACAGATCGGACAAAACGGGCTGGCCCGTGGACAGGCTGTTGCCCCAGTCGCCGCGCACCAAGTCACTAACGTAAATCAGGAACTGCTGCGTCAGAGGTTTATCCAGACCGAGTGTCTCGCGCACCTGCTGGATGGATGCCTCATCCGCCGCATCCCCGGCGAAGTAAACCGCCGGGTCGCCTGGCAAGGCACGCGTGAGGACAAATGTGATGATGACCACCCCGATGACAACCGGGATGGCCTGAAGCAGACGTGCAACGATGATCCTTGCACGAGATGACATTACGCTGGCTTGATCGGCCGAACGTCTAGTTGCCGGTGGAACCAGAATTCGTAATCTGTGGCTCCGTTCAGTGCGACGTTCAAGGCAGGCTGCCAAAGCGGAATGCGCGGCAGTTCTTCCAGCGCAATATCCAGCATGCGTTTGACGTTGGACTCATAGTCGGGATGATCGACCTCCATTGGCAGAGTCACATCCACCAGCGCTTCGATCTCTTCGTTGCGGTAATTGGACGAGTTGAACAGGTGCCCGTCTTTGTAAGCCCAGAAGAAGTAGTAATCCGGCGTATCCAGCCAGCCCCCAAAGCCCTCAAGGTGGAAGGCCAGCCGCTTTTCAACCAGGGACGCGGTGCGCCAATCAGCCCCGGGAATCTTGTCGATCGTAACCGAGATGCCGATTTTTCCGAGGCTTTCCTGGATAAGCAGAGCCGCTGGCTCCATCCAGTCGAGCTGGTTCAGGCTGATCGAGAACGGCACTTCAAACCCATCCGGATACCCCGACTTGGCAAGGTGCTCGGCGGCCTTGTCCAGGTCCTCGACATAGCCGCTACGACGCGACCAGGCGATGTCAGAGCGCTCGGTTTCAGGGCCCCATAGCGGCGCGCCACGGCCGTAGGCTGCGGCCTCAAAGATCGCCGCGTAGGGGATCGCATAGGCCACCGCTTTGCGGACGTCGCCATCCTGGAACGGTTCGAAATTGTAGTTGAGACCGACGCAATTGATGCAGTTGGCGATGGGGGTGGAATTGACCTCCATGATCTCGGACAACTCAAGTGCGTCTTTGCTGGGGATGTTGAACGACACCTGAGCGTCGCCGCGTTCGATGACCGCACGCCGTGTCGCAGCCGAGGGCACTTCGCGGATGACAACGCGCTGGTAGGCCGGCAAAGGCCCGCTGGCCCAGTCGTCGTTGCGCTCATAGACAAGCTGCTCGCCGGGCGCCCAGCGGGCGACCTTGAAGGCGCCCGATCCGATGGTGTTCAGGTGGAGATATTCCGTGGCCCAAGGATCTTCGTCCGTCGCATTTTCCATCGCGACTTTCGAGTTGATGACGAACGGGATGGGAACCGCAAGATCCGGGATCGCCAGTTTTGACGGAGAATCCAGAGTGATCTGGAAGGTTTTGTCATCAATTGCGGCGAACTGGTCTGGCCGTACAAAGCCGCCAGCTTTCATCTGAACCGCCGGGAAGCCGCCGAGAGACACCGCACGATCAAATGACCATTTTACATCTGCCGCAGTCACCGGGCTTCCATCCTGGAAAGTCGCGTCGCGGAGGTTGAAGGTCAGGACCAGGCCATCGTCCGAGATACTCCAGCTTTCGGCCAGTTCCGGTTCAACCTTGGAGTAGTCGAATTCCAGACCTCCGCCGGATGACGGCTTGGTGCCAAAGGACACAAGCCGGTCATAGCAGTTGATGGCCACCTGGTAGCTGGGGCGGTTCGTACCGGTGCGGTGAAGATCAAGGCTGTTGATCGTCTGACCGTTCACTGCAACCAGAACATCGCTGCTTTGCGCTTGGGCGGGCAGGACGCGCAAGAACGGCAAACTTGCTGCGGTCATTGCACCGGTTTGCAGGAGTCGTCTTCTCGAAATCTCAGTCATTCCAGTCTCCGTGTTGTGTCGCACATTGCTGCGCGTTTTTGGGTTGGCGCGCCTCGAGCGCGCTCTTGTGTCAGGCCATTTCGGCCAGGTACTTTCGCCAGTCTGCAAGTTCGCTGATGTCCTCGGCGCCTTCACCGGCAATGGCCTCACAGACAAATCCCTGCACCTGCGTACCGTCTGCCAATGTGATGGTGCCGATGCCCAAAGGCGCCGGGATCGTCTTCATGAAACCGCCAAAGGCGGTGCTCGGCATGTCCCAGAGTTCGAGCGCAATCGCGGCCCCCGTGCCGGGTGCCCTACGCACCATGCCCGGGCGCTGGATCTGCCCTCCGGCAAGGGCAAGGAACGTGTAGTCAGGCGCGCTGGTGTCCGCGCGCACGAATGTCGCACCACGATCCGTCAAAGTATGGTTCAGCGGCAGCCCGGACATATGCGCGCCGCAGACCGCGATCCGGATGGCGTCTTCGGCCGGTTCGTCCGGCAGGTCTTCGGCAACAAAATCCCAGTCCGTCGCGCCCAGTTTGCGATTGCCCAAGGCCTCGAGTCTGGTTGCAAGCGCCGCCACCTTTGCGTCTGCGCCCGCCTCGGCCAGGATCGTGACACTGCCGGGCCGCCCGTCAGACCGCGTGGGCGTTGGCACCGCAATTCCGCACATATCCATCAGGTTTACAAAGTTGGTGTAGGTGCCGAGCATGTTGTTCGGCCCCATGGGATCGGCGTCCAGCTCGGCAACGGTTGCAAAGGTGGGAATACTTGGCACGCACAGCGCATCACAAGCAGTGATCGCCGGCTGGACCTGAGCGATCAGGTCTTTCAATTTGTAGTAGTCTTTGAAGGTTTCTGCCGCGGTTTTGCCGACCGCCGAGCCAATGATTTTCCGGGTGACCGGGAACAGCGCGTCAGGGTTCGTGTCCATCAGGCTTTCGGTGGCGACATAACGTTCGGCCACCCAGGACCCGAAGTAAAGCATCTGCGCTATTTCGTAGAGCGGCGTGAAATCGATCTCTGAAACGGATGCGCCGCCAGCTTTCAGGACCGCGACGGTATCGGCAAATGACCGGGCCTGCGCATCGTCACCTTCGAACCGGATGCTGTCCTGTGACGGAATGCCTATCCTTGGTGCTTTTGGCGGCGCGACCAGTGCCGGTGTCGCGATGTCTCGGGCGTAGCTGTCTGCACAATCATAGACCGCCGCTGCTCCAAAAGCTGCGTATGCGTCTGACACAGTCAGCGCGAAGACAGAGATCGTATCCAGCGTCCGGCAGGCCGGGACAAGACCTGTGGCCGACAGGGACCCCAGCGTTGGCTTCAACCCGACGATGTTGTTCAAAGCAGCAGGCACCCGCCCGGACCCAGCCGTGTCTGTGCCCAGCGAAAACGTGGCGATCCCGTGAGCCACGGCAACGCCTGACCCGCCCGAGGACCCACCCGGAACGATCAGCGGGTCCAAAGCGTTCTTGGGGGCGCCGTAGGGTGTGCGCACACCCACCAGGCCGGTGGCGACTTGATCAAGGTTCGTCTTGCCGATCAGC
>JBCDEC010000193.1:0-8943 GCA_039179965.1 Pseudomonadota bacterium
AGCCGGGGGAGTCGATCTGACGTCTCCGCAGTTTGCGGCGCTGTCGATTCTTGAGGAAAACCCCGGCATTGATCAGGCAACGCTGGCGGGCATGATCGCGCTGGATCGTCCGACCATAGGCGGCGTAATTGAACGGCTGGCTGTCAAGGGTCTGGTCGAGCGCCAAACAAGCGAGACGGATCGGCGGGCCAAACGGCTTACGCTGACCGCTGGCGGCAAGGCGATGCTGAAGCGCATGCGCCCCCTTGTTGCCGCCTCTCAAGACAAGATTCTGGAAGGTTTGACGGAGGACGAGAAGGCGCAATTCACGGCGCTTGCGGATAAGCTAACGCGTCTTCACAACGATCAAAGCCGTGCGCCCTTGATCCTGGCGAGGAAGAAAGAAACCACCTGATTGGTGCTGTCAGACTAATTCGAACCACTCTCCGCACGGACAGTGACACTGTCCATTAATTCGCGCACAGACCGCGCCACTCAGCGAGAGCAGCGGCGCGGTTGAGTTGGCGTTGTTGCATAAAGCGGATTGAGAGCAAGTTTCCCCTTTCCCCACTTTGACCATTTGACACAGGAGATCTCGGCCGTTCCGAGGGCCGAGAACCGGTTCATGAGGGCGATGCGGATGTGGATCTCAGCGGTCTGTCGGTCTGGATCTCTTGCCATGATGCGCTCGCCGAACGCCTTGAGGCATCGCATCTTGGCTTCGATGGGACTCCGGATGTGGTAACCACTCCACCGTTTCCAGAATGCTCTGCCGAAGTACTCTGAGACCTGCAGTATCTCGTTGCAGGCCCTAGCCGCCGGGCCGTCCTCCTTCCACAATCGTCCGGTTCGCCGGACCGAAATGATGGCCTCAGAGCGCAGAGATGGTCGTCTACTACCGCTCCAGAGCCAGCCGGAAGAAGCTGAGTCGGCTTGCACATGAACAGAACGAAAACAAAACATGAAGTAGGAGTCAGGTGTGGGAATCGCACCTTTTGGGGCAACGCCCAATTTCCAATAAGCCCTTGGTACCCAAGGCCGGACTCGAACCGGCACGCCCGCAAAGGCGGGGGATTTTGAATCCCCTGCGTCTACCATTCCGCCACTTGGGCCACGGATGCTTCTCTTAGCGGCACCCATCGGGCGCGTCCAGTCCAAAGCGATGTTTCCGTCGTGCGTCCTCGCGCAAGCGCTGGTGTCCGATCTCCAGGTTTGCTAACCGGTGCGCGCGCGCCGGTGATATCCAAAGAAACGAACGTTCAGGAGACCTTAGAGTGGCGGACCATTCCAGCAAGGACCTGGCAATTTCCCAACGGCTGGAGACACTGGCCACTGATGCGCAGGGCGATGCCGTGACGCTCAACTGGATCCTCGGCGAGCTGCACGAGCGGGCGTTTGGCCTGTTCCTTCTGGTCCTTGCGCTGCCGTGTTGCATCCCCTTTCTCTACGGGGTGCCCCAGATCGTTTCCGTTCCGCTGATGTTCGTCTCGGTGCAGATCCTGATTGGGCGCACAACGCCCTGGTTGCCGGAAAAACTGGGCACCCGTGAGATTTCAACCGAAGGCTTGCGCGGCCTCGCCCACCGCGCCGGCCCCTGGCTGCGACGGATCGAAGCATTCAGCCATCCGCGCCTGACGGGGCTGACGCGGGCGCCGGTGGATCAGATCGTGGGCCTTGCTCTGGTGCTTTTCAGCGCATCCATCCTGGTGCCGTTGCCGGGCACCAACACGGTACCGGGTCTGGCCGTGGTTATCGTGTCCATGGGACTTTTGCAGCGCGATGGTGTTCTGGTTATCCTGGGCGCGCTCCTCGGGTCGGCCTGGATTGCGTCGCTGATTTTTGCCGGGGCCACGCTGGTCAGCCTGATCAAAGACTGGATGGGCCTGTGACCCGGCGACACCTGCGCTCACAAAACCGGCGCGTTTCGGAACAGGCGCGCCCAAAGACAATATAATTGAGGCACACGTGACACGTAAACAATTGATCCTGCTGGCAACACTTGGCTCCGCACTCATGCTGGCCGGGGCGTTTCTCTTTCAGTATGTAGGTCAGATGCCGCCCTGCAAAATGTGCTACTGGCAGCGCTACCCGCATGGGGTGGCCATCTTTATCGGGGTGGCGGCCCTGGTCTTGTCCTGGCGGCTCTTGCCCGCACTGGGCGCACTGGCCGCTCTGACCACGGCCGGGATCGGGATCTACCACGCCGGCGTGGAACGCGGGCTCTGGGAAGGACCGTCAAGCTGCACGTCCGGCGACATCTCGGGGCTCAGCACCGATGAACTGATGGATCAGATCATGGCTGCGCCGCTGGTGCGCTGCGATGACATCCCGTGGGAGATGCTGGGGCTGTCGATGGCGGGATGGAATGCGCTGATTTCGCTGGGATTGGCCGCGCTTTGGATCGCCGCCACGCTGCGCAAGGCCTAGGCGCGCAGGGCTCAGGCGTCGAGCTCGCTGTCCCAGTAGAGAAAGTCCATCCAGCTGTCGTGCAGATAGTTCGGCGGAAACTTCCGGCCCATATTGCGAAGCTCTTCGGCATAGGGCTGGCGCGGCGGCTTGCGCAAAGACATCCCGGCATGACGCAAGGACTTGGACCCCTTGCGCAGATTGCATTTCGAACATGCCGCAACCACGTTCTGCCAGGAGGTGATCCCCCCTGCTGCACGCGGCACAACATGGTCAAAGGTCAGATCCCCTTTTGCGCCGCAGTACTGGCAGCGGAATTCGTCGCGCAGAAATAAATTAAAGCGCGTGAAGGCCACGCGCTTTTGAGGTTTCACATAGTCTCTGAGAACCACAACCGAAGGTATTCGGATCTGGGTACTGGGCGACCTCACGACCTCATCATATTCGGCCACAATGGCCACCCGGTCGAGCCAGGCAGCCTTGATGGCCTCCTGCCAGGGCCACAGAGAAAGTGGGTAATAGGACAAGGGGCGGTAATCCGCGTTCAACACCAGTGCCGGGTGGTGTTTCAACGCCGATGGTTCTCGCACAAAATCGGTCCTGAAATCGCCGTCCATACCTCAGCTGCCCTCGCCTGACTGCTCTACTCCTGGAAGAGACCCGGCCGGTTATCCACCGAGTCTCAAAGAACTATATCTCGTGGTATCTTTCTGGCAAGACCCAGATGTTCCACAGTTGTCGCGGTGATAAGACGATTCCGTGACAAGCAGGTGACACTTATCCACATCTGCGCCACCCTGCCTCTTGGCCTTGGGAGACCCTATTAAGCACAATGACCCGCCTGATTGTTTTTAACAAACCTTACGGTGTTCTGACCCAGTTTTCGGGAGGCGCGGACGGGCGCCCGACGCTGGCCGATTTCATCCCGGTCAAGGACGTTTACCCGGCCGGGCGGCTCGACCGGGACAGCGAGGGGCTTTTGCTTCTGACCGACAACGGGAGGCTGCAGGCGCGCATCGCCGAGCCGCGTCAGAAACTGGAAAAGACCTACCTCGCGCAGGTTGAGGGTCTGCCCGGGCCGGACGCGCTTGCCGCACTGGCCAATGGTGTCGATCTGAAGGACGGGCGGACCCGGCCCGCCCGCGTGCGCCGCATCGCACCCCCCGAGATCTGGCCGCGCGTGCCGCCCATCCGTGCGCGCAAATCCGTGCCGGATTGCTGGATCGAACTTGGCATAAACGAAGGCCGCAACCGTCAGGTCCGGCGCATGACGGCGGCCGTGGGTCACCCCTGCCTGCGTCTGGTGCGCTGGCAGATCGGACCGGTGGGGCTGAATGGCCTGCAGCCTGGAGCCTGGGCCGAAATCAGCGCAACGGTTTTTGCGGACCTGCCTCGCGCTTCGAAATCTCCATCCCACGCACGCCGAGCCGCCCGAGGGCCGCGCCGAAAACCTTGACGTGCTCGGTCTCGAAATGCGCGGCAAGGGCGGCGTCACTGTCCCATTCTTCGTAGATGCGAAACGTGTCCTCTGCGTCGATCAGGCGGGAAAACTCATAAACCTGACAGCCCGGCTCCTTGCGGGTTTCCGACAGAACGACTTTGGCTGCCGCGACGAGGTCGGGTTCGACCGACCGGTCCTCCAGTTGAAACGTGCCCGTTACGATGATCATGGTGTCTGCTCCCCTGTGTTGCCGCCTACAGTCCCAGCTTGTCGCGCATGAATGCCAGCGCAACGCTCAGCCCGTCCGGCGCGATCCCGTGACCGGTGCCTTTCATGACATGGGCATAGACATCCTTCCATCCGGCTTCCTGCAGCGCCTCGGCGGCCTGTGGCAAAGACTGCGGCGGCACCACGTCATCGGCGTCGCCGTGGATCAGCAGGATCGGCGGGCGCACCAGGGTTTCCTCGGCCAGTGACTCGGGCGACAACAACCGCCCCGAGAACGCCACCACGCCGGCCACCTCATCTTCGCGGCGCGGCGCCACATGCAGACTCATCATGGTGCCTTGCGAGAAACCGAACAGCACCACCTGTTCGGGCAGGACATCCTCATCGACCATCAGCGCATCGAGAAAGGCGTTCAGATCCTTTACGGCCTGCTCCATGCCGCGCGCGGCGGCTTCCTCGGATGAGCCGTCAATCCACGGGATCGGAAACCACTGATAGCCCCCCGGCACTCCGGGGCAGGCCTCCGGTGCATCTGGGGCCACAAACAGCGTGTCCGGCAAATGCTCGGCGAGCACATCCGCAATCCCAAGCAGGTCGGCCCCGTTGGCGCCATAGCCATGCAGGAACACCACCACCGATCGAAGGTCGCCCGAAGCGGGCGCGCGGCGGTCCGCCGTCAAAACGCGTGTCATCTGAGATCCTCTTCCCTTGCTTGCGGCGGATGCGCCTCAAATCGCGCTGTAACAGCGCAGCAACCCGCGCCCCTGCGCTCCGTTCAGCCACATGACTTTCAAAAGATAGTGCTCGTCCTGCATGGGCTGGAGAACGAAGGCAAAGCCGTCCTGCGCCGACCCTGAGGCATCCTCAAAGACCTGTTGGCAGATGTCATCGCGCGCGATATCGCAGGTGCCGGAGACTTGCAGCACCTCGCCGCTTGCGAGGTTGCGGGCAACGCTCGAAAACGCCCCGTCTTCAAACCACAGCTTGAGATCGAAGAGGGTCGCCGAGCCCACGTCATCGGGCAGCACGGCTTCGCCTTCACACCATGTCTCGCGGGTAAAATCAGCGGCCCAGACCGACGCCGGGAACAGCATTGCGGCCAAAAGACTTGCACGGATCATCGCACTCCCTCCCGGTTCTTGGCGACGCGGTAATACGACCAAAACAGCCGTGCTGCGACCGAGCGCCAGGGCGACCACGCCTCGGCCATCTCGCGCAGCGCACGCTCCTTGGGCCTGTCGGGAAGATCAAAAAGGATCCGGGCGGCTTCTTGCAAGGCCAGATCACCCGGCGCGAAGACATCCGCGCGGCCCAGGGAAAACATCGCATAAATCTCCGCCGTCCAGATGCCGATCCCCGGCACGGCCACCAGCGTTTCGATGACCTCATCGGTCGGCGCATCCCTAAGCGCGCGATAGTCAATCCGCGCGTCCGCAAGCGCGCGCGCATACCGGATTTTCTGGCGCGACAGGCCCACGGCACGCAGATCCTCGTCCGAGGCCCACATGATCTTGCGCGGCCCCGTCAGACCGGCGGTCTTCATGCGCCCCCAGATCGCCTGGGCGGATGCGGTGGAGACCTGTTGTGAGACAATGGCGGAGAGCAATTCCGCAAACCCGTCAGGCTTGCGTCGCAGCGGCAGCGGTCCGGTCTCGGCCAGCGCCTGACCCAGGCGCGGATCTTGCGCGGCCAGCCAGGCCGCCCCTTCTGCCACGCAATCGGGCGTCTCAATGATCCGTCCAACCGGACCGGAGTCGTTGTGCTGCGAAATTGTGATACTCACGCGCGGCGCGCCCCCCTTGCTCTGCCCTGTCAAGCCAGATAGTCGCGCAACATGCAAGCTGTGTCAGACACCCGCGCCCGGCGCAACGTCGGAGTCCTCGTCGCCGCGCAGGCGCTTCTGGGCAGCCAGATGCCGATGTATTTCGTTGTGGCCGGACTGGCGGGGCAGCAATTGGCGCCCAACGCCTGCCTGGCCACCCTGCCCGTTTCGCTCATCGTCTTCGGGTCCATGACGACGGCGCCCTGGCTCAGCCACTTCATGCAGAGGTTCGGACGCCGCAACGGATTTTTCCTCGGCGCCACCGGGGGCTGCCTGGGCTCCCTGCTTTCGGCCTACGGCCTCTTTACCGGCAATTTCTGGGTCTTTGCCGCTGGCGGGTATCTGTCGGGTATCTATATGTCATCGCAGGGTTTTTATCGTTTCGCGGCCGCCGACACGGCGAGCGATGCGTTTCGGCCCAAAGCGATTTCCTACGTGATGGCCGGAGGGCTTGTCTCGGCCATCATTGGTCCGCAGGTGGTGTCCTATCTGACCACCGGGGTCGCGGATGCCTCGCCGATGCGCTTCTTCCCGGTCTATCTGGCGGCCGCACTGGTCAATCTGGTGGGCGTGTTTCTTTTCCTGGGGCTCGACATCCCCAAGCCCGACGCACGGAACGCGGGCGCGTCACGGGGCCGCTCGGTCTGGGAGCTTCTGACCACGCCCACGATCACCGTCGCGGTGATCTGCGCGGCCGTCTCCTACGCGCTGATGAGCCTGGTGATGACGTCGACCCCCATCGCCGTGGTGGGCTGTGGCTATTCCGTCTCGGATGCCTCTAACGTGGTCATGGGTCATGTCCTGGCCATGTTCGTGCCGTCCTTCTTCACCGGGCACCTGATTGCCCGGTTCGGCGCAGAGCGCATCGTCGGCGTTGGCCTCTTTATTCTCGCCGGCGCCGGCGCCGTGGCTTTGATGGGGGTCGACCTGTTCAACTTCTACGGCGCCCTGATCCTTCTGGGCCTGGGATGGAACTTTGGTTTCATCGGATCGACCACGCTGCTGACCTCGGCCCATACAGTGGATGAGCGTGGCCGCCTGCAAGGCGTCAATGACCTGATCGTCTTTGGTACGGTCACGCTGGCAACGCTGGCCTCGGGCGGCCTGATGAATTGCTCCGGCGGCTCGCCGGTCGAGGGCTGGAGCGCAGTCAATATGGCCATGGTGCCCTTCCTGACGCTGGCAGGCGGCGCGCTGATCTGGCTGGTCTTCCGCCAGCGCGGGACCGCTCAGGCCTAAACGCGCCCGCGCAGGGATGCCCAGATCAGGCGCACGCGCTTTCCGCCCTCTGACAGCCCAAGTTCGCCGCGCGCCACGCATCCGGGGTCTCTGACCACCCGGTTCAGCAGAGGCCCCGCCTGCCAGGCCGCGAGCAGCGCCGGTTTTACGTTCGGGGCCACCTGTGACATCCCGCGCCGCGCTTCAGCCAGCCGCGCAAGCCCCCGGCGCGCCAGGTCCCGCACGCCGGTCTCAGTCCCGTCAAGCAGTGGAATCCGTCCCCGCGACTCCAGATCCGGGACCGCGCGCAGCCAGTTGGCAAGCCCCAGTGCCCAGCCCAGGTCCTTCAGCGGCGCGTCCGGTGCGGCCCCCAACGCCTGCGCCGCCGCGACCATCAACTGGCCCGAGGACTGCGTCAGATAGGCATCCAGATGCGCTGCGTCTTCAAAGGGATCCTTGTATATATCCCAGCGCCTTACAGCGACATATTCATCCAGAATCGCAGCCATGTCAGGCGACAGGCAATCGGCCAGCGGCGTCGTCACTTCATGTTTGCGCACTGGCCCGCCCTTGGCGATCTCCTCCAGTGCATCACGCCACCATTGCAGCCGCATCTCGGCGATCATGGGTTCCGCCGTCACCCAGGGCGCGCGCGACACCTCGACGTTCATTGCATAGATCGGAAAGAGCCTGGCCCGCGCCGGCGGCGGCGCAGCCATCACGGCCAGGAACCGGTCCGGGTCGGCCTTTTCCACAAGTGCGGCGCAGGCGGTGACATTGGCGTCAAAGCTCATGCCGGACGCGCGAGGATCAACGCATAGGCGATGCGCTCCCGGGCGGCGCGCCAGAGCGTGGCCTCCTGCCAGGACTCGGCCAGCACCTCCTGCATCTCTGGTTCGGGATCGGACGACAGGCTGATCATCCGCGCCGCAAGGCTGCTGTAGTAGGCCGCCCAGGGCGCGCCGAGGATCAGCCGGTGGTCGATGATCTCAAACCCCGCCGCCGCCACCCGGGAGTCGATCCCGGCCAGATCCGTCAGGTTGGGGTAATCCGCCCAAAACGCTTCGACATCCGGATCATCCGGCGCCAGTCGCACCGGTTCGCTGAAGGCCACGGCACCGCCCGGCGCCAATGCGCCGGACCAGGCGCGCAGGCCTTCGGTCACGCCAAGGAAATAGATCGCGCCGGCACACCAGATCAGGTCATAGGGGCCGTCTATCCTGGCCATGTCCCCGCACCGCACCGTCACATGCGCCAGATCGCTGACCCGCGCTTGCGCCTCCTGCGCAAGATGCGGCATCTGCTCCACCGCCTCGATCTGCGCGTCAGGCAAAACCTCCCCCAGCGTCAGGGTGTCAGCGCCCGAGCCGCATCCCGCATCGCAGACCCGCACTTCCCCTGAAAGTCCAAGCCGCGACAGCGCCCAGAGCACATCTTCCGGCACGCCCGGCCCCTCCCGGTCGAGCCCGGAATAGAGCCGCTCAAAAGCGGTCATTGCGCGTCTTCCAGCGCGCTCTCGCTCGCCCCTTGCCCGTCGCGCACCAGTTTCCAGCGGATCGCATCCAACAGGGCCTCAAAGGAGGCGTCCACGATGTTGGCCGACACCCCGACAGTCGACCAGCGCCGACCCTGCCCGTCTTCGCTGTCGATGATCACCCGGGTCACGGCCTCTGTCCCGCCCTGGGTGATCCGCACCTTGAAGTCGACCAGATGCATATCGGCAAGCTGCTCCGAATAGCGCCCCAGATCCTTTGCCAGCGCCTGCCAGAGCGCGTTCACCGGCCCGCGGTCATTGCCCTGCGGATCAAAGCTCTCGCTGACCGACAGTTTCTTGTCCCCATCCACCGTG
>JBCDEC010000194.1:0-8920 GCA_039179965.1 Pseudomonadota bacterium
CGACCGGTTTCCCGATTGCCAAAATCGCAGCCAAACTTGCTGTCGGCTATACGCTCGATGAACTCGACAACGACATCACCAAGGTGACACCGGCGAGCTTTGAGCCGACCATCGACTATGTCGTGACCAAGATCCCGCGCTTTGCGTTCGAAAAATTCCCGGGCGCCGAGCCCTATTTGACCACCGCGATGAAATCGGTCGGCGAAGCGATGGCGATTGGCCGGACGATCCATGAGTCTCTGCAAAAAGCGCTGGCTTCTCTGGAGACGGGTCTCACAGGGTTCAACGAGATCGAAATCCCGGGCGCGCCGGACCAGGCGGCCGTGACCAAGGCGCTGTCGGCCCAGACGCCTGACAGGCTGCGCACGATTGCACAAGCCATGCGCCATGGGTTGAGCGACGATCAGATTTTCGGCGTGACCAAGTTTGATCCCTGGTTCCTGGCTCGCATTCGCGAGATTGTCGAGGCCGAGGACGAGATCCGCCGCGACGGGCTGCCGATGACCGAAGAGGGGTTGCGCGGGCTCAAGATGCAGGGCTTTACGGATGGCCGCCTGGCTGAATTGACCGGCCGCGACGAAGCCAATGTGCGCCGCGCGCGCCAGAACCTGGGCGTGACGCCGGTGTTCAAGCGGATCGACACCTGTGCCGCCGAATTCGAAGCGCAGACGCCTTACATGTACTCCACCTACGAAGTCCCGATGATGGGCGAGGTGGAATGCGAAGCGCGCCCTTCTGGTCGCCAGAAGGTGGTCATCCTGGGCGGTGGTCCGAACCGGATCGGCCAGGGGATCGAATTTGACTATTGCTGCTGTCATGCCTGCTTTGCCCTGACCGAAGCGGGGTATGAGACCATCATGATCAATTGCAATCCCGAGACGGTCTCGACCGACTACGACACCTCGGACCGGCTCTATTTCGAGCCACTGACGCTGGAACATGTGCTGGAAATCCTGCGGCTGGAGCAGCAGAACGGCACTTTGCACGGGGTCATCGTCCAGTTTGGCGGGCAGACCCCGCTGAAGCTAGCCAATGCCCTGGCTGCGGAAGGAATCCCGATCCTGGGCACCTCGCCGGACGCGATTGATCTGGCCGAAGACCGGGAGCGCTTTCAGAAGCTCGTTCAGGATCTCGGGCTGAAACAGCCACACAACGGGATTGCGTCGACCGAGGATCAGGCGCGCAAGATCGCGCAGGAAATCGGTTTTCCACTGGTGATCCGCCCTTCCTATGTGCTGGGCGGACGCGCGATGGAGATCGTGCGGGATATGGCCCAGCTTGAACGCTATATCTCGGAAGCAGTGGTGGTCTCGGGCGACAGCCCGGTGCTGCTTGACAGCTATCTGTCGGGTGCGGTCGAGCTGGACGTGGACGCGCTGTCGGATGGGGCGGCGGTGCATGTCACCGGCATCATGCAGCATATCGAGGAGGCCGGTGTGCATTCCGGGGACAGCGCCTGTTCGCTGCCGCCCTATTCCCTCCCCCGCCCGATCATTGAAGAGATCGAGACGCAGACCGAAGCGCTGGCCAAGGCGCTGAACGTCGTGGGGCTGATGAACGTGCAGTTTGCCGTGAAGGGCGAAGAGATCTTTCTGATCGAAGTGAACCCCCGCGCCTCGCGCACCGTGCCTTTTGTCGCCAAAGCCACCGATTCAGCCATTGCCTCCATCGCCGCCCGGGTGATGGCGGGCGAGCCGCTGTCGCATTTCCCGCAACGCGCGCCTTATGCCGATGTGGATTATGACACGATGCTGCCGCTGGCCGATCCGATGACGCTGGCCGATCCGAACATGCCCTGGTTCTCGGTCAAAGAGGCCGTCCTGCCCTTTGCCCGCTTTCCTGGCGTGGATACGATCCTGGGCCCGGAGATGCGCTCGACCGGCGAGGTCATGGGCTGGGACCGCGACTTCCCCCGGGCCTTCCTGAAGGCGCAGATGGGCGCGGGCATGGTCCTGCCGCTGGCGGGCTGCGCCTTCATCTCGATCCGTGATCTCGACAAGGGACCGCACATGGTGGAGGCCGCGCAGGTGCTGATTGCTCTGGGCTTCACGATTGTCGCGACCCGGGGCACGGCAAGCTGGCTCTCCGAGCACGGCGTTGCCTGCCGGCAGGTGAACAAGGTCTACGAAGGCCGCCCGGATGTGACCGATCTGATGAAAGACGGGGGCGTGCAATTGGTGATCAACACCACCGAGGGCGCGCAGGCGGTGGAGGACAGCCGCTCCATCCGCTCCATCGCGCTCTATGACAAGATCCCCTATTTCACCACTGCCGCCGCCGCCCATGCCGCGGCGCTGTCGATGCGCGCGCAGAGTGAAGGCGGCATCGGGGTGAAATCGCTGCAGGGGGCAGAGGCCTGACGGACCCGCGCCCATGGCAAAGCTGTTCTTTCACTATTCAACGATGAATGCCGGGAAATCGGCGATTTTGCTGCAGGCGTCCTACAATTACCGCGAGAGCGGGATGCGGACCTTCCTGTTGACCGCGCACATTGATGAACGCGATGGTGCGGAGCGGATTGCGTCCCGGATCGGCATATCCGAGGCGGCCGAGACGTTCCGACCCGATGACGATCTTTTTGCGCGCCTCCAAGCCGCGCAGACGCAAGAGCCGATCCATTGTGTCTTTGTCGACGAGGCGCAGTTTCTGACCCGCGATCAGGTCTGGCAACTGGCTCGCGTGGTGGACGATCTGGGCCTGCCGGTTATGTGCTACGGGCTGCGGGTGGATTTCCGTGGGTCACTTTTTCCGGGATCGGCCACGCTGCTGGCGCTGGCCGACGAGATGCGCGAAGTCCGCACGATCTGTCACTGCGGGCGCAAGGCCACGATGGTGGTGCGCAAGGCCGAGGACGGGACAGTGATCAACGATGGCGCGCAGATCCAGATCGGCGGGAATGAGCGCTATGTGTCGCTGTGCCGCCGGCACTGGCGGGAGGCAGTCGGGGATCGCTCGGAAAGCACGCGCTGATCCGGGTGCGCGACGCAGTCGGGCGATGCGCCCCTGGCGCGGTTGTGTTGAAGTATTTTGCCCAAGAAGAAAGCAGCAGGGTCGGGCGGACCTCAGAAGTCAGTGCAGGCGGCCGCCTTTCGGGACGGGGCGGTCCGGGCGGACCAGCACGATGGCCCCGTTCTCATCGGGACATCCCAGCACCAGCACTTCGGACAGGAAGCGGCCGATTTGGCGGGGCGGGAAGTTGACCACGGCCATGACCTGTTGGCCGACGAGACTTGCGGGATCGTAGTGAACGGTGATCTGGGCGGAGGATTTTTTCTCGCCGATCTCCTCGCCGAAATCGATCCAGAGTTTGATCGCGGGTTTGCGCGCCTCGGGATAGGGTTCGGCCCGGGTGATGGTGCCGACCCGGACATCGACCTTGAGGAAGTCTTCGAAAGATATCTCAGTCACTGGCCAGTTCCCTGGACCGCGCGGTTGCCGCGGCAATTGTCTTGTCGATCAGTTCGCGAAGCCCGTTGTCGGCCATGAGCACATCAAGCCCGGCCTGGGTTGTCCCGTTCGGGCTGGTGACATTGACCCGCAGTTGCGCAGGGGTCTCGGGCGAGGCGTCGGCCAGCGCGCCGGCGCCGGAGACGGTCGAGATCGCCAGTTGCATGGCAAGATCGGCCGGCAGGCCCTGTGCCTGCCCGGCGGCCGCCATGGCTTCGATCATATGAAAGACATAGGCCGGGCCCGATCCGCTCAGACCGGTCACCGCGTCGATCTGGGCTTCGCTGTCGAGCCGGACGGTGCGCCCGATGGCGGCCAAAAGCGCTTCGGCCAGGTCAAGCTCTTCGGGTGCCACGTTGGCATTGCCGACAATGGCCGTGATGCCGCGCCGGATGGCGGCGGGCGTGTTCGGCATGGCGCGAATAACCGGGGTGGCCGCGCCCAGGACCTCTTCGAAATAGGAGATGGGCGTGCCAGCGGCAATTGACAGGAACACCGTGCGGGCGTCGCCCAGGGCACGGAGGTCCGGCAGGGCCGCAGCCATGATCTGTGGTTTGACCGCGACCAGCACGAGGAGCGGGTCCTCTGGCAGGTCCGTATTGAGATGTATGGGCTGCGCGGCGAGCCACGCACTGGGCGCCGGTTCGCGCACCCAGACCGAGTCGGCCGGAAGCGCTCCGGCGAGCCAGCCTTCGAGCATGGCCGAGCCCATCTTGCCGCAGCCCAGAAGCACGAGGCCCCGGGCTGCAAGGTTGTCAAGCATCATGAACCAGACCCTCCCGATTATGGGCGCCGGGCCCATGATCCATCGGTTTAGGCGCGTCCGTAGGCCTCTGCAATGGCCACCTGCAGCGCATCCGTCGGGCTGCGGTCACCCCAGACCAGAAGCTGCATCGCGGGGTAATAGCGTTCGGCATTCAAAACAGCGGCCGTGATGAGCGTATCAATCTGCTCGGCGGTCGCCGCCTGCCCGCCCGTGAGCACCAGCCCATAGCGGTAGACCATCAGTTTTTGCGCCGCCCAGAAGGTAAAGGACCCGGTCCAGCACTGATCATTGATCGCGTTCAGGAGTTCATAGAGATCGTGCTGACGCTCTTCCGGCGGTTCCATTTCGAAAGTGCAGACCATGCGCAGTGTTTCATCGTAGTTCGACCAGGCCAGCGTAATGGAGTAGGTGCGCCATTGGCCTTCGACGGCCATCGCGATCTGATCGTCGCCGATCCGGTCAAAGTCCCAGTCATTGTGTTCGGCCAGATGCTCGACAATGTCGATCGGATGAATCTCGTCTTCCAGGATGTGCTCGGAAAGGGCCATGTGCCACCTCGTTTATCGCTAGGGTCAATCGGCCAGCGGCCCCCGACCCTTAGGTGCCTGTTCTACAAGCCGGGGCTCGCCCCCGTGCCCGCACTAAATATGGTGCGGATGCGGAACGGGTCTGGCAACCCTTTATTTGGGGAACAGCGCAATTTGTTGTGGATGTCTTGAGGATCACATCAAAATGTCGCGAAACCGTCATCTGCGCAGCGTCAAACGCCCGCTGACAGAGATCGCAGGACCTGACTGAGTGACTGGACTGAGTGACCGGATCAGAATCGCCGCCTGCCCAACCGCCACGGGGGCGGTCGGCGCGACGCCTGACCTCGATCTGTGGCGAGGGGTATTACCCCTGGTCGGTCATCCGTGCTTCGAGGGCCGCCAGGCGCGCCTCCAGAGCAGCGTTTTCCTCGCGGGCTTTCTGCGCCATGGCGCGGACCGCGTCGAATTCTTCGCGGGTGACGAAATCGCGGTCGGCAAGCCAGCGGTCGATCATCGACTTCAGTGCTGTCTCCGCCTCGTCCCGCGCGCCATGGGCCACGCCCATCGCATTGGTCATCAGTTGCGAAATATCGTCCATGAGCTTGTTGCGGCTCTGCATCTGTCATCTCCGTGTGCGCTTGGCTGATATATGGAGGCAGAGGACCGGCGGGGCAAGGTTGACGCGGCCTCGGGCCACAGGCAAAGGAGCTTTCATGATCGCCGCCGTCCTGCCATTCCCCGACATCTCGTCCGAGCTGTTTGCCATCGAGATCGGCGGGTTTTCCTTTGCCCTGCGCTGGTACGCGCTGGCCTACATCGCCGGCATCCTGATCGCCTGGCGGATGGGGGTTGGCGCGGTGAAGACGTCGCGGCTGTGGCCGCAAGATACACCGCCGATGACCCCGCGCCAGATCGAGGACATGCTGACCTGGATCATACTGGGCGTCATTCTGGGCGGACGTCTGGGATTTGTACTGTTTTACCAGCCGGGCTACTACCTCAACCACCCATTGGAAATTCTGCAGATCTGGCAGGGCGGCATGGCCTTTCACGGCGGGCTTTTGGGCGTGGTTCTGGCCGCCTGGCTCTACACCCGCCGCCATCAGATCCCGCAATTGCAGGCGGCGGACCTGATTGCCTACACTGTGCCGCCGGGACTCTTCCTCGGACGGCTTTCGAATTTTATCAATGGCGAGCTTTGGGGGCGGCCCAGCGAAGTGGCCTGGGCCGTTGTCTTTCCCGACCCGCGCGCGCAGTTATGTCCCGGCGTTGAAGGGTTGTGCGCCCGCCATCCCTCACAGCTTTACGAGGCAGCACTGGAGGGGTTGGTGCTGGGCGTGTTGCTCGTTGTGATGGTCTGGCGACGCGATGCGCTGAAGGCGCCCGGTCGGATCTGCGGGATCTTTTTTGCCGGCTACGGCATCGGGCGCTTCGTTGTTGAGTTCTTCCGGCAACCCGATCTGCAATTCGTGTCCGAGGGCAATCCGCTGGGTCTGGCCTGGCACATCCAGGGCTGGGGCCTGACCCAGGGCCAGGCGCTGTCGATCCCGATGATCGCTCTGGGTCTATGGCTGGCCGTGCGCGCGGTGCGCCAGGCGTGAGCCTGACCGATCACATCGTCGCCCGGATCCGCACAGAAGGGCCGCTGAGCCTGGCGGACTATATGGCGGACTGCCTGCTGCATCCGAGATTTGGCTACTATACGACCCGGGATCCGTTCGGTGCGGCAGGCGACTTCATCACTGCTCCGGAGATCAGCCAAATGTTCGGCGAGATGTTGGGACTGTGTCTGGCGCAGGCCTGGATGGATCAGGGAAAGCCCGAGGCGTTTGCGCTGGCCGAGCTTGGCCCGGGCCGTGGCACGCTGATGGCCGACATGCTGCGCGCCACGGCGGGCGTGCCGGGCTTTCATGAAGCGGCAGAGGTTGTCCTGATCGAAGCCTCCCAAACCTTGCGCGAGATTCAGGCTGACCGTGTGACGGCTTTGCCGCCACGCTGGTGCGATCATGCCGGCGACCTCCCGCAGGCTCCTTTGTTCCTCGTGGCCAATGAGTTCTTTGACGCGCTGCCGATCCGGCAGTTCCAACGCGACGGGGACACCTGGCGGGAGCGCAGGATCGGGCTGAACGGCGAGGATCTGGTTTTTGGGCTGGGCCCGCGGGGCCCGCAACCGGCGCTCGCCCACCGCCTGGGCACGACTGAGGCCGGAGATCTGGTCGAATTCTGCCCGGCCCTGCCCGGCATCACGCATGAGATCGGAACGCGAATCGCACGCCACGGCGGCGCGGCGCTGGTGGTGGATTACGGGGGATGGTTGAGCCTTGGCGACACGGTGCAAGCTTTGCGAGATCACGCGCCGGTCGATCCGCTGCACACGCCGGGCGATGCGGATCTGACCGCGCATGTGGATTTTTCCGAGATTTCGCGCGCCAGCCCGTCCGCTGCGACACAGATGACGCCACAAGGCGTGTTTTTGGAGCGCCTTGGCATCACTGCCCGCGCACAGCAGCTGGCCGCCGGGCTTTCGGGAACCGCGCTTGAGGCGCATGTGGCCGCACATCGACGGTTGACGCATCCCGAAGAAATGGGAAACCTGTTTCAGGTGCTGGGCCTCTACCCGGCGCGGGCCAAACCACCGGCAGGGCTTGATCCCTAAATGCTCGAAATTGTCACGTCTACCGAACTTGCGCCCGTCTCGCATGGCTTCTTTACACGCCGCGGCGGGGCATCCTCCGGGATTTTCGCCGGCCTGAATTGCGGGCGGGGATCTTCGGATCAAAGCGAGGCCGTGGCGATCAACCGGGCAAGGGTGGCGCAGGCGCTCGCGGTTCCCGACAGCGCGCTGGTGAGCGTCAAACAGGTGCATTCGGCAGACGCGATTGTGGTGGAGGATGCTCTGGATGGATTGCCGGAGGCGGATGCGCTGGTCACCGCGCGCCCCGGGCTGGCGCTGAGCGTACTGACCGCCGATTGCCAGCCGGTGCTGTTTGCCGACCGCAAGGCCGGTGTGATCGGCGCCGCCCATGCCGGATGGCGCGGCGCGCTCGACGGTGTGCTGGAAGCCACGCTGGATGCCATGGAGGCGGTCGGTGCCCAACGCGCTGACATTGTCGCGGTGATCGGCCCCACGATCAGCCAGCGCAACTACGAGGTCGGTCCCGAGTTCCTCGACACCTTCCTGCTGGATGCGCCCGAGAACGCCCGGTTCTTTGCCAACGGGGACGGCGATCGGTTGCAGTTCGATCTGCCGGGCTATGGGCTGCATCGCCTGCGCCAGGCCGGCGTGGGCCATGCCCAATGGACCCGCCACTGCACCTACAGTGACGCCGAGCGGTTCTTTTCCTATCGTCGCGCCACCCATGCGCGAGAGGCCGATTACGGGCGTTTGCTCTCGGCGATCCGGCTTTAGCGGGCACGCCCATACGGCATCGGTCATGCGGCATCGGTCCTGCGGCATCGGTCATGGGCGGCGCCAAAGCCCGCCTGACACACCCGTTCAGAACCCCATTCTAAGACACGCAGCTGAGCGCGGCGCGGCGAAACCCTGCGGGTTCGGCCATTTCGGCGACATAACCACGCCCTGCGATCACCCGGACGCGGTCATATCTCAGCCCCAATCCGGGGCCAGTTTACCATTATGAAACGCGCCAACGGACGCAGATCCGAGGCGCATAGAGCACGGAGTGATACCCATGAGGACCCGGTTTATCGCATCGATTGTTGCGACATCGCGAACCTGTCAAACCCCCATGCCCTGGGCCCGGCGCACGTCCGAGCGTTCATCCGAGCGCACCCCGCCGGCCACGCGGCGCCGACCGGTGACACCCGCCCGCAAAACGGCCAACGTCTGACCAGGTCCCTCCGGGGGTCGCGCGCGCCTGCTCCGCCGCGCCCCGGCTCCGGTCGGGCTTCTGCCAAGCCCAGACCGGTCCATCGCCCGCCCCGATTTGCGTCGGGGCGGGCGATTTGTGTCAGCAATAAGGCAGGTTTTGGCCGACCCGATTCGCGGATTTCCGCTCAAATTGTGGCGCTATTTCGACCGACCTGAGGAACAATCCGGCCCGTGACCTGCGATTGATGCGTGATGTTGCGACAAGCAGCCCCATTTTTGACAAAGGTCCCGACAATTCGACAAAAGAAAGGCAGAAGTTGTCACATCCACCAGTGTCCTTCTGTC
>JBCDEC010000195.1:0-8919 GCA_039179965.1 Pseudomonadota bacterium
CGCAAGTCGCTGAGCGCCTAAACACATCCCATGGCCATGGCGGCGCAGCGGTCCGATGAACACACCGGTCCGACAGTCGCGCCACCGGCCTCTCTAAGCGTGCTGACCCGGCGCGCTGATTTCCTCAAAGCCGCAAAAGCGCGTCGCAAGGCGACAACCGGATTTCACCTGCAGGCCCGCCGCCGTGCCCACGGCGAGGCCGATGGCATCCGCGTGGGCTTCACCTGCTCCAAGAAAGTCGGAAATGCGGTGGCCCGCAATCGGGCCAAGCGCCGGTTGCGCGAGATTGCGCGGGCGGTCCTGCCCGTATGTGGCCTCCCCGGTTGGGATTACGTGCTGATCGGCAAGGCCGGGGTCACGGCCGACAGGCCGTTCGATGCGCTCCAGCAGGATCTCCGCGACGCATTGAGACGGATCCACGCACCCGGCGAAACGGACCCGCACAGATGAGCCCGGGTGCCTATCTGCTGTCGCTTCCGGTCCGGGCCTACCGCCTGGTCTTTTCACCCTGGGTGGGCCACAACTGCCGCTATCAGCCAACCTGCTCGGCCTACGCGATGGAGGCCCTGGAAACCCACGGCGCTCTCAAGGGTGGCTGGCTGGCTCTGCGCCGCATCCTGCGATGTCATCCTCTGGGCGGGTCAGGTTACGATCCGGTGCCCCCGGATCCGCGCAAACCGGATTGAGATCGGCCAAATCCTGCAACAATCCCACCTATGGTGGAATTCCATGCTTGGCAATTTCCGTTCCGTCATCTAAACGACGTCTCACCGCGCCACATTTGTACAAAAAGGAGGGGCTGCATGAACATCTATCGAATCCTGATCAGCCCTGAGGTGCGTCAAAAGATCTTCGGCCGTACGGTCCTATGATCTTTTGATCCCGATCCGGGGGTGCCCGCTGGCGTTCAGCGGCGGCGCGACCGGATTTCAAACGGACTGACTGACCCTGACATGCGCGGATCCGTGCGCGATGTGCGTGCGGTCTGGCTGTCACAACTCCAACATCACTGAGGGACCGGACCGTATTCCTGCGGCCGGCTGACGCTATGACTCCTACTTCGACATATACCCCCGCCAACGAACTTCGCCGGACATTGTCCACAATGATCCGCACCTATGGTGTGCTCCGCGTGATCCTCGCTGTCCTTGGAACACTCATAAACGCGCCGCCTGCACCACGGCGGCGGCGGAAACCGCAACGTCCGGACACACGGGGATTGAGCAACCATCTCCGGCGTGACATCGGGCTTCATCCGGTTCGGACCAGATCGTCCGATTGGACCCGGGTGCGGTAAACCAACCACCCGGCTGGCCCTTTACGGGTCGGCCGGGGACTTTGTGGCGCTTGCCCGGAGCCCGTCCCTGTCGTACATCGCGCGCATGTTCGACACCTCCGATGACATTCATCCGCTGTTTTCCGGCGCGCCGACCTCCACAGAGTTCAAAAAGCTGCGCAAACGGATTGTGCGTCAGACGCGAGAGGCCATCGATCACTTCGGCATGATCGAGCGCGGCGCCAAGTGGCTGGTTTGCCTTTCTGGCGGCAAAGACAGTTACACGCTGCTTGCGGTGCTGCACGAGTTGAAATGGCGCGGTCTGCTGCCGGTGGAGATCCTGGCGTGCAATCTCGATCAGGGTCAGCCCGGGTTTCCTGCAACCGTTTTGCCCGACTTTCTCGAAAAGATGCAGGTCCCCCATCGGATCGAGTATCAGGACACGTATTCCGTTGTTGTCGACAAGGTGCCTCAGGGGCGGACCTATTGCGCGCTTTGTTCGCGGCTCAGGCGTGGACACCTGTACCGGATCGCGCGCGAAGAGGGCTGCTCGGCTGTGGTTCTTGGCCATCATCGCGACGATATCCTTGAGACGTTTTTCATGAATCTCTTTCACGGTGGCCGTCTGGCCACGATGCCGCCGAAACTGGTGAATGAAGAGGGCGATCTGTTTTTGTACCGCCCCCTGTCGTTCGTTGCGGAAACCGATTGCGACCGTTTCACGCGCGCGATGGGCTATCCGGTGATTCCCTGCGATCTCTGCGGAAGCCAGGACGGCTTGCAACGCCAACAGGTGAAACAGATCCTGGATGGATGGGAAAAGAACAGCCCCGGACGGCGGCAAGTGATGTTTCGCGCGCTGATGAATGCGCGCCCGTCTCACCTTCTGGACCCCAAGCTCTTTGATTTCGTTGGGCTAACCCGGGAAGATCCTGCGGAAAAAGAAGAAAAAGGCGACAATTCGGTGCAAGTTCCGCGGCTGCGTTAACGTCTCGCTACCTATATCGCTCTAGCTTTGGCCCATCTGACCCAGGGCATAAGGGCGAGGGATGACTACTCGGACGGCCGGATCGCTACATTCTCTTCTCGCGCGGATCACCGGGGTGATCACGGGACCCTCCGTGCTGGCCTTTCTGCCCGCTGTCACGCTGGCGGCCTACTGGATGGGCGGGGAAACCGCACTGATTTGCGTCGCTTTGGGCTTGCCTGTGCTCTACGCCGTGTCCGGCGTGATTCACTCCTGGTCCGACCGGATAGTTGCGCCGCGCGACGGGGTCACGGGCCTGCCGCTTCGCGACGGTTTTGAAGCGATTGCCGAAGCGATCTACACGGAAACCGAAAGCTCCGGCTTGCGATCAACCTGTTTCATGGTCGAAATCGATGAATACCGCCAGATGGTTGAACGTCACGGACAATCCGCGGGCGACATCATCATGGCCCGCACCGGCGAACGTCTGGCGGCGACACTGCGCAGCGGTGATACACTGGCCCGGCTCGGCGACAGCCGTTTCGCCGTCTGTCTGGCGCCGGTCCGCCAACTGGATCTTGAGCTTTCCATTCAACTGTCCGGGCGCTTGCAATCGGCTGTTGAAGAGGCAGTCGTTGTCGATGGCACCAGCCTCTACGTGACCGCCTCGGTCGGCTTTTGTCCCCGCAACCGGGCACCGTCGGGCGGCGCAGAAGCCTGGCAAGCGGCTGCCATGTCGGCTTTGACCGAGGCGCAAGGCGTCGGACCATCGACGATTCGCGCGTACTCGGCGGATATGCACCGACGCAACCAGACCCGCAGCGATTTGCGGGATGAAGCGGCCGCGGCCTTGGAAAACGGACAGATCCAACCCTGGTTCCAACCGCAGATTTCCACGGACACCGGCAAGATCACCGGTTTTGAGGCGCTGGCCCGCTGGATGCACCCGCTGCATGGCGCAATTGCACCAAATACGTTTCTGCCCATTCTGGAAGATGCCGGACTCCTCGAACGCCTGGGCGAGGTCATGCTCTTCAACGCTCTCACCGCCATCAAAGCCTGGGACGCAGCCTGCTGCGACATCCCGCGGGTGGGTGTGAACGCCACCCAATCTGAATTGCGCAACCCGCGTCTGGTCGAAAAAATCCGTTGGGAACTCGACCGCTTCGATCTGACTCCCGACCGGTTGAGCCTCGAAATTCTGGAAACCGTGGTCAGCGACATGCCCGATGACGTCATTTCCCGAAACATCGCGGGGCTTTCCGCCATGGGCTGCCGTATCGATCTCGATGACTTCGGGACCGGCCATGCGTCGATTTCCTCACTGCGCCGCTTTCAGATCTCATGCATCAAGATCGACCGCTCCTTTGTCGCAAAATCCGACCGGGATCCGGAACAGCGTCAGATGATCGGCGCAATTCTGACCATGGCCGAGCGACTGCGCCTGGAAACGCTCGCCGAAGGGGTGGAGACCGTTGGCGAACACGCGATGCTCGCGCAATTGGGCTGCGACCATGTCCAGGGTTATGGGATTGCCCGCCCGATGCCCTTTGATCAGACCATCGACTGGATTGCGGCTCATGCGTCAAAATTGCAGGATGCACCCCAAATCGGCCGTCGAATGGGGTGAACGCGGGCATTACTGATCATATTGTGCGTGGGTCTTAGACCGGTTTCGCCTTGACCTTTCAGTCCGCACTCTGTTGAACCTGCCCTGTCGATTTCCGCAGGAAAGGTGTCGGTCCCACATGGACGATCAGAACAAGAATCTCCTCCTTGCCACCGGTCTGAGCTTTGTGGTGATCCTGGTTTGGTTTCTGCTGTTCCCGCCGCAAGTACCTGAGGAACAGGCCATGGGGCCGGAAATCAGCGAAACCCAACCGATCGAGGCTGGCGACGGCGTCGCCACGGCCCCGTCCGTGGCGCCCAATGCCGAGGCCGAAGCCGCAAACAGCCCGGCGGTCGCTGCCGAACTGGCCGATGTGCCCCGGGTTGCCATCGACACACCCCGCGTGGAGGGCAGCATTTCGCTGCTGGGCGGGCGGATCGACTCGCTCAAGCTCAAGGATTACCAGGTCGCGCTGGACAATCCCGAGAAGGTTACCGTTCTCGCACCGGTCGGAACCGAAGCACCTTACTACGCGCTCTATGGCTGGGCTCCCGGCACAGGCCTTGATCTTGACGCCGTACCCGGCGCCAACACCCAGTGGCAACTGGCGAGCGGAGATACGCTGACGCCGGAGTCGCCCGTCGTCTTGAGCTGGGACAATGGCAGCGGCCTGTCCTTCCAGCGGCGCATCGAAATCGACGAAGACTATATGTTCTCCATCACCCAGGAGGTCGAGAACACCGGCGCCGGCAACGTCAGCCTGGCGCCCTACGGTGTTCTGGCCCGGCACGGCGAACCGACCGACCTCAAGAACTTCTGGATCGTCCACGAAGGCGTGATCCTGATGTCGGACAGCGAGCTCAGCGAAATCGACTATTCCAACATGGTTGATTACGAGGTCAACCCGGCCGAGGGCGCTCAGGCCGAAGTCGTCCAGGTTGCCGAGAACGGATGGGTTGGTTTCACCGACCACTACTGGATGTCGACCCTGATCCCGGCCCCCGGGAGCGCCTTCAAGGCAGTCGCCAAGTATGACGCCAGCCGCGACATCTACCAGACGGAAACCGTGCTGCCGACCCAGACCCTTGCCGAAGGGCAGTCGGTTTCAGTCAGCACCCAGCTGTTTTCCGGCGCCAAGGAATGGGAAGCGATCCGCGACTATCAGGAAACCGGCATCGACCGGTTTCTCGATTCCATCGACTGGGGCTGGTTCTTTTTCCTGACCAAGCCGATCTTCTGGGTCCTGCACCACCTCAACGAACTGATCGGCAACATGGGGTGGGCGATCATCGGTCTGACGCTGCTTCTGAAAATTGTGCTCTTCCCGTTGGCCTTCAAATCCTACGTCTCGATGGCGAAGATGAAGGAACTGCAGCCCGAGATGGAAAAACTCAAGGAAGCCGCCGGCGACGACCGCCAGAAGCTCCAGCAAGGCATGATGGAGCTTTACAAGAAAGAAAAGGTGAACCCGGCTGCAGGCTGTCTGCCAATCCTCTTGCAGATCCCGATCTTCTTTTCGCTCTACAAGGTGATCTTTGTCACCATCGAGCTGCGTCAGGCGCCCTGGTTCGGACCGTTCCAGGATCTCTCTGCCCCGGACCCGACGTCCATCATGAACTTCTACGGACTGATGCCCTGGGCCGGACCGGAGCCGGGCTCACTCATCGCCACCGTCATGATTGGCATCCTGCCGCTGTGCCTTGGCGTGTCCATGTGGTTGCAGCAAAAACTGAACCCGGCGCCGGCCGACCCGACACAGCAGATGATCTTTGCCTGGATGCCCTGGGTGTTCATGTTCATGCTCGGCACCTTCGCCAGCGGATTGGTGATCTACTGGATCTCGAACAATGTGATCACCTTTATCCAGCAGTACACGATCATGCGCAGTCAGGGGTACACGCCGGATGTCTTCGGAAATATCCGACAGGGGTTCAAACGAAAACCCAAGGCTGAGGGCGAGTGACGGCAAGGCTTGCCCATATCTGGCGACACCCGATCAAGGGCATCGGGTCACAGGCCTGCCAATCGGTGGATCTGTCGCCCGAGGGCGCCGTTGAGGGTGACCGGCGGTGGGCCTTCCGCAATGCGCTGGCCGAAAAGACCGAAGCCTGGCAGCCACGCCGGAACTTTCTGCAGGTGGCCTCGGGCCCGGGTCTGGCGGCCATCTCCGCTGACACACAAGGGGATCACGTGACCCTCATGCATCCCGACCGGCCCAACCTGGAGCTGGACCCTTTTACCGGTGGCCCGGAGCTGGCCACCTGGCTGGGCGACCTTTGGCCGGACGATCGTCCGGCCCCGGACAGGCTCATCGAAGGGCCCCGGCAAGGCATGACGGATGTGCAGTTTCCCTCGGTCTCTATCGGCAACCTGTCCTCCCTGCGCGCCTTGTCGCAAAAGGCGGGCCGGGAGATCGACATGCGCCGCTTCCGCATAAACCTGTGGTTCGACGGGCTGGCCCCGTGGGAGGAGATCGATCTGCTCTCCGGAAACATCACACTGGGAAGCGCCACGTTAAGCCCGGTCGAGCCCATCGAACGGTGCCGCGCGCCCGACGCGAACCCGGCCAATGGAACCCGCGATGTGGTGATGCTCAAACTGCTTGAAGACGGCTGGGACACCCGCGATTTCGGCGTTTACTTCCGTGTGGCGCAGGCCGGGACCGTCTCGGTCGGAGATACACTGGCGTGACCTCGCTCCCGTTTCCCCTGGCCGAGCCCCCCGATGCGGCCACGGTGGAGCGCGGACGCAAGCTCTTCGCCGGACAATCGGAATTCGTGAAGGGCGTTGTGGCCATGTCCGGGCTGCCGCCTGCGGACCGGGCCGAGGTCTGTTTTGCCGGGCGCTCGAACGTTGGCAAATCCTCTCTGATCAATGCGCTCACCGGCACCAAGGGTCTGGCGCGCGCCTCCAACACGCCGGGACGCACGCAAGAGATCAACTATTTCACCCAAGGCCCCGAGCTCTACCTGGTCGACCTTCCCGGCTATGGCTACGCCAATGCGCCCCTGCCGGTCGTGGAAAAGTGGCAGCGCCTGCTCAAAGCCTATCTCTCGGGTCGTCAGACCCTCCGGCGCGCCTTCGTGCTGATCGATTTCCGCCACGGGGTCAAACCCGTGGATGAGGAAATCATGGGGCTTCTCGACAAATCCGCCGTTCCTTTCCAGGTCGTGCTCACCAAGGCGGACAAGGTCAAATCCACGGAACATGACCGGATCTTTGCGCAGGTGCGCGCGCGGCTCGCACCCCATCCGGCCGCCTTTCCGGAGCTGGTGCTGTCCAGTTCCGAAAAGGGCGATGGCATCGCGACACTCCGCGCAATCATCGCGTCACTGGGCTAGCCGAACGCCAAATCGCCGGCGCGTCCACAAAAAGACCTGCAAAACCAAGGGCACGCCTGGCAATTGTTGCTTGCGTGCTGGCGTGCCTTTCGGGATAAGGCGCGCCGGAGGACCGGATATGACGACACCAACCCCAGTGGACGATATGCTCGCGACCGCCCGAACCCTGTCCCATGCGCTGCCCTATCTGCAGCGCTATGAAGGCGCGACCGTGGTCATCAAACTTGGCGGCAACGCCATGGGCAGTGACGAGGCAATGGCCAGCTTCGCGCGCGATGTGGTGCTGTTGTCCCAGGTCGGGGTCAATCCGGTGGTCGTTCATGGTGGCGGTCCGATGATCAACCGGATGCTCAGTCAACTGGGCGTGACGTCGGAATTCGTAAACGGCAAGCGTGTGACCGATGCGCAGACCGTTGAAGTGGTCGAAATGGTCCTGGCCGGCGTGGTGAACAAGCGGATCGTGCAGGCCATCAACCGGCAAGGCGGGCTGGCCGTGGGCCTTTCGGGCAAAGACGCAAACCTGATGACCTGTGCTCAGACCGACCCGGCCCTCGGCTTCGTGGGCACGCCGACGGACGTGAACACAACGGTGCTGAGCGCGCTTTTTGACCAGCACATGATCCCGGTGATTGCGCCCCTGGGCGCAGGCGCGGGCGGGGAGACGTTCAATGTCAATGGCGATACGGCGGCCGGTGCGGTGGCCGCAGCCCTGAATGCCGAGCGGCTGCTTCTGCTCACCGATGTGTCCGGTGTGCAGAACAAGGACGGCGTGGTCATGGGCGAACTCACCCCGGATGAAATCAGCAGCCTCACCGAGGACGGCGTGATCGCAGGCGGAATGATCCCCAAGACCGAAACCGCGCTGGACGCGATTCGCGACGGCGTTAGGGCCGTTGTGATCCTGGACGGGCGCGCACCGAATGCGGTTTTGCTGGAGCTCTTCACCGAACACGGCGCCGGGACCCTGATCCGCCCGGCGCGCCAGACTTGAATTGCGCAGGCGGGGCGGTCACGGTGACGCACATGGCTTTTGAACCGAAACGCCCGTGACGCGTTATGCAGATATCGAGGCCGCGGCGGCGCCGGCCGGTCTGATCGTGATGGGGGCCGAGCATCCCACCGACGGCATTGGGACGCGCATGCTGCTGGGCGCAGGGTCCTCTTTCTGGGCGATAGTGTCCACATCCCCCGAGTATCTGGATGGATCACCGGACCCGGTCGACCGGTTTTCGACCCGCGTGGTCTCGGCCCTGGCCGCGCAGTTCGAGGCAGAAGCCGCCTATCCCTTTGGCGGTCCCCCCTATACGCCGTTCATCGCCTGGGCCAAATCATCCGGGCGCGCCTGGTCGAGCCCGACCGGCATGCTGGTCCATGACGTGGCCGGGTTGATGATATCCTATCGGGGCGCCTTGCACTTTTCCGAGCGGCTGGAGATCCCCGCGCCGCCCGCAGCCAGCCCCTGCACAACATGTTCAGAGCAGCCCTGCACGACGGCCTGCCCGATCGGGGCCCTCTCCGCGACGCAAGCCTATGATGTGCCGGCCTGTCACGGGTTCCTGGGAACGGACGCGGGCGAAGACTGCATGAGCCTTGGCTGCAAAGCGCGGCGCGCCTGCCCGGTCAGCCGGGGCTTTGGGCGCGATCCGGCCCAGTCGGCCCATCACATGCGGGCGTTTCATCCCTCATGACCTGCACCCTGATCCTGATGCGTCACGCCAAATCGAGC
>JBCDEC010000196.1:0-8874 GCA_039179965.1 Pseudomonadota bacterium
ATCGAGGACAAGAACGCCGTTCTGCCGCTCGACAGTGCAATCCAGGAAAACCTCAAAGAGACGACGACGCGTGTTCTTGCTTCGCTCACGCCACGTGAGGAGCGGGTGCTGCGGATGCGTTTCGGAATTGGTATGAACACCGACCACACGCTTGAAGAGGTCGGCCAGCAGTTCTCGGTCACCCGCGAACGCATTCGTCAGATCGAAGCCAAGGCGCTGCGCAAACTCAAACATCCAAGCCGGTCGCGCAAACTGCGCTCGTTCCTGGATCAGTAGGCGCGCATCAGGGGGGCTGGGATGTCGTTTTTGTCGAAACTCTTTGGCGGCGGCGGTGGTGGCAGCGGTGGATCCGCTGACACGCCGCCCGAAAGCCATGACGGTTTTTCCATCTACGTGGAGCCGCAACGCGATGGGCCGCGCTGGCGCATAGCCGCGCGCATCCAAAAAGAGATCGACGGCGAAGTGAAGGAACATCACATGCTGCGCGCAGATACCCTGGACAGCCAGGACGCTGCCGCGGAAGCGACACTGCGCAAGGCCAAGTCGCTGATCGACCAGCAGGGCATCTCGATTTTCGACTAGAGTCGCGCGGCACTCACAGACCGTCTCGGGGCTGTGAGCGGGCTTGATTTTGGCGGGTCTGCAGGGACGGCTAAGCTCAGGGCTGTTTGGATGTTCCAGGAGCCCTGCCATGACCCGACTGCACCTGACTGCGATTGCGCTATCGATCGCCGTTGCCGCACCCTTGAGTGCGCAATCAATTTCTTCGCCCGGAAATGCCCGCAGCTACCCGCTTAACGACACTGCCTTCGAGGTGGTCGCCACGGGCTTCAAAGGCTCTGGTACCTTCTGGTGCGGCGCGTCGAGATATGCCCAGCGGGTCTTGCAGGTGCCATGGAACACCCAGATCTCTATCTCACGCTCGCTTGGCAGCAGCGAGGTGACCGGGCGCAAATCGGCGGTGCAATTCACCGTCATGCCGGCATCTCTTGGCATCGAGCCGTTTCGCAGTTCGGATCCGGGCAGTTTGGCAGTTGGCGATACCTATTCGGTCAGCCAGGCTTCAACTGAGTGCGAACCGATCTGGTTTCGCCCCTAGGGTCTGAGCTACTCAAAAAAGCGACGCCATCGCGCCTGCGCGGTGGCGCTGTCGTGTTTGGGGTCGGCAACCTTGGTGAAATGCGCAAGAGGTCATTGGGTGACCCCGATTGGCTCCTATATGTGAACAATATGTTTCTGGAGACGTAGCAATGACGATTTCAAAATGGGCGCTTTTGGCCATTGTGCTGTCCTTTGGGGCGAGCGAAGCCGCGGCGGCCGATTTTCTAAGCTCGCGTGGTGGCGCGCGCACCTATCAGATCAACAACAATGTATTTGAAGTGGTCGGCAATTCCGGGCGCGGCTTTGACATTTGGTGGTGCGGCGCCTCGACCTATGCGCGCCGCGTCCTCGGCGCAGGATGGCAAACTCCTATCACCATCTCGCGCACTTTGGGCCGCAGCGAGGCGACCGGGCGCATTTCGTCCGTACAGTTTACGCTCAACCCGGGGGCCTTGGGCATCAGCACTCTACAAAGCATGTCTCCCAATGCGCTTGAGGTTGGTGATACAAAGACCGTGCAAGATGCCAATAACAGCTGTCAAAACCTGAGGATCCCCAGACGATGAGCCAAACCTTGTTTTCCCGAATTGGCGCTGGCCTTCTTGTGTCGGCCACGCTTGCCGCCGGACCAGTTCTGGCCGAGACCGAAGTGATGCGCGGCCCTGGCAGCACCGATATCTTTGAAGTCAACGCACATACCATCGATGTGCTCTCCAACCTGGGCCAGGAACGTGGCTGGTGGTGCAGCGCCGTGAAATACGCCCGCCATCACCATATGGATTGGTCGACCCGCGTGTATGTGGAAAGCGGCCCGTCGCCGTCGACAAGCACGGCCAGCGGCGAGATCGTGCGTTTCACCTATGATGCGGCCGCCTCCGGCGTCACGCCGGCCGCGGAAAGTGAGGCCATCGCGCGCGGCAATTGGCTGACCATCACCGAGGCCAACCGCGGCTGCACGCGCATCGACAATCCGCGCAACGACTGATCTGAGGTGGAGCTTTCCGTCTCAACGCGCGGTCCGGGCTTTTACGAGATCACGGACCGCGTCCAGACATGGCTGAACGACGCGGGCGCGCAAAGTGGCGTGGTCACGCTCTTTGTCCGCCACACCTCCTGTTCGCTCCTGATCCAGGAAAATGCCGATCCGGACGTTCAGATCGATCTGGCAGCGTTCGTCCGGCGGCTGGTCCCGCCAGCGGATGATCCCAAGATGGACTATCTGCGCCACCGCAGCGAGGGCCCTGACGATATGCCCGCCCATATCAAGGCCGCTCTGTTGCCCGTCTCGCTGCAGGTCCCTGTGGCCGCAGGACACATGGCGCTGGGCACCTGGCAGGGCATCTATCTGATCGAGCATCGCGACCGTCCGCATCAGCGCCGTATCGCACTGGCCTTTACGGCAAGCTGAGCCGATTCTCCAAAAATGCAACTCTGTATCTGGGGGGATGTCAATTCCTCTACCCAAGCTGTTGAGGCTCCCCTATACTTGTGGATAACCGCGCAATGGCACCTACAAGGGTGACCCAGACGCGGGCAAGCGCTCGGGCAGTGAGCGGGTGGGACGTTCAAGAGAAGGGGACAGCGGATGCGGTGTCCGTTTTGCGGCAATATCGACACGCAAGTTAAGGATTCACGGCCCGCGGAGGATCATGTCGCGATCCGAAGGCGGCGCTTTTGCCCGGCGTGTGGCGGCCGCTTTACCACCTATGAACGCGTGCAACTGCGCGATCTGGTGGTGATCAAGACTTCAGGCAAGCGCGAGGACTTCGACCGGGACAAGCTTGAGCGTTCAATCCGCATCTCCATGCAGAAGCGTCCCATCGAGCCGGATCGGATCGATCAGATGATTTCAGGCATCGTGCGCCGACTGGAGAGTATGGGCGAGACGGATATCCCATCCAAGACCATTGGCGAGATCGTGATGGAAGCTCTGGCGCGGATTGACACCGTCGCCTACGTGCGCTTCGCTTCGGTCTACAAGAACTTCCAGGCGGCTGATGATTTTGAAGATTTCGTCCACGAACTGCGGCCGAAAAAACCCCCTGAGGAATGAGCCTCATGGATAGCCGCTGGATGGCGTTGGCTCTGTCATTGGGCCGGCGCGGCCAGGGGAAGGCCTGGCCCAATCCGGCGGTTGGTTGCGTCATCGTGCGCGACGGGCGTGTCGTGGGCCGTGGCTGGACGCAACCCGGCGGCCGCCCGCACGCCGAAACGCTGGCTCTGGCGCATGCCGGTGATCTGGCGCGTGGCGCCACGGTCTATGTCACGCTTGAGCCCTGCGTCCATTACGGGCAGACCCCGCCCTGTGCCGAGGCACTGATTGCGGCGGGTGTGGCCCGTGTGGTCGCTGCCGTCGAGGACAGCGACCCGCGCGTGTCCGGTCAGGGCTTTGCGATGCTGCGGGCAGCCGGGATCACCGTCGATACCGGCGTTCTGGCGGAACAGGCCCACCAGGACATGGCCGGCTTCCTGCGCGTGGCCGGGGGCGGGCGTCCCTTTGTTACTCTGAAGCTCGCAGCGAGCTTTGACGGCCGCATCGCCACGGCCACCGGTGAGAGCCAGTGGATCACCGGCCCTGCGGCCCGCCGTCTGGTTCACGCGATGCGTGCGCGCCATGATGGCGTGATGGTCGGCGCGGGCACGGCGCGCAAGGACGACCCGTCTCTGACCGCGCGCGGATTGGGCGAGATCCGCCAGCCTGTCCGCATCGTGGTCTCGCGCCGCCTCGATCTGCCGCTTCTTGGGCAACTTGCCCGGACAGCCCACGAGGTGCCGGTCTGGATCTGTCACGGGCGCGACGCGGATGGCGAGCGGCTTGCGGCCTGGACCGGGTTGGGCGCCCGGCTTCTGCCCTGTGGCATCGCCCAGTCCCAGATCGACCCGCTCGACATGCTGCATCAGTTGGGGCAGGCCGGGCTGACACGGATCTTCTGCGAGGGCGGTTCGGCCCTTGCGGCGTCGCTCTTGGCCGCCGAGGCCGTGGATGAATTGGTGGGCTTTACCGCCGGATTCTCGATCGGGGCCGAAGGTCTGCCTGCCATCGGGGCGCTGGGGCTCGAAAAGCTGAGTGCGGCGGACAGGTTCGCGCTGATCGAGAGTCAGGCGGTTGGCCCGGATCTGATGCAGCGCTGGCAGCGCGTGACCTGAACGGAGGGAACATGCCTCAGGACAAAGTGGCTATCGTTACAGGCGCCGCGCGGGGCATTGGCCTGGCGACGACCAAGCAGTTCCTGGAGCAGGGGCTGCGGGTGGCGATGGTCGACAACGACGCGGCTGTTCTGCACGCCGAGGCGGAGGCCCTGTCGAATGTTCTGGCCTTGCCCTATGACGTGTCTGAGCCGCAGACAGCGGAGGCTCTGGTGGCCGATACGCTTGAGGCCTTTGGTCGGATCGATTGCCTGGTCAACAATGCAGGTGTTGCCGACTTCGGCCCCATCGAAGAGACCAATTTCGATCGCTGGCGCCGGGTTATGGATACCAATTTGGACGGTGTCTTTCTCTGCACCCAGGCGGCCACGCCCGCGTTGAAAAAGACCCAAGGCGCCATCGTGAATATCGCCAGCATCTCTGGTCTGCGCGCCTCGACCCTGCGGGTGGCCTATGGCACTTCAAAGGCGGCGGTCATGCAATTGACGCGCCAACAGGCGGTGGAGCTTGGAGAATTCGGCATCCGGGCCAATTGCGTGGCGCCGGGGCCGGTGCGCACCAAGCTTGCCATGGCCGTGCATTCCGAAGACATTATCGCGGCCTATCACGATGCCATTCCGCTCAACCGCTATGGCACAGAGGACGAACTGGCCAATGTGATCACCTTTCTCTGCTCGGACGGGGCCAGTTATGTCACCGGGCAGACGATTGCCGTTGATGGCGGGTTCGACTGTACCGGGATCGGGCTACCGGCGCTGCGCGATCCGTAGGTGGTCAGGGTGTTTCGAGCGCCGTTGCAAAGGACTGGCTGGGAATGCCTGCAAACCGCCGGCGTGCCTCCTCGGCCTCGATGGCCGCATCGATTGGCCCGCGATCCGTGGTGCCGGAGAAATTGTCCCGGGTCGGCAGATGATCGGCGAGGTGCAGAAAGCGTTCTTGCGCCACATCGTAGAGCCGCCGCACCTCGGCCAGCGGGTCGGGATGATCGTCGGCGCGCAGCGACAGCCAAGGGTAATCCTCGCTCCGGTGGATGACCAGCGCGGCGGACTGGGTGCCGCGTTTGTCACCGCCGGCCCTGGCCCCGGCCTCCATTGCGCTCATCAGCCGTTCAGCGAACGGCAGGGCGGCGGCATTCTGATAGGCAGACAGGGTCTGGGTCACCACGTCCTCCCCCGCCAGCATATTGCCCGCGACCGAGACGCCGCAGGCGGCAACATGTCCGCACCATTCCACGCAATCGCTGCCGGTATGCGCGGCGGCATCGCCATTGGCATCGATCACATGGATCTGGCGGATGGCCTGACCGTCATCTCGCGCGGCCAGATCGGCCAGCACAGAGGCACCGGTTTCGCCCGCTGCCAAACGCTCGGCGGCCTCCAGGCCCCAGATCGGACTGACAAAGGCCTGCGTGGCGACCGCGCAGCGCCCTCCCCGGATGTGCGGAACCAGCCCGCCCACGGCAAAGAAGCGGCTGGCCACGGCGACACCGTACTGGCCGGTTTCGGCATCACGGGCGACGATGGAATAGGTCATGGCGCTTTCCTATCGACCGGCGGCATAGGCCTGCATCAGGCGCGGCGTGGCGGCAGCCTTCAGCAGACCATCCGCATCGCGGCTCGCGGCTGTGAGACGCCCGACGGTCCAGGGCTCGGCGACGTCGATCTCGTGACCCTGCGCGCGCAAGGCCTCGATCGTGTCGTCGCCAAATGCCGGCTCCACCATGAGACTGCCCGGACGGGTGCCGCGCGGGTAAAAGGAGGCCTGGAAGTGGCTTGTATGAAAAAGCGGCGCATCGATGCCTTCCTGAAGGTTCATCTGACCGTGGATCAGGCGCAAGAGCAGGATCAACTGCCATTGGTCCTGCTGATCTCCGCCCGGCGTGCCAAAGGCAAGATGCACTCTGTCGGACCGCGCCATTGACGGCGAAAGCGTGGTGCGCGGACGGCGGCCCGGGGCCAGGGATGTCGGCAGGCCCTCGGTCAGCCAGAACATCTGCGCCCGGCTGTTGAGCGGCATGCCAAGGCCCGGAATGACGGGCGAGGATTGCAGCCACCCGCCGGATGGCGTGGCGGACACCATGTTGCCCCACTGATCGATGACATCGATATGGACGGTGTCGCCGCGCCGCTCGGTCAGATGCGCCATGGTTGGCTCACCTGCGCCGGGCCCGGGGCCGGTGGCATAATCCGCCTGCGCACGCGCGATGGCGGCATCTGCCCAGGCCTCATAGCCTTCAAGCCGCCCGGGGCGCTGCTCGTGCGAGGCGGTCTGGTTCAACAAGTCCCGCCGCCCGGCCGCGTAATCGGCCGAAAGCAGGATATCCATCGGGATCTCGGTGTGATCGGGGTCACCGTAATAGGCTTCGCGGTCGGCAAAGCTGAGTTTCATGGTCTCGGTGACGGTGTGGACGAAATCGGTGCCGTTGAGGTCCATCGCTTCGACCCCAAGGCCCGACAGCGTCATCAGGGACTGCAGCATCGACGGCCCTTGGGTCCAGGCCCCACCTTTCCAGAGAGTCCAGCCGTTGTAGTCGACGCTCAGCGGGGCCTCATAGGTCGCCTGCCAACCGGCCAGGTCGTCCCCCGTCATGACGCCCTTGCGGCGCGCGCCGGCGGCGTCCATTACGCAGGCATCCTGCAGGTAGGTGTCAATCGCCTCGGCCATGAAACCCTGGTAGAAGGCCACGCGGGCCGCCTCGATCTGGCCCTCCCGCGAGCTCTTGGTTTCGGCTTCGGCCAGCAGGCGCGTCCATGTGTCGGCCAGGGCCGGGTTCTTGAAGAGGCGTCCGGCCGTGGGTGCCTGACCGCCCGGCAGCCAGGTGGCATGGGACGTTGGCCAATCTTCTTCGAAGAAGGTGGCCAGCCCCGCGATGGTATCGGCCACGCGCGGCAACAGCGGATGGCCCGTCTCGGCATAGTGGATGGCGGGTTCAAGAATCGTTCGCAACGGCAGGCGCCCATAGTCGCGCAGCATCAGCATCCAGGCGTCAAAGGCGCCCGGGATCACGGTTGCCAGAAGGCCCGAACCGGGGATGAGGTCGAGCCCTTCCGATTTGTAGTGTTCGATCGTGGCGCCCGCTGGCGCGGTCCCCTGTCCGCAGATCATCGTGGGCGCGTCGGCCCCGGCAGGCCAGATCAGCGCAGGCATGTCCCCCAGGGGCCCGTTGAGATGCGGCTCAACCACGTGCAGCGTAAAGCCCATGGCCGCGGCGGCGTCAAAAGCGGTGCCGCCGGCCTCCAGCATCTTCATGCCCACGGCTGTGGCGATCCAATGGGTGCAAGTCGCGACGCCAAAGGTGCCGGTGATCTCGGGGCGCGTGGTGAACTGCATGAAAAGTCCTTTGAACTGTTAATGGTCGCGCGGGTCGAGCGCATCGCGCAGCCCGTCCCCCAGAAGGTTGAAGCCCAGCACGACCAGGAAGATTGCAATGCCCGGGTAAAGCGCCATCCAGGGGGCCTGCTCAAGGAAATTCTTTGCGATGTTGAGCATCGAGCCCCAGGACGGCGCGGGCGGTTGCTGACCAAGCCCCAGGAAGCTCAGCGATGCCTCCGCGATGATCGCGGTCGCGATGGTGAGCGTCGACTGCACCAGGATCGGTGGGAAGATGTTGGGCAGGATATAGCGCCAGATCAGCGCGCGGTGACCCAGGCCAATGGCATGGGCGCTCTCGACGTAATCCTCGGTCATCACCGCCATGGTCTGGGCGCGCGCGAGCCGGATAAAGATTGGCATTGCCGACAGACCAATGGCGATCATGGCATTTGTAAGCGAAGGGCCGAGAAAGGCCGCCAGGGCAATGGCGAGGATCAGAAAGGGCGCCGCCAGCAGCGCTTCGGTGATGCGGCTGATCGTGGCATCGGTCCAACCGCGCAAGTAGCCCGCCAGCACGCCCAATGGAACGCCCAGCAGTACCGCGATCCCGACCGAGACGACGCCCGCCATCAGCGAGGCCTGGGCCCCCCAGATCATTCTGGATAGGACATCGCGGCCAATTTCATCCGTGCCGAACGGGTGCTTGCCCGAGGGCGCCTGGCGCACGGCCAGCCAATCGGTGGCCGTCGGGTCAAAGATCGGCAACAGCGGGGCCATGGCGGCGACAAGGACGAAGAATGTCACCAGCACTCCGCCCAGGATCGCCGCCGGGTTGCCCAGGAACTTCCTGGCAAAGCGCGAGCGCGTTTTGGGAGGCGCCGCATCAAGGGCGGAGGTCTGAGGGTCGACGGTCGCGCTCATTCTTCACGCATCCTCGGGTTCAGGACGCGATAGGCGGCGTCGGCCAGAATATTCATTGCGATAAAGGCGATGCCGGTGCACAGGACAATGCCCTGCACGACCGCGTAGTCCCGATTGAAGACGGCATCGACAACCAGTTTGCCAAAGCCCGGTATGGTGAAGATCTGCTCGGTCAGAACCGCCCCGGCCAGCAACTCTCCGAAGAGCAGCGTGGTAACGGTGACAATGGGCACCAGAGCATTGCGCAGGGCGTGTTTGACCAGAACCACCCGTTCGGCAAGCCCTTTGGCGCGGGCGGTGCGGACGTAGTCGGAGGAGCAGATGGTCAGGCGGTGCAGCGTGCTGTCCTGGGCTGAGCTCCAAACTTTGAGAACACAGCAGAGGTAGGTCGGC
>JBCDEC010000197.1:0-8870 GCA_039179965.1 Pseudomonadota bacterium
TCTATCGCGGCGACGCCTACGACTTCGTGGCCGAACTGCGCCTCTAACACAAAGGCTGCCAACATGACTTCGACTCCCACGCAAATGCGACAGGAGATCCTCGAGATCCCTGATGCCGTCGACCGGCTTTTGTGCTCCGGCGCAAAGGATATTCAGCGCGCCGCGTCAGAGGCGCGCGCGCTCGATCCGCGATTTCTGGTCTCTGTGGCCCGGGGCTCATCCGACCATGTCTGTACCTATCTGAAATACGCCAGCGAGCTTGTACTGCGCAAACCCATGGCCTCGCTTGGACCGTCGGTGAAATCGGTCTACGGAACCGACATTCTTTGTGATGGCGCGCTCTGCCTGTCCGTCTCGCAATCGGGGATGAGCCCGGACATCGTGCGTATGACGCAGTCGATCACCGAAGGTGGCGGGCGGTCTATCGCCATCACCAACAACGGCGCGTCGGATCTGGCCCGGGTGGCGTCTGCCACATTGCCGATCCATGCCGGGCCGGAACTGAGCGTCGCCGCGACCAAGACCTTTGTCACCTCATTGGTGGCCGGGCTCTGGCTGATCGCCGAGATCCGGCAGGACGCGGAACTGATCGCCGCGATCCACAATTTGCCGGTCCATCTGGATCAGGCCACGCGCTGCGACTGGAGCCCCATGGTCCAGACAGTCGGCGACCGCTCGCTCTATACCATTGGCCGGGGACCATCCTGGGCGATCTCAAACGAGGCGGCTCTGAAGTTCAAGGAGACCTGCCAGATCCACGCCGAAAGCTATTCTTCGGCAGAGATGCTGCACGGGCCCGTTTCGATTGTCGAACATGCCTTCCCGGTGCTGGCCTTTGCTGCGGGGGACAAGGCCGAAGACGGGCTGGCCGAAGTTGCCGATGCGCTTGCCGACAAGCAGGCGACGGTGTTCGCAACGACCGACCGGGTCAAAAAGGCCACGCCCCTGCCGCATGTGCGCACCGATCACTGGCTGACCGATCCGGTCGCCAGCGTGACCTCGTTTTACGGTCTGGTCGAGGCCTTCGCGCTCTCGCGCGGGATCAATCCCGATGCGCCACGCCATCTGAAGAAAGTGACCGAAACGGTATGACGGCGTCCGAGATCTTTGTCAGCGGCGGCCCGATCTTTGACGGCCACACGGTGCATCAGGGCGCCGCCGCCCGGTTTGTCGACGGCCGGTTTGACCGGCTCGTCGCCGTCGGCGATCTGCCTGCCGGCGCCACCGTGACGGATCTGGACGGAGATATCCTGGCGCCCGGCTGCGTTGATCTACAGGTCAACGGCGGCGGCGGTCTTTTGTTGAACGACGCACCGTCGGTGGACACCCTGTCGACCATATGCGCGGCCCATCGCGGACTTGGCACCACCCGGCTTTTACCCACGCTGATCAGCGACCGGGTCGAGATCACGCAGGCGGCGATTGCGGCAGTGACGGCCGCTCTGGGAGAGGGGGTGCCCGGGGTCGTCGGTCTCCACCTCGAAGGGCCGCATCTGTCGCTGGCACGCAAGGGCGCCCACGATGGTGCCGTGATCCGCCCGATGACCGCCCGGGATCTGGAGATGTTGCTCTCCGCCAAGGCCGCCATCCCGGTGCTGAAAGTCACCATCGCACCGGAAAACGTGACGCTCGCGCAGGTCGCGCAGCTCAGTCAGGCCGGCATCCTCGTGTCGCTTGGTCATACGGACGCCGATTATGACACCTGTATGGCCTATGCGGCGGCGGGCGCGACCTGCGCCACCCATCTTTTCAACGCGATGAGCCAGATGGGCAATCGCGCGCCGGGTTTGGTGGGGGCGGTTCTCGCCAATGCGGCCCTGTCCGCCGGTCTGATTGCGGACGGTGTCCATGTGCATCCCGCGACCATGCGGGCGGCCTGGGCAGCGAAAACCGGGCCGGGGCGGATCTTTCTGGTGAGCGACGCGATGGCCGTGGCGGGCACCGATCTGAGCGAATTTACCCTCAATGACCGCATCATCCGGCGTGAGGACGGGCAGTTGCGGCTCCTTGACGGCACCCTGGCTGGCGCCGATCTGGATCTGATTAGGGCCATGGGCGTGCTGGTGTCGCAGGTGGGCGTTCCCCTTGTCGATGCGCTCAGCGCGGCGACGGTGGTGCCCGCACGGCTTTGCGGCCTGACACGGCATCATCTGCGAGGCCCCGGCCTGCCTCTGGATCAGGTGATCCGGATGTCCCGAGACTTCGGCGGCGCTCAGGTGCTCGCGGACCTGGTGGCGTTGCAGGCGGCGTGACCGGGCCGGTCCTTTGTCGGGCCAAAGTCTTGGCGGCCTGTGCGCCAGAGAGCTAAGCTGCCCCAGATGCAACGAAAGGCCAGCGATGACACCCCCTCTTTCAGGACTTCGGATTGTGGAGTTTGCAGGCCTCGGCCCCGGCCCCTTCGCTGCGATGATGCTGGCGGATTTCGGGGCCGACGTCATTCGGATCGACCGGATCGGCAGCCCGCCGGCGGAGCAGGATTTCACCTTGCGGGGTCGCCGCTCCATAGCGATGAACCTCAAGGATCCGGCCGCCATCGAAACCGCGCTGCGCCTGATCGATGATGCGGACGGGCTGATCGAGGGCTTCCGCCCCGGCGTGATGGAGCGTCTGGGCCTTGGCCCCGAAGTCTGTCACGCCCGCAATCCCCGCCTGGTCTATGGGCGCATGACCGGGTGGGGGCAGGATGGCCCATGGGCGCATGCGGCAGGGCATGATCTGAACTACATTGCGCTCACCGGCGCGCTGTGGGGCACCGGCGAGCCAGACCGGGCGCCGACCTTTCCGATGAACCTGCTGGGCGATTTTGGCGGTGGCGGGATGTATCTGGCCTTCGGTCTGCTGGCAGCGCTGCTGAATGTGCGGCAGACAGGTCAAGGCGATGTGGTCGATGCCGCGATTTGTGACGGAACCAACGCCCTGATGACCTTCATTCAGGCGCAACGCGCCATGGGGCGTTGGGCCGATGCGCGCGGGGTCAACCTGCTGGATGGCGGCGCGCCCTGGTACGGCGTTTACGAATGCGCCGATGGGCAATGGATCAGCATCGGCGCGCTGGAGCCGCAATTCTGGGCCTGCCTGCTCGACGTTCTGGGGCTTGATCACGCACACCTTGGCGACCGGGCGGATCGTTCGACTTGGCCACACATCCGCGCTGTCCTGACAGAGACATTCCTGGCGCAGCCGCGCGCCCATTGGGATGCGCGGCTTGGCGGCACGGATGCCTGCTATGCACCGGTTCTGAGCCCGGCCGACGTGCGCCATGACCCGCATATGGCGGCCCGCGAGACCATGTTGCCGGGGCCGGGCGATCAACCCGCCCCCGCGCCCCGCTTTGCACGAGCAAAGGTTGCGCCTGCCACACCGCCGCGCAGGCCCGGTGCGGATACCCGGGCCGTCCTGAGCGAGGCGGGTCTTACCCCGGTCGAGATTGCGGCGCTGGTGAATGCAGGCGCTGTGGCCTGAAGGGCGCACGCCGGCCGCTCCGGCCCGTCCCTTGGGCAACCCACGCGGGAAAAATCTGTCCGACACCGGCCCTATTGGATTAACACTGGTGGCAGGAACATGACTCGACGGGCCAAAAGGGCACTGAAATGACGGTCAAAGACCTCACAACCACAAAGAACATCCTGCGATTTGAGGGTCACTCCCGGCGTGCCTACTGGCGTCGGTTTTCAATGCTGCTGGGACTCAGCGTGGTGATCGCCACCATGGGGCTGGTGCGCAATTCCGGCGCCGTGGTGATCGCGGCAATGCTGATTGCACCGCTTATGACACCGATCCTCGGGGTGGCGGCAGCGATGGTGACGGGCCGCATTGTGCGTGCGTTGCGGCTTTTGGCCATCGTGCTGCTGGCGGCCTCGTTCTGCATTCTGTTGGCCTGGGTCATGGTGTATCTCGCGGGTGTGCCGCGCGGCATCACCATTCCGGACCAAGTCGTGTCGCGCACAGATCCCGGAATCGAAGATCTGATCATTGCCCTCGCGGCCGGTGTGGCCGGCGCTTATGTCCAGATCCAGCGCTCGGAAATCGCCCTGCTGCCGGGGGCGGCCATTGGCGTGTCTCTTGTCCCCCCATTGGCGGCGGCGGGTATACTTCTCTACTTTCGCGAATTGGAAGACGCCTATGAGGCCGGCTTGCTGTTTGCCACCAACCTCTGTGCCATCGTGATGGCGGCCTCCATCGTCTATCTGACGACGGCTGGTATGTCCGGCATCCTGAAACACCGGCGGCGCCGCGCGAGTTTCGGTGTCGGGCTGGCGGTGACCCTGGCGTTACTGGGCTTTGTGGCTGTGCAATTGACCGTGGCGACCGTGCACAGGTTTGAAGGCACACGGCTGGAAGGAGAGCTTGCCGTCCGGATTGCGGAGTGGGCAGATCCGACCTCGGTCGAAGTCATACGCCTCGACGTCAGGCCGCGACGGCGCACGGCGGATCTTTGGCTGATTGTCGATCTGCCGTTCGACGCGTCACAGGAAGTGGAATCGATCGCCGAGTCACTGCCCGACAAGATCCGGATGAATCCCGTGCGCGAGGTCATCGCGGACGTGCTCGGCGAAGGCTACATCGTCGCAATCCGCTTCCAGACACGGATCGCGGGTCTCACGTCGACCGCCAGCGACTTTATCATTGATGCGCCGGCGGTGGAGGATCTGACCGACTAGCAGGGGCGCGCGGGCCTGTCATCCGCCGGTTTTGGAGGCCAGCCAGTCGGCAATGATCTGGCGATGCCGGTCGCGACCATAGCTGGGAAAGTGACCACCATGCACGACCTCCACCGGCAGGTCATAGAGACGTTCCATCGAACGGACGTAATCGGCGGCATCGGCGTGATACGTGTCCTCGATCAGGTCTCCGTCATAGACGATGTCGCCGGAAAACAGGATGCCTGTCGCGGCCTCCCAAAGCGCGATGCCGCCGGGGGAGTGACCCGGCGTGTGGATCACCTCGAACTGACGGTCGCCAAGGTCGACAATATCGCGGTCCTCCAGCAGGCGCTGGGCGCGGGCACCTTTGACCGCGTAGGTTTCGGACCGGTAGGGCAGAGGCGGCAGACGATCAAAGATCTCGTCGGTGACATAGGGATCTGCCAGCGTCGCGGCGCGCGTCGGATCGGCGAGGATCTCGGCCTCGGCCCGGTGCACGGCGCGGTCTTCGAATTCATGGTGACAGCCGATGTGATCGAAATGCGTATGGCTGGCCACCGCCGTGAGGGCGCGTTCGGTGACCAGCGGCACCCAGTCGCGCAGCGACACGACGCCCATCCCGCTGTCGACCAGCATATCCCGGTCCCGGCCGCGCACATGCCACATGTTGCAGCGGTAAAAGGGCTGGATGAAGGGTTCGTCAATGAGCGTGACGTCCTCGCTGAGGCGCTGCACGCGGTACCAGTCTTCGGGGCGGGCGCGGTCCATGGTCAGTCCTCCGTGGGAAAGATCAGAAAGTCACTCGCTGCCGCAGAGAGCGCCATGACATCGCCAACGCTGGCCAGATCTGTTGGAGGCACCAGCGCGGTCAGCCGCAGGTCCGGTGCATCTTGCGGTGTGAATTGCAACCGTCCGTGTTCGCCAAAAAAAGCGCTGTCGCGGACGATCGCCTGGCCAAGGGGCAGACCGGTGCCATCCGTCCGCAGGGCGCCGGGTCGCAGGCACAGCATGACCGGCCCGGGCGCAAGGCCCGCACGCGGCAGATGCCCCAAAGCGCAATCGATCCCCTGCGGCGCCGCGCGCCCCGGAATGTGATTCATCTCACCCATGAAATCCGCTGCAAACAGCGTGGCTGGCGCGCGATAGATCCGGGCCGGCGTCCCCTCGTCCTCGATCCGTCCTGCATTCATCAACACAATCCGGTCCGAGATCGCCATCGCCTCTTCCTGATCATGGGTGACGTGCACGAATGTGGTGCCGACCTGACGCTGGATGGCTTTCAACTCGTCCTGCATCGCGCGGCGCAGCTTGAGGTCCAGCGCGCCCAGAGGCTCGTCCAAAAGCAGCACATCGGGCTCCACCGCCAGGGCGCGGGCCAGGGCCACGCGCTGGCGCTGGCCGCCGGACAGTTCATGGGGGCGTTTGCGCGCCGCCGGCAACAGGCCGACAAGATCCAGAAACCGGTCGGCCCGGCTGTCACGCTCACGCCGCCCGATCCCCGCCATCCGCAGCCCGAAGCCGACATTCTCGCGCAGCGACATGTGCGGGAAAAGCGCATAGTCCTGAAACATCGTGGTGGTCGGGCGTTTGGCGGGGGGCACGCGGGTCATCTCGGCGCCGCCGATCTCGACCATGCCGTCGCTGGGCGTGAGAAACCCGCCCAGCACCGAAAGCAGGGTGGTTTTGCCACAGCCCGACGGACCCAGAAGCGTCACGTATTCACCCGCCGCAATCTGCAGATCGATGTGGCGCAGGGCCTGAAAGTCCCCGAACCAGTGGTTGATGGCCACAAGCGCAACCGAGGCGGTCATGTCCTGCGCCTCCGGAACACCACAAGCTCAAGCAGCACCACAGCCGTGATCGAAATCAGGAAGACAAAGCTGCCAATCGCGTTGAGACGCGGGGACAGACCCGAGCGCAGAAGCGACCAGATCTCCACCGGCAGCGTGACGTCGAAGCGGGTGAGCAGGAACGCGATGATGAACTCGTCCCAGGACAGCGTGACAGACAGGAAAAAGGCCGCCGCGATCGAGGGCATCAACATGGGAAGAGTGACAAGGAGGATCACTTGGGTCTCACCCGCGCCGAGGTCGCGGGCCGCGCGCTCGGCGTTGTGCTGCTGTGCGCCCATGGCGGCATAGATGATCGCAAAGGCCAGCGGCAGGTTGATCACGACATGGCCAATGGCGGCCGTCCACAGCGACTGGCCAATGCCAAGGCGGGTGAGAACGATCAACAGACCGAGACCCACGATCAGATAGCTCACGGTCAAGGGTGCGATCAGCAGCGCCCGCATCCAGAAGGCACCGGGCAGGACGTGGCGCGCCAGACCGTAGGCCGCGCCAAAGCCGAGGGCCACGGCGACCGCCGAGGAGCCAAGCGCCACAAGCACCGAATTCCGCAGTGCCTCCATCAACCCGTCATCCGACAGGATCTCGCCGTACCAGGTGAGGGACGGTCCGTTGAACGGCGGCACAGGCAGGCTGCCGCCTTGGAAGGAAAACAGCACCAAGGTTCCCACAGGCAGGTAGATGAAGGTGAAGGCGGCGATGAGATAGAGCCAGGGGAGCACCCGGCTCACAGCCGGTCCAGCCTCAGCCAGCGGGACGAGAGCAGATAGGCCAGCGTCACAATCCCCATCAGCACAATCGCCAGCGCCGAGGCCAGCGGGAAATCCGCGCGCCGGCCCAGCTGGACCATGATGACCTGTGGCACGGTGAGCTCTGTATTGCCGCCAAGGATCTGTGGCGTCACGTAGTCTCCGATGCACAACACGAACGTCAGGAAGGCGCCGGTCACGATGCCGGGCAGGGTCAGCGGCAGGATCACATGGCGGAAGGTCTGAAAGGCAGTGGCGCCCAGATCCATCGCGGCGCGGCGGTAATTGGGCGACAGCTGGATCAGATTGGCATAGATGGTGAGCGTCAGTAGCATCACAAAGAAATGCACGAAACCGGTGACGGTGGCAAAACGGGTGTTCGCCAGCGTGATGGGTTCAGAGAGCAGGCCCGCCCCGATCAGCGCCTGGTTCACGATACCTTCCCGAGCGAGCACCAGAAGCCACGCGTAAGACCGCACGACATAAGAGGTCCAGAACGGCAGGATCGCCAGCAAGAGCGCCAGCCTTTGCCAGCGTCGGGGCACCTGAAAGGCGATGATCCAGGCCAGCGGATAGGCCAGCAGGACCGAGACGGCGGTGACCGTCAGCGTAATCTCCAACGAGACCAGTATCGCGCGCCAGAGATAGGTTTTCTGGGCCAGTTCGGCATAGTTTTCAAAGGACACGCCCCAGACAAGCGTGCGGCCTTCAAGCGTGGCCAGGCTCATCGCCCCCATGACCAGCAAAGGCAGGACAAAGAACGCGATGGTCCATAAAAGGGCCGGGGCGACAAAGCCCCAGCCCGGGTTACGCCATGGGGCGTGCATCACTGCTGGAGTGTTTCGAGCCAGAGATCCTGCATTTCAATGTCCAGATCCGTAGAGGGCGCCGGATAAAGCTGGGTCAGTGACAGATAGTAGGGCTGACTGTCCCAACGCAGGATGGATTTCTGATCGTCGCTCAGAACGTCTCCGGCTTTGGAATTGGCCGGCATCCCCCAGAAACAGGAAGAGGTCGCCAGGCGCGCCTGGCCGTCAGGGCTCATGATGTACTTGATGAACTCCATCGCCAGATCCGGACGTTCCGAACCTTCCACGACACCGATGGACTGGGCCCAGCGGACAGCGCCTTCCTTCGGGATGGTCCATGTCAGTTCGGGCTGTTCCGAGGCCAGAACGGCGGTCAGCCATTCGCCGCCTCCGACAACAATGTCGACTTCACCGGTGGCCAGCGCGGTCTGCGCTGCGACCACACCCGCAACCGAAGCGGCACGTGCGCGCATCGTCGAAAGCACGCTGCCGATGGGCTCCAGACTGGCGCTGTCGATATCCGCCGTGGGGATGTCCGACGCGATTGCCGCAAGGCCCATCACCGGCAGGTAGTAGTCATATATTGAAATCCGGCCGTCGTATTTCTCGGCCCAGACGGTGGACAGGCTGTCCATATCCGCGGGATCGACCTTTTCGGAATTGTAGGAGATCGTGTTGTAGCCGAATTTTTCAGTGACCGCATAGGTCACTCCGTCCACGGCGTTGTTCTCTGCCATGACGACTTCGGGGAAGATATCCGCCATCGGCAGACCGGAGGTGTCGAGCGGCGCCAGGATGTCTGCCTCGACCGCGCGGAAA
>JBCDEC010000198.1:0-8842 GCA_039179965.1 Pseudomonadota bacterium
ACTTCAGCCCGACGCCACGGCGAAATGGCGCTTGGCGGCGCTTTTGCACGACGCGCCCGAATATGTGATCGGAGACATGATCTCGCCGGTCAAAGCCGCGGTCGGGCCGGACTACGGCGCATTGGATGATCGGTTGTCGGCCGCGATCCATTTGCGTTTTGGCCTGCCCGCAACGGTTCCGGGGCCTGTCAAAAAACAGATCAAGAAGGCTGACAAAGTTTCTGCCTGGATGGAGGCAACGCGTATCGCTGGGTTTTCAGAACCCGAAGCCTCTCGGTTTTTTGGTCGCCCCGCGCCTGATGTTGTGGCGGGACTGGATATTCTGCTCAGACCTCCGGTGACGGTGCGGAAAGCGTTTACCGCGCGCCACAAGGCGTTGTTGGCTCAACTCTGAACCTCCGCGCCGGCCCCTCCCCTGGGCCGGTCGGACAAAGGCTCATCCGGCAATCCCTTTGGGATCGGTCAGCGGCAGCGAGTGCCAGCTTTCGCCGGTGGCCACAATACAGGCGAAGCCGTCGGCCCGGGTGACAAAGACGGTGAAGCTGCCTGTTTGCGAGCTCCAGATCTCCACCAGCCGTTCCGCGCTTTGCAAACCGCCGCCTGTAAGACTTTCTGAATATTTCGTCTCGAGCGTCTGCACGAGAACATCGCGCGGCAAACACCGCTGCGACTGGGCAAGGACGGGTGGTGCCAGGGCAGCAACCCCGAACACGATCGCCATCGAGAGAGTACGTTTGAACATATTGACCTCCAGCTTTTCGACATCAGCGCCGCCGAATGCCAAGCGGCACTGATACCAACGTATGAAAAGTATGGCGGTCGCCAAATTAATGGCTTGTGAAAGGGAGCAGTTTTCTCGTGGAGATGGCGAGAAGATCACGCCAAAAGCAGCCCTTGTCAGGCATTTTGCACTAGGCCGTCAGTCACTTAGGGCCCGCGCATTATTTTTGAGCACAAAGCCGAAAATTAGCGTGAATAGGAATGCAATTCCCGGGTTCGACCGCCCTGGCGCCCCATTGTGACGCATTTCGGCAACAGCTCGACGGTGTGAAAGCCGGCGTTCGTCCGGCAAACCGCGGTGCAGGGCTTGCAGCAGCTTTGGGTCAGTGGGCTGTAACATGAGATAACATCCTTGGATCAGGTCCGATGTTTCACTACATAATACTTTCATGGGCTTTTCCTAAGCCAGCAATCTTTGCCCAACTGTAAGTTGAACTATCATGTCTGATCCGGATTGGAGATCCCTGCCGTCGTTGTCCGCTCTGCGGGCCTTTGAGACGGTTGCGCGCCGCGGCTCGTTCTCTGCCGCCGCGCGGGATCTCAACGTGACCCATGCCGCGGTGGCCCAGCATGTCCGCGCTCTGGAAACCGATGTCGGTGCGCAGCTGGTCCAGCGAAACGGGCGCGGTCTGGCGTTGACCCCGGCCGGCCGGCAGTTGGCCGGACCCATGCGCGAGGGGTTCTCGATGCTGGCCCAGGGGGTCGAGGCGCTGCGCCAGACCGAAGCCTCCCGCGGGGTGCGGGCCACCACGACGACCTTTATCGTGGGTGCGTTGATCCTGCCGCGACTGCCGGATTTCTGGCGGACCCATCCCGAAATCCAGATCTCCTTTGTGCCCGGGCCCTGTCTGGCGCCGGTCGACTTTGACGGGTTCGATCTGGGCATCCGGGTGGGCAAGCCCGAAGACTGGCCCAACCTCGTCGCGACACCGCTCATCACCTGCGAAACGGTCTTTGTCGCGGCCCCTGCGCTGGCAAATTCAGGCCGTGCGCCACAGGATCTGCCCTGGATCACAGGTGGCGATGACAGCGACGATGAAAGAGTGCTGGCCGAAGCCGGGCTCGATGTGTCGCGGCTCGATATCCGGGACATTGGCGATCAGGCGCTGGAGATTCAGGCCGCCAAGCGCGGCATCGGCGCCATCACCGCCACCGACATCATCGTCCAGAAAGATCTGGAAGAGGGCAGCCTCGTGCGCCTCGATCTGCAGCATCCGGACCCGGCGGTCTATCAGGTGATCACGCCGAAGGGGCGGTTGCGCCCACCGGTGCAACGCGTCATCGACTGGCTGCGCGAGGATCTCGCCTCCTGAGACCTAGCGCGGAGACCGCTTGGCCAGGATCCGTTGCAACGTGCGGCGGTGCATGTTGAGCCGCCGCGCGGTTTCCGAGACGTTGCGGTCGCAAAGCTCATAGACCCGCTGGATGTGTTCCCATCGCACCCGGTCGGCGCTCATCGGGTTTTCCGGCGGCGGGGGCAGAGCATCGCCCTTGGCCAGAAGCGCATTGGTGATATCGGTCGCATCCGCCGGTTTCGACAGGTAGTCCGTCGCGCCGATTTTCACTGCGGCCACGGCAGTCGCAATCGCCCCGTATCCGGTCAACACCACGACCCGGCAATCGGGACGCTTGTCGCGCAGCACCTCGACGACGTCCAGCCCGTTGCCATCTTCCAGGCGCAGATCCACAACCGCGAAAGCGGGCGGGCGCGCCGTCGCAATCGCACGGCCAGCAGCGACGGAGCCGGCGGTTTCGATTTCGAACCCGCGTTTTTCCATCGCCTTTGCCATCCGACGCAGAAACGGCTCGTCGTCGTCAACCAACAACAGGCTCTTGTCTGGTCCGATCTCCTGTGCGGCTCCCTCGGCCATATGTCTCTCCAACCGGTCAATTAGATAGGGAATATGGAGCGATGGGGGTCAAAGGTCAAACATGGTGCCTAGCTTGTCGCATCAAGGAAACACCCAAGCTGATCGGCCAGTTGCTCGGGGCTGAGGTCGCGCCGGAAGAAGCCGACCGTCCCGGCGTCGGGCAAAGTCAGGTAGGAAAAGGTCGAGTGATCGACAAGGTAGAAGTCATCGTCGCTGGGATGCGCCTTGTAATAGGTCTTGTAGGCCTTGGAGGCCGCGTCAACCTGCGCCGCGCTGCCGCTGAGCCCGATCATCCGCTCATGCATCACATCGGCGTATTCGCCCACCACCTCGGGTGTGTCGCGCTTGGGGTCGATGGTTATGAAAACGGGCGTCACCGAATAGCCGCGTTCGTCCAGCAGATCGATGGCCTCGGCGTTGCGCGCCACGTCAAGCGGGCAGACATCCGGGCAGAACGTATACCCGAAGTAGATCAGCGACGGGTCTGTGATCACATCGGCATCTGTCACCGTCTCGCCCTGACCGTTGACCAGTTCAAAGGGACCGCCGATTTCGCCGCCCGCCACAGCACCACCGCTGCATTGCGCATAAGCGTTGTCGGGGCGCATGAACTGCGTGACCAGAAAGGTGCCGACAAGAACCGCCACCGCAAAGGCGGCTGCGACAATGGCGATGGTGCGGGTCATGGTCGCTCTCCGTGAGATCTATTGAACGCCTGTCGGGAGCGGCGTATCAAATTGACGTAAGGACCGAAATCCGAAACGGGAGCGGATGGCTCAAACTGGCGTGAACTTGCGATTGGGGCCGCAGCGCGGCAACTGGATCCGGCTGCGGACGCTGATCCTGCTGCGGTGGGTGGCCATCGTCGGTCAGGTGACCGCGATCACCGTGGCCGAGCGCACCTACGGCCTGACGCTGGATCTGGGTCTGTGCTTTCTGGTGATCGGGATCTCGGTGATCGGCAACCTGATCGCAATGTTCATTTACCCTGAGAACAAGCGCCTGACAGAGACCGAAAACTTTCTGATGGTGCTGTTCGATCTGGTACAATTGTCGGCCCTGCTGTTCCTGACAGGCGGCCTGAACAATCCGTTTTCAGTGCTGATGCTGGGGCCGGTCACGGTCGCCGCCTATGTGCTGTCGCTGCGCTCGACCATGCTGATCGGCGGCACCGCGATCGTCATTGTCACGCTGCTGGCCGAATATCACCTTCCGTTGCGCACCGGCGAAGGGGTGATCCTGCGGGTGCCCGATATCTTTGTCTTTGGCACCTGGCTGGCGCTGATCATCGCCACGGTGTTCACCGGGCTCTATTCGCGGCGGGTGTCGACCGAGATGAACTCCATGGCCGACGCGCTGACCGCCACGCAGATGGCGCTGGCGCGGGAACAGAAACTGACCGATCTGGGGGGCGTGGTGGCTGCGGCGGCGCATGAGCTGGGCACCCCTCTGGCCACCATCAAACTGGCCTCGGCAGAGTTGATGGAAGAACTGAGCGACCAGCCTGTGCTGCATGAGGATGCCGCCCTGATCCGCCAGCAGGCCGACCGCTGCCGGGATATTCTGCGCGACATGGGACGGGCGGGCAAAGACGATCTGCACTTGCGCCAGGCGCCCCTGTCGGCGGTTCTGGAAGAGGCAGCGGAACCACATCTCAATCGTGGCAAGACCATCCACTTTGAGGAATCGCCGGGCGAAGACGGCGATCTTCAGCAGCCTTCGATCCTGCGGTTGCCCGAGGTGATCCATGGGTTGCGCAACCTGATCCAGAATGCCGTCGATTTCGCGCGGGGCAATGTCTGGGTCGAGGCGATGTGGACCCCGGATCGGATCTCGGTGCGGATCCTGGACGATGGCAATGGCTTCCCGCCTCATATCATCGGGCGCATTGGCGATCCCTTCGTGCGCCGGCGCCGCTCTGATCCGGAGGCGGGCGCGCGGCCGGAATACGAAGGCATGGGGCTGGGGCTTTTTATCGCCAAGACCCTGCTGGAACGCACCGGCGCCGATCTGAGCTTTGCCAATGGGTCGGACCCGTATCAGACCAGCCTGCCCGCCGCAGAACGGCGCGGCGCGATTGTCGAGGTCAACTGGCCGAGGGACAAACTCGACGCCCAGTCCGAAGCCAACATCGTGCCCGTAGGCGCAAACCGCCCGATCGAAGCCTGACTGCCGGCAGGCGGACTGCGCTTAAGCGGCTGTTAACTAATTTTGCGCCACCATGCAGGGAGACTTTAGGAACGGATCCCTTTGATGGTACTTGCAGACGTCTTGGAGTGGGCCGGATTGGCCACAATATGCCTGGCAGCCGCTCTGGGTGCGTCGGTTTGGCTACAGACGGCGCCGGCCCGTCAAACCTCAAGATCCCGTCAGGTTGCGCAGCTCCCCGAACAGACGGAGCCTGTGTTCCTTTTTGACGAAGAGCTTCTGATCGACAGCAGCGCCGCAGGCCGCGCGCTGCTGGACGCGGACGACACCGATGGCAGCCGGGCGGATCTGTCGGATCTCCAGCTTGTGCGCGCCGTTCTGGACAAACGGTTTCAGGACCTCGAAGGCCTTGATCTGGTTGAAGACAAAGCAATTTTCACCGCGCGGGATGCGCTTGACTGCTATGAGTTGCTGGCCGAACGGCTTGATGGTGTCCTGCGCCTGGAAGTGCGCCCGGTGCGCAAACCCGGACGCACGGATATTCACAATCCCGCCGCGCTCCATGCGCTGGAAAACGAATATGACACGCTGCGCAACACGATGGATCTGGCGCCCTATCCGATCTGGCGCGTGGATGACGGCGGTTCGGTCAGCTGGTTCAACGACGCATATGCCGATCTGTTCCACCGCACACACGGGACCCGGCCGCAGCCCGGCCAGCGACTCTTTCAGTCTGCGCTGGACAGCAAGCCCAGCGGCAGCCGCATCCGCGCCTCGATCTCGATTCCCGGACAGGACAATTTCTATTGGTATGACGTCTGGATCGCGCGCCATGACGATTACCGCATGTTCTACGCGGTCGATGTCGGCGCGGTGGTCAATGCCGAAATGGCCCAGCGCAACTTCGTGCAGACCCTGACCAAAACCTTTGCCCAGCTGTCCATCGGGCTCGCGATCTTTGATCGCAACCGGCAGTTGGCGCTGTTCAATCCCGCCCTGATCGATCTCACCGCGCTGCCGGCGGACTTTCTGTCGGCCCGGCCCAATCTGCTGAGCTTTTTTGACCGGCTGCGCGATGCCCGCATGATGCCGGAGCCCAAGAACTACGCCAACTGGCGCGATCAGATGGCGGATCTGGTGGCGGCCGCCGCCGATGGCAGCTACCGCGATACCTGGTCGCTGCCTTCGGGGTCGGTCTACCAGGTCAGCGGCAGGCCGCATCCCGACGGCGCCGTGGCTTTCCTGTTCGAAGACATCACCGCCGAAGTGACCCACACACGCCGGTTCCGCTCCGAGCTTGAGATGAGCCAGAGCATTCTGGATCATATCGACGACGCGATTGCCGTCTTTGGCTCCAACGGCGTGCTGACGCTGTCCAATGCAGCCTACCGCGATCTCTGGAACGTGGACCCCGAAGCCAGCTTTGCCGATGTCTCGGTTTTCGATGCCACGCGGGACTGGCAGGCCCGGTCTCATCCAACGCCGGTCTGGGGCGATCTGCGCGACTTTGTGGCCGTGCCGGGCGATCGGACCACCTGGTGGGCCACGATCGCAATGACCAACGGGACCGAGGTGATCTGTACCGTGCACCCGATCCAGGACGGCGCCACGCTGGTCTGTTTCCGCAGCTCCAAGCAACCCGTGGCCCAGAAACCCGCGTCCGAAATCAAGCGGCTCGAAGCGCTCTGATCTCATCTTGCGGGGGCCGGACGCGGGCGGCATTGTGGCGCCATGTTCCCGGTCGCAACCGCCCTGCCCTCCCCCGATGCCACGGCTGCCTTTGCCGCGTCGCTTGGCGCCTGCCTCGACCCCGGCGATGTGGTGCTGCTGCATGGGCCGGTGGGCGCCGGAAAATCCCATTTCGCGCGCAGTCTGATTCAGGCGCTGCAGGACAACCCCGAAGATGTCCCAAGCCCGACCTTCACGCTGGTGCAAAGTTACGAGACCCGCCGCGGACCGATCTGGCATTGCGATCTCTACCGGATCTCGGGGCCGGATGACATTCCCGACCTCGGGTTGCTTGAGGCCTTCGACACGGCAATCTGCCTGATCGAGTGGCCAGACCGGCTGGGCGATCTGGCCCCGCCCGACGCCCTGCATGTCCATCTGGCACCCGACGACGCACAGGACGACCTCCGCCATCTGCGGCTGGAAAGTGTTGGCGCACATTGGTCCCGTCGTCTCGCCGGGCTCCCGGCATGAGCGATCGCGAACCAGAGATACGCCGGTTTCTCGCCGCCGCCGGATGGGGCGCGGCGCATCGCGATCCGCTTGCCGGCGACGCGTCGGCCCGGCGCTATGACCGGCTGACCGACCCCGCAACCGGTGCAACGGCTGTGCTGATGATGGCTGCGGCCGGGGATCGGAACGGGGTTTTGACCTTTGCCCGTCTCGCTCGGGATTTGAACGCCGCGGGCCTTTCGGCCCCAAGCATTATTGCGGAAAACGCCGCGGACGCGCTGCTGTTGCTCGAAGATCTTGGCGACGCGACCTTCACCCACCTGCTTGACACAAAAGCCGCGTCCCAGGTTGCGTCCGAAACGACCCTCTACGGCGCCGCCACTGATCTGTTGCATGATCTGCACCGCCTGCCGGTCCCGCCGGAGGCGCTGCGCCTGGACAGCGCCACGCTGGGCGAGATGACCGGGATCGCGTTTGAACGCTATGCCGCGCCCATCACGGGGCAGAACGCCGGGCCAGAGATCATCCCCCGCCTGACCGCGCTTTTTGAGGAGGCGCTCAGCGGACCACTGGTGTTTTGTCACCGGGATTATCATGCCGACAATCTGCTCTGGTTGCCCGAGCGCTCCGGTCCGGCCCGCGTGGGGCTGTTGGATTTTCAGGACGCGGTTGCAGGGCCGGCCGTCTACGATCTGGTGTCGCTCCTCCAGGATGCCCGCCGCGACGTGGACCCGGCGCTGGCCACGGCAATGACAGAACGGTTTGGCGCAGCCGCGGGTCTTGCCAGCGCCGACCTGAGCCGGGCCTGCGCACTTGTCGGCCTTCAGCGCAACCTGCGCATTCTGGGAGTCTTTGCCCGCCTGGCGCAGGATTTCGGCAAGCCCCAATACCGTCGCTTTGCGCCCCGCGTCTTTGCGCATGTGGAGCGCAATCTGACCCATCCGAGTCTGGAGCCGGTGGCGTCGTTGATCCGCGACGCCCTGCCCGTACCGACGCCGGCACGGCTGAACCAGGTGTTTCCCGACCCATGACCGCCTCTGTTCTTCTCTTCGCCGCCGGTTTTGGCACCCGCATGGGCGCGCTGACGGCGGATCGCCCGAAACCGCTGATCGAGGTGGCCGGGACACCGCTGATCGATCATGCGTTGGCCCTAGCCGAAGCGGTGAAGCCGCCCCGCATCGTCGCCAACCTCCACTACAAGGCGCAGATGCTGGCCGATCATCTGGCCTCCAAAGGGGTGATCACATCGCTGGAATGGCCGGAGATACTGGAAACCGGCGGCGGGTTGCGCCAGGCGCTGCCCCTGCTGGGACCGGACCCGGTCATGACGCTCAATCCCGACGTGATCTGGTCGGGCCCCAACCCGCTCGCCCTGCTGCTCTCGGCCTGGGATCCGGCCCGGATGGATGGGCTTCTGCTCTGCCTGCCGCCGGATCAGACGGTCGGCCGGTCCGGACCGGATGATTTCACGGTCTCGCAGGAGGGTCGGCTGAGCCGCGGACCCGGCGTCGTCTATGGCGGCGCGCAGATCCTGAAGACGGACATGCTGTCCGATATCCCGGACAAGGCCTTTTCGCTCAATGTGCTGTGGGACCGGATGATTGCGCGCAACCGGCTGTCCGGACTGCGCTATCCGGGCAAATGGTGCGATGTCGGGCGCCCCGAGGGCATCGCACTGGCCGAACGCCTGATCCGAGAGCCGGGCGATGTTTGAAACGTCACAGCGACCCCGTGTCTTTGGTCTGCCACCGGGTGCAGATTTTCCGGCGGAGCTTTTGACGGGGCTTGCCAGGCGCATGGCCGAGGCACCGCCCGAAGCCTGGGCGCGTGTGCTGATCATCGTCAACACGCGGCGGATGGCC
>JBCDEC010000199.1:0-8816 GCA_039179965.1 Pseudomonadota bacterium
CGGGTACGACAACGGCACAAGGGTGCTGATTTCAAATGAGATCCCGGCCAATACGCCGACCGATTGGCAGTGAAGGAGCGGCGGGGCAAGCCCCGCCCTACGCCCTACGCCCTAAGCCATGAGGCCTGATGTTAGAGGTTGACGATCTTCGTGTGTTCCATGGACCGATCGAAGCGGTGCACGGGATCTCGTTCCAGATGGTTCAGGGGCAATGCGTGGCGCTCCTGGGGCCGAATGGGGCGGGCAAGACCTCGACCATCTCGGCGATTTGCGGCGTGGCGCGCGCGTCGGGCCGGGTGGCGCTGGACGGGCGGGATCTGACACCTCTGGCGGTTGAGGATCGGGTGCGTCAGGGCATTGCCGTGTCTCCCGAGGGGCGGCGGGTGTTCAGCAACCTCAGTGTCGAGGCCAATCTGCGGCTGGGCGCCGGCATTCGAAAGGACAAAGACGCGATCGGGCGTGATATTGCGCGCTGGTTTGACACCTTCCCGATCCTGGGCGAGCGGCGGGCCCAGCCGGCGGGAACACTGTCGGGTGGCGAACAGCAGATGCTGGCCATTGCCCGGGCGCTGATGTCGAAGCCGAAGATCCTGCTTTTGGACGAGCCGAGCTTGGGTCTGGCCCCGCGCATCATCGCACAGATCTTCGCAATGATCGCCCAACTGAAGGCGGAGGGCATGACGATCCTGCTTGTGGAACAGAACGCGCAGCAGGCGCTGCGGGTGTCGGATTATGCCTATTTGCTCAACAACGGGCAGATTCAGGCCGAAGGCACGGCGCAAACGCTGGGAAGCAACGCGGCGCTGATGGCCAGACTGACGGGACTTGCCTGAAATGGATTATGTCGCCCAACAGGTTGTGAACGCCCTCTCCTTCGGGGCGGAATATGCGCTTCTGGCGCTTGGCCTGGCGATTGTCTTTTCGGTGATGGGGCTGGTGAACTTCGCCCATGGCGAGGTGATCGCGGTTGGCGGCTATACAATGGTGGCCTTCGCGGCACTGGTCACGGCCAATCCCTGGATCATCATACTGGGGGCCGTCGCGGCCGCCGCCCTGACCTCGGTCGTGCTGGAACGCGTGGCGTTTCGCCCGGTCCGCTACGCCGATCCGACGACCGGACTCTTGACCGCTTTTGGCGTTTCGATCGTGCTGCAGAACCTCTTTCTGCTGCTGGTCTCGCCGCGCCCGATTGCGGTCACATCGCTATACTTTCTCGATGTGCCGGTCACGGTGCTTGGCCTTCAGATCTCGTCGTTGCAGCTTTTTGAATCGCTGGCCACCGTGATTGTGATCGTGGCCCTGATGCTCTTTTTGCAACGCACCACGCTGGGGCTGGCCATGCGCGCGGCGTCGCTTGACTTCGAGATGGTGCGGCTGATGGGCATCCGCGCCAATCGGGTCTTTGCGCTGGCCTTCCTGATCTCGGGCCTGCTGGCCGGTCTGGCCTGCATTTTCATTATGGCGCGCCGGGGCTCGGTCGATCCGCACCTGGGTTTCAATCCGGTGCTCAAGGCCTTTGTGGCCTGCGTGGTCGGCGGCTTTGGCAGCCTGCCGGGTGCCGTGCTGGGTGGCTTTCTGCTGGGCATTGTCGAGGTCGCGATGCTGGTTCTTCTGCCCCAGGACTATGGCGGTCTCACGGACGCCTTCGTCTTTGGCATTATCGCACTGGTGCTTGTCTGGCGCCCGAACGGCATTCTGAGCCCGCCGGCCGAGAAAGGCGACAAGCTGTGAGACTGACCCGATCCCAGAAGCGCGGCCTTGTTGGCGCGCTGATGCTGGCTGCGATCCTGATTGGCATCGGTGTGATCGCGAGCCTTTATGGATCGCGTTATCAATTGCGGCTGGTCTACGGAGCCTATGTGAACCTGTTGGTGGTCCTCGGTCTGCAGGTCTTTATGGGCAATGCGCGGATCACCAACCTCAGCCACAGCGCCTTCATGGGGATCGGAGCCTATGCGGCCGCGATCTGCGTGACACCGGCGGCGACCAAGGCGATCTCGCTGCCCGATGCGCCCTGGGGGCTGAATGGCTTCAGCCTTGATCCGGTGACATCGGCCTTGATCGCCATGGCCATCACCGGCGTGATCGCCTGGGCCGTGGGTTTGTTCATTGTACGGATGACAGGGATCGGCGCGACCATTGCCTCGCTTGCCGTGCTGGTCATCGTCCACTCGATCTTCCTCTACCGCACCGACATATTCAAAGGAAACCAGGCCTTCTTCGGCATTCCGCAGGTCTTTTCGCTGACGTCGATCATCGCCGTGTCCGTGTGTGTTGTGCTGATCGTGCGCGGGTTTCGAGAAAGCCATTGGGGCGTTCAGTTGCGTGCATCGGCCGATGATGAAACCGGGGCGGCGGCCATGGGGGTGAACGTGGTGCGGTTGCGGCTGGTGGCCTGGGTGCTGTCGGGGCTGATCCTTGCGGTGGCGGGGATCTCCTACGCCTATTTCCTGGGGACGATCAGCGCGCGACCGTTCTACTTCACCCATGTGTTCCTCACCCTCGCGATGCTCATCTTTGGCGGTCTGCGCACCGTGACCGGCGCGGTTCTGGGCACCTTCGCGATCTCCTTCGGGCTGGAGGTCGTGCGCTGGCTTGAGACCGGCCCCGCGATCGCCGGCATAGATCTGCCCGAGGTTCTGGGGCTGTCAGGCGTCGTTCTGGGGCTGGTGATCGTGCTGACCATGGCGCTGAGGCCCACGGGGATCATGGGCGACAGCGAGATTGAAGATCTGGTGCTGCGGCGGGACTGACGTCAGCTGCGCAGCCAGGCCTCCGCGCCTTCCGGATCATCGCGGAAGTATTCCAGACTGGCGCCCAGGATCGAGCGGCCGATGCGGGCGGCCATTTTCTCCCACCCCTGCTGGCCCACAATAGCCAGCTTGTCGATCCGGGCGTGGTGGTCGCGGATCAGTTTGAGATGTTCGGCGACTGCGGCGAGTCCCTGCCAGCCGTCGAACTCCCGCAGATCGAGCAAGACCCGCATCCGCTCGTTGTCACGGATAAAGGCGTCGAGCTGTTCGGTTTCCGCCGCGTAGATTGACGGATCGAGCTTGCCCAGAAGCTTGACGTGCAGCACGCCGCCGCCAAGGTCGATCTGGTGGATCGAGCCGAGGCTCTCTTGCAGCCATCGCAGGGCGTCATCGCCTTCACCCGGCTGAAAGTGCATCACCGGACAGGGCATCATGATGGACACTGCCGTCGCCATCTTGGACACCCAGCCAGCCCCGCCTAGGATGGCCAGCCGCTCAAAGCCGCGCCAGTGTTTGAGCCCCATGCGGGTGTCTTCGCTGAGCGCACCCATCGTGTAGTCGACGCCGTCGTCAATGCGCACAAGCGCACGAATGCCATCATGCTCTTCCAGCGCGTGGTCGATAGCGGGGATCAGAACAGTCTCGTAATCCTCGCGCGAGATGATGCCAGACAGCGTAATGTCGAGAATATTGGTGTCGGCCAGTTGCGTGGTGGTAATCATTAGGATCCTCCCGGTGTCTGCTGCTCATTCTAGCGCCATTCACCGCAGAGCGCCTATGGCCGCGACGCAAAAAAGGTGGTGTCGCAGGGCGTCAAACCGCGTCACACGGCGGGGCTGCCCCAAAAGCCGCCGCCGGGCGTGCCATTCGACTTGGGCAGGCGCGCTGGCCCGGCGTTGACCAAATGCTTCGCCTCGACTCGGCTTGGCTTGGCTGGTTCTTTGTTACACGCGAGATCGCCCCTTGGCATCCCGCGTGTAGACCCTCCCCTGCAGCCCGGATGTCGCAGCGCCTAGGGGAAGGTCATCGGTGCAACGGGACGCATGGGGCCAAGGGTCTGGGGCGGCCTCGGCCCAACACTGAGATCACGCGTCACCTGCTGGCGCAGCAGGTTGCTGCGCAGATCCGAGTTGCGCTGCGCGGTTGCCATTCCGTCTGTGGCCGCTTGGGACGAAGACGACGCCGCACCGCCCGGGAACGGCGCTGCGGCCAGCGGATTCTTCTGTAGCTGGTCGGTCAGATCCGGTGTCGTCATCAGGTATTCAGGACGCGTCACCGGTCGGGGCACGGCGCGCAACGTCCCGGTGGCGCGCGCATCCGCGCGTCCCAAGGCCTGCTGATCGTTCACGCAAGCGCTGTAAGACGCAGTCCCCATCAGCGGCGCGCAGACCGAAAGGCCGGTCGTTTGCGCCAGGACCGGGGCTGCCGTCACCGCCAAGACCCAGGCGCACGCCAGCGCGGGCAGTCTATGTGCCCCGGTCCGGTTCAAAGAGCCAAAGGAGCAGATCCGCGCGTCTGCCTGGGATTGGTCATCCGGATGCTGAGCCATTTCCATCGCGCCAGCCTCTCTCTGCTGTGCCTCGGTTTCAATCTAGGCGCCGCCGCGCATGCCCGCCATACACAATCTCAGGCGCTTGTCGTCCAGACCGGCCCTTTCGCCGTCTGGCTTTGACCCTTTGCCCGGCAAAACGAGCCGCGACTCAGGTCTGAAAACCGGCGCTTCGGGCGCCAAGCGCGCAGCCTGTGGCACCATTTGTCACGCCCCGTTTTCGCCGGTATAAGGGGCCGTCGCAGGGCCAGAGGTGTTTCTGTAACATCATGCACCCTGAATGATTGACAAGGAATGCCCTGCCGCAGCGTCGATTTTCACAACGGCCACCCGTACGATTTACAAAATTTCGCCAACACAAGAAAAGCGTTTACAAGCAAATCGTTTCTTTACTTATAGTTATTCCATTATTTTCAAGTCTGGGTATTATCAGCCATCCAAAGGCGCGCTGCGGGGGAGCCCGGGGATCCGGCCCGGCGCGTGTCAGGTGAGGAGGAGATCATCATGAACGATTTGGCCGGCGATACCGCCGCAACTCAGGTTTACGCGCCCGCCGAGGACGTGGTCGGTCGCGCCAAGATCAGCGCGGCGATCTATGATGAGATGTACGCCGCATCAATCAACGATCCCGAGGCCTTTTGGGGCGAACAGGGCAAGCGGATCGACTGGATCAAACCTTACACCAAGGTCAAGAACACCAGCTTCATGCAGGGCAATGTCGATATCAAATGGTTCGAGGACGGCACCCTGAATGTCGCCGCCAATTGTATTGACCGGCACCTGCCCGACCGCGCCGATCAGACGGCGATCATCTTCGAGCCCGACGATCCTGACGAACCGGCGCGGCACATCACCTACCAGGAGCTTCATGTGGCGGTCTGCCGGATGGCCAATGTGCTCCAGCAACTCGGCGTGCGCAAAGGCGACCGGGTGGTGATCTATATGCCGATGATCCCCGAAGCGGCCTATGCCATGCTCGCCTGTGCCCGGCTGGGTGCAATCCATTCGATCGTCTTTGCCGGATTTTCTCCCGACGCGCTGTCTGCGCGGATCAATGGCTGCGATGCCAAGGTGGTGATCACGGCAGACTTCGCGCCCCGGGGCGGGCGCAAGACGGCGCTGAAGTCCAATACGGACGCCGCACTTTTGCACTGCAAGGACTCGGTCAAGTGCCTGGTGGTGAAGCGGACCGGAGATCAGATCACCTGGATTGACGGGCGCGACTTTGACTATAACGAGATGGCTCTGGAGGTTGATGACTTCAATAAACCCGAAGAGATGAACGCCGAAGACCCGCTGTTCATCCTTTACACCTCCGGCTCCACCGGTCAGCCCAAGGGTGTCGTGCACACCACCGGCGGCTATCTGGTCTATGCCGCCATCACCCACGAATATGTCTTCGACTATCATGAAGGCGACATCTACTGGTGTACGGCGGATGTTGGCTGGGTCACCGGCCACAGCTACATCGTCTACGGTCCGCTCGCCAATGGCGCGACCACGCTGATGTTTGAAGGTGTGCCGACCTACCCCGATGCCTCCCGCTTCTGGCAGGTCTGCGAAAAGCACAAGGTCAACCAGTTCTACACCGCCCCCACCGCGCTGCGCGCCCTCATGGGACAGGGCAACAGCTATGTTGAGGCCTGTGATCTGAGCAGCCTGCGACTTCTCGGAACGGTCGGTGAGCCGATCAACCCCGAAGCCTGGACCTGGTATTACAACGTCATCGGCAAGGGCAGATGTCCGATCGTCGACACCTGGTGGCAGACAGAAACCGGCGGCCATATGATGACGCCCCTGCCCGGCGCGCATGCGCTCAAGCCAGGCTCTGCGATGAAACCCTTCTTCGGGGTGAAACCGGTGGTGCTAGACCCGCAATCCGGCGAGGAAATCCATACCTATCCGGTCGAAGGCGTGCTGTGCATTGCCGACAGCTGGCCCAGCCAGATGCGCACCGTCTGGGGCGATCATGAGCGGTTCGAAAAGACCTACTTCTCGGATTACAAAGGCTATTACTTTGCCGGAGACGGCTGCAAGCGCGACGCGGATGGTGATTACTGGATCACCGGACGGGTGGACGATGTGATCAACGTCTCCGGTCACCGCATGGGCACCGCCGAGGTCGAAAGCGCACTTGTCGCACATGCCAAGGTCGCCGAAGCCGCCGTGGTGGGCTATCCTCACGAGATCAAGGGGCAAGGCATCTATTGCTACGTGACGCTGATGAACGATGCCGAGCCCTCGGACGCGCTCTACAAGGAGCTGCGCCAGTGGGTGCGCAACGAGATCGGCCCCATCGCCAGCCCCGACGTGATCCAGTGGGCGCCGGGTTTGCCAAAGACACGGTCGGGCAAGATCATGCGTCGCATTCTGCGCAAGATCGCCGAGAACGACTTCGGTAGCCTTGGCGACACCTCGACCCTGGCGGATCCGTCTGTGGTCGATGACCTGATCGCAAGCCGCACGAAGGCATGACCCTCGCAACGACAGGAGGCGTGAGATGGACGGATCGAACCCTTTGGCCAACGCAGCCGTGCTGATCCTTTTGGGTCCTCCGGGTGCCGGCAAGGGCACCCAGGCCCGCAGACTGCAAGAGAGCCTCGGTCTGGTGCAGCTCTCGACAGGGGATCTGCTCAGAGCGGCGGTCGCCGCCGGCACGGAGGCCGGGCAATCCGCTAAGGCGGTGATGGAGGCCGGCGGTCTGGTCAGCGACGGGGTTGTCATCGCCATTCTGCGCGATCGTCTGGCGCAGGAGGATTGCGCGGCGGGGGTCATCCTTGACGGTTTCCCGCGCACCACGGTGCAGGCCCAGGCCCTGGATGCGCTGCTGGCTGAAAGCGGACAGGCGGTCAAGGCGGCGATCAGTCTTGAGGTCGACGATGCGGCGATGGTGACACGCATTTCGGGCCGCTTCACCTGTGCTACCTGCGGTGAGGGCTACCACGACAGCTTCAAGCCGCCGATCACGGCAGGTCAGTGCGACAAGTGTGGCGGTCAGGACTTCAAGCGGCGGGCCGACGACAACGCCGAAACCGTGGCCGAGCGCCTGCGCGCCTATCATGCCGATACAGCACCCCTGATCGAATATTACGCGGCGCAGGGTATGCTGCAAAAGATCGATGCCATGGGCGAGATTGACACCATATTCACCGCCCTGTCGGATCGCGTCAAAGCCGCGATCGGCTGAGCGGCCAAAACATCGTCGCCACAGGAGGCGGCCGGCCCATCGGGCTGGCCGTCCAAGCCGCCTCAGGCGGCGCCAGCATGGTGTGCCCCGCAGGGGCGCCGCTGGATCACGATGACCGCTGCGCTCACGGACACCGATCTTGACAGCGCGGCGTGCAGGGCGCCCAATCCCGTCGAACAAGGAGGCGCTCATGACTGACACCACGTTCCCATCCAAGACCGACATGCCCAAAACCTGCCAGAAGCGCCAGTTGGGCGACACCTATGACGGCAAGCAGGGCTTCAGCTATTTCGAGGGCATCGCGCGCGAAACCACCGGCGCGCAGGGCATCTGCATGCATATGCTGCGCATCCCACCCGGGGGCCGCGCCAAGGCACACCAACATGACGCGCATGAAACCGCCATTTACGTCATCGAAGGCGAAGCGATCATGTATTGGGGTGAACAGCTTGAACACCTGATGGAGACGCAGCCCGGCGATCTGGTCTACATTCCGGCGGGCGTTCCGCATCTGCCGGTCAACACCGGCACCACCGAGGCGGTTGCCATCATCGCCCGCACCGATCCGCATGAACAGGAAAGCGTCCACCTGCGGCCTGACCTCGAGGCTTTCGCGCCACCGACATAACGTCCCGCCAAAGCCTCCGCCGCCGCCATCACAACTGAACGCGCCCAGAGCAAGACGGCCGGGGCTGCGCAGGTGCCCGGGGGCCGCAGCCGGACCGATTGCAGTTTCTCTCTAACGGGCGACCAGTTTCGGATTGCCGTCTGTGCCCGCCCCCGCTTACGCGGCGCCTCGGCCTCCCCGAGGAGGCTCCGCCTTCAAACCAATTGCACTGGCCGGCACCGCCTCTGCCGGGATTACCCTGCGCACTGGCCGCCCTGCCCCATTTGGCAAGATCCGGCACTGGGTCTCACATCGTCTCGCCCTGGATCTCCGCCGCCCCCCCCAAGATCGACCCCCGGCGCGATCGGCGACCTATACTCCAACACGATCACGCAAGGGATCGACCGGCAGGCTCTACGACGCGTCCCTGCGCAAAACGCAATGCTGGCGATCAGGCTCAAACGCCCTCCCCATGAGCCTGCCGTTCCAGATCCCGAACGGCCGTCAGACCTCGGGCTTGCGCGCTGACAGGACGATGCAGCTTGGATTATCGAGATACCACTCCAGCACGGGCCGCAGATCTTCATATTGCGGCGGAAGTTTCAGGGGATGCCAGACGATGTCCGTCAACCCGGCCTTGCGCAGCGCGGCTTCGTGCTCAGCCGTGCTGGAGTGGTATCTCGATAATCCAAGCTGCATCGTCCTGTCAGCGCGCAAGCC
>JBCDEC010000200.1:0-8798 GCA_039179965.1 Pseudomonadota bacterium
AAATCCCGTCGCGGAAGTCGTTGCCCACAATGGTCATGCCACCGACAAGGGCTTCGGTGAGCACGCGATAGGGCGCCCAGCCGCGCCCGAGCAGGATGTTCACGCCCTCTTCGATCTCGTCCCTGAGACCGTCGTAGAGATCGTCGAACATCTGCTGGACAAGCTCATCGTCGTTGAGTTCAGAGAGAATGATGTCGTCTTCTTCGTCGGACATGGGGCGCAATCCTAATGGCGGTGGCCCAAAGGGCCGGGCCTTCAATAGTCAAGTAGTTATCGCTCTGGGCACGGACAACTGCCAGAATTGCGACATCGCCCGCGTCTCTACCGACCTCTAGTGTGGATAATTTCGAAAGTGAAATGAGAATTTTGCACAAAGACCATCAGTCTCTTGCATGTGTTCTCATTTTGTTCTTTCATGCGGACCATGGAACAGACCATTGATCCAGATCGTCGCAAAGCCCGCGGGGCGGTGAGCAACCAGGCTGGCCGGTTCGATCTCGGCCGGGTCGAGGAAAACGACGGTTGGGACCTGCCCGAAGAACGACCGGCCTTCACCACCCAAGTCAGCGAGGAGGCCCCGCGCAGCCTGATCACCTACAACCGCTCGCCGGACCTCCCCTTTGATCGCTCGATCAACCCGTACAGGGGGTGTGAACATGGCTGCATCTACTGCTTTGCCCGGCCCACACATGCCTATCTCGGCCTCTCGCCCGGGCTCGACTTTGAAACCCGCCTGATTGCGCGCCCGACGGCGCCAGAGGTGCTGCAGCGGGAATTGCGCTCCAAAAGCTACAAGATCGCAACGCTCGCCATTGGCACCAACACGGATCCCTATCAGCCGATTGAGCGGGACCTGGCCATCACCCGCGCCTGCCTTCAGGTGCTGTCGGACTTTCAACACCCGGTGGGCATCGTGACAAAGGGCACGCTGGTTGAACGCGACATCGATATTCTCGCGCCGATGGCCGCAAAGGGTCTGGTGCGGGTTGGTCTGACCGTGACCACCCTGGACGACGGGTTGTCGCGCCGGATGGAACCGCGGGTGCCATTGCCAAAACGCCGCCTGGCCACGATCCGCGCACTTCGCGAGGCCGGTATCCCGGTGCGCGTCATGGTCTCCCCGATCGTGCCCGGACTGACCGATCATGAGCTCGAGGCGATCTTGCACGCCGCGGTTGATGCCGGCGCCGATGCCGCCAGCTGGATCATGTTGCGCCTGCCAAGGGAAGTGTCTCCGCTCTGGCAGGAATGGCTGGCCGAACACGAACCGGGACGCGCGCGCAAGATCATGGCCCGCCTGCGCGACATGCATGGCGGGCGCGACTATGATCCGCGCTGGGGGCACCGGATGCGCGGCGAAGGCATCTTTGCCGAGGTCACCGCAAAACGCTTTGCCGCGGCCTGCCGCCGGCTCGGTCTCACCGCGCGCAGCGCGCGCTTGCGCACCGACCTTTTTGCCGTACCGCCCTTGCCGGGCGATCAACTCTCGCTTTTCTAGGCGCGCCGGTCCAAAGTGGATCCGGGCAAGCTGGGAGCGCACCGATGTGGGATGAACGCTACGCGAAAGACGGGTTTTTGTTCGGAACGGAACCGGCCGCCTTCCTGACCGCGGCGATATCTTATCTGAAGGAGCCGTCCCGCGTGCTCTGTGTCGCCGATGGTGAGGGGCGAAACTCGGTCTATCTCGCGCAACAGGGGCATGCGGTGACGGCCTTTGATGCCTCGCAGGTCGGCCTCGACAAGGCTATGGGGCTGGCCCGACACCGCGACGTGCGTGTTGACTATCACCTTTCCACTGTCGCGGACTGGGATTGGGACCAGACCTATGACGCGGTGGTTGCGATATTCATTCAGTTTCTGGCCCCGGAGGAACGGGCCGAGGCCTTTGACGCATTTCGCCGCGCGGTGCGCCCAGGCGGCCTGTTGATGCTGCATGGCTATGCGCCGCGCCAGGTCGATTATGGCACCGGCGGCCCGCCGCTGCGCGCGCATATGTACACCGAAGACCTGCTCGAAGCGCAGTTCAGCGATTGGCAGATCCTGCGGCTGGCCGATTACGATGCGGTTCTCTCCGAAGGGCCCGGCCACTCCGGCCGCTCCGGTCTTGTCGACCTCATTGCGCGCCGGACCCAGGACTGACCACCTGCCGCTTCTTTCTTTTGTCAAATACCCGGGGGAGTCCTCCGCAGGAGGACTGGGGCAAAGCCCCCTGAAACCAGGGACCTAAGACCGGCGCCGGCGACCGCGCCGCTCGCGCGTCGGGCCAGCGTCATCCCCGGTGCCGTCACTTTGCGAGGAAAACCCGCCGAGCCGTTCGGAGATCTCCTCAAGGCTCGGTTTATCCGCCGGCGGACGGCTGTCCAGCGCCTCTCGCATGGCGCGCAGATGCGCCGGGGTTGTCCCGCAGCATCCGCCGATGACAGAGGCCCCGCAGGCCCGCGCCATCTGCGCGTAGTCGGCCATCAGGTCGGGCGTGCCGTCATAGTGAATGTGACCATGGACATACTTCGGGATTCCCGCATTGCCCTTGGCAATCACCGGCAGTTTCGGGTCCTGCGCACTGAAACCGAGAACGGTGCGCAACAAATCCGAAGCGCCGACACCGCAATTGGCGCCAAAGGCCTCCGGTGCCGGATCCATGTCATCCACCATCTGCACCATGGCTTCCGAGGTCACGCCCATCATGGTGCGCCCGGCGGTGTCAAAGCTCATCGTGCCGCACCATGGCATGTCGGCCAGCCTAAAGGCTTCGGCGGCAGCGCGAAATTCTTCGGGAGCCGAGATGGTCTCGACCCAGAGCACATCCACTCCGCCAGCCTTCAGCCCATCGGCCTGTTCGTGAAACATCTCCACGGCCAGCGCATGCGACAGATCTCCGACCGGTTGCATGATATCGCCCGTCGGTCCGACCGATCCGGCCACGATCACCGGCCGGTCCTGCTTGTCCGCCAGATCGCGCCCGAGCTCCGCCCCGGCCATGTTCAGCTCACGCACGCGGTTTTGCGCGTCATGCAATTTCAGCCGGGACGCGTTTCCCCCGAAGGTGTTGGTCAGAAAGAGATCCGAACCCGCGTCGACCGCACCGGCGTAGAGCGCGGTGATCTTGGCCTGGGCCTCCACGTTCCAGAGCTCCGGCGCATCGCCGGAGGACAACCCCATGTTGAAGAGGTTGGTTCCAGTGGCCCCGTCGGCCAGGAGCACGCCCTTTGCAGTGAGCAGGTCGGAAAATGCGGATGACATGGGGATCCCTAACGCGGAAAAACAATGTCTCGCCTTTCCACGATCCCGTCACGACTGCAAATCGATTATCTTCATCAAAATCATGTCGCACGGCTCAACTTGACCCGCAGGCCAGCGGGGCGGGCACTTGCGTGTTTGTCCAAGTTCACGCCGGGCGCATGGCGGGCGCGCCCGTGAGCGCGCCTGTCAGGACTGGTCCGGCGTCAGCCGAGTTCTTCCATCAACTGGGATTTTGCCACCGGAAGAAGCTCTTCCATCTTGGCCCGGATGGTGTCGGGATCGGACTTGTCTCCGAGGTCTCCGGCCACTTTGCGCACGACGTCCTCGTGTCCGGCCTCTTCAAAATCGGCCACCACGACGGTTTTGGCATAGGCGTCCGCGTCGTCTCCGGTTTTGCCCAGCAGATCTGCCGCCCAAAGGCCCACCAGCTTGTTCCGCCGCGCGGTGACTTTGAACATCATCTCCTCGTCATGCGCAAACTTGGCTTCAAAGGCGTTTTCGCGATCGTCAAAGGTGCTCATGGGATCTCTCTCGTCAAGGCTACTGTCCCTGCTCATATGCGCGCCTCGCGATCCGGGTTCAAGCCTTTCCGGTTTGCTTGCGACCAACCGGACCTTCGCGTATGAGAGCGCATGATCGCGCGGGGGGACCGCGCGCCCTTTAACTCCCGAAAGGCCGGTATATGGCGCGTCGTAAAAAGATATACGAAGGCAAGGCGAAGATTCTTTATGAAGGCCCGGAGCCGGGCACGCTTGTCCAGTATTTCAAGGATGACGCCACCGCATACAACGCGCAAAAGCGCGATGTGATCGAAGGCAAGGGCGTTCTCAACAACCGCCTGAGCGAATTCTTCATGACCGGTCTCAATCAGATCGGCGTGCCAACGCATTTTCTCAAGCGCCTCAACATGCGCGAACAGCTCGTGCGCTCCTGCGAGATCATCCCGCTGGAGGTGATTGTCCGCAATTATGCCGCAGGCTCGCTGACCCAGCGTCTGGGCATCGCTGAAGGCACACAATTGCCGCGTCCCATCGTGGAGTACTGCTACAAGGACGATGCTTTGGGCGACCCGCTGGTCACCGAAGAACATATCGCCGCGTTCGGCTGGGCGTCGCAGCAGGATATGGACGACGTCCTCAGCCTCGCATTGCGGGTCAATGACTTCCTGTCCGGTGTCATGCTGGCGGTGGGCATCCGTCTGGTGGATTTCAAAATCGAAGTCGGGCGCGTCTACGATGGCGATTTCCAGCGGCTTGTGGTGGCTGACGAGATCTCGCCCGACAGCTGTCGCCTGTGGGACATCGAAAGCGGCGAAAAGCTCGACAAGGACGTTTTTCGCCGGGATCTCGGCTCGCTCTCCGATGCCTATTCGGAGGTCGCCCGGCGTTTGGGTGTCATGCCGAAGAACACACCCGTTACCAAACCGACATTGATCAACTGAAGTCCAAACCGAAGGAAACAGCCCATGAAGGCACGTGTCACAGTGATGCTCAAGGAAGGCGTGCTGGATCCGCAGGGCGAGGCGATTGCCCGCGCGCTGGGCTCTCTGGGCTTTGACGGTGTGACCAGTGCGCGCCAGGGCAAGGTGATCGAGCTTGACGTGGCGCCGGGCACCGATGAGGCGCAGGTGGCGGATATGTGCGAAAAACTCCTCGCCAACACGGTGATCGAAAGCTACCGCGTCGAAATGCTCTGAGCGCAACCGGAAAGGATCCGCCATGAAAGCCGCCGTTGTTGTCTTCCCCGGGTCGAACTGCGACCGCGATCTGGCCGTGGCCTTCCGCAATGCTGGTGCCGAGGTCGAGATGGTCTGGCACAAGGACAGCGACCTGCCAGCGGGCGTCGATGTCGTGGGCGTGCCCGGAGGCTTCTCGTTCGGAGACTACCTGCGCTGCGGCGCCATCGCGGCCAATTCACCGATCTGCAAGGCGGTCTCTGCCCATGCTGATCGCGGCGGGTATGTGTTGGGGATCTGCAATGGTTTTCAGGTACTCACGGAAACCGGTCTCTTGCCCGGCGCCTTGCTGCGCAATCAGAGCCAGCACTACATTTGCCGCGCCGTGGGGCTGGAAGTTTCCACCTCGGATTCGGTCTATACCCAGGGCTACAATGCCGGTCAGACCCTGACCGTGCCGATTGCCCATCACGACGGCAATTACTTTGCCGATGCCGAGACTCTGGACCGGCTGGAGAGCGAAGATCTGGTGGCGTTCCGCTACACTGACAATCCCAATGGCGCGCTGCGCGACATTGCCGGTATCCTTTCGCCCAACCGCCGGGTTCTGGGGATGATGCCGCATCCGGAACGGGCGGCGGACGACGCGCATGGCGGCACCGACGGGGTGGCGCTCTTCCGCGCATTGGCGGGTGTCTTCGAAACCGCCTGACTTGAGCGTGGCGCGGCGGGCGCGTAACCTGACGGCCATGGCAAGCGAGGCCAACACAAACAGCAAAAGCACCAAATGGGTGCGCCCCGGGCATATCACCTGGCGTGTAAGGCTGGTGCTTGTGGGTCTTCTGGCACTTGCGGTTGTGACGGTCTGGGTCACGAACTCACTGCTGACCGAACGGTTTACCTCGGCCACGCGCAATCGGGCCGAACTGCGACTGGCCCTGTTGTCGGGCAATCTGCTCTCCGAATTGCGCCGCAACGCCATTGTGCCGCAACTTCTGGCCCGCGATCCTGCCTTGATCGGCGCGTTGAACGCGTCGGACTATGCCAACTCGTCGCAGCGGCTGATTTCGTTCAAGGACGAAATCGGCGTGGCGTCGTTGCAGCTTCTGGATCGGGACGGCAGGATCGTTGCGGCGACCGACCGCGAGATGCTGGGCACCCAGTTGCGAAACGCACCCTATTTTATTGAGGCGATGCGCGCAGATGCCTCGATCTTTTCCATCATCCCCCGCGAGGCGGGCGGCTTTCAGTTTCTCTATTCGCGGCGCATCGAAAGCGGATCCAACGTCGCCGGCGTCATCCTCGTCGAGGTCGATCTGCGCAAATTCGAACGGACCTGGGCGGGCATTACTGATGCGGTGATCGTGATGGACAGCGCCGGAACCATCGTGCTGGCCACCGAAAACCGCTGGCGCGGGCTCTCCGAAGAAGAGGCGATGTCGCGCGAACCGCCGCAGAATGCCATCGAACGGGCAATCCGCGCGACGGCCGACTGGATCCCGATGTCGCCGGACAATTACGTGCTGGGCGAAAGCGTGATCCGGATGGAAACCCGCATACCATTTCGCGGCTGGCGCATGGCCTCGTTTACCACCTATGCGTCGGTCCGGGAGCGCGTGAATGGCGTTTTGGCGCTGGAAATCATGGGCTTCGCCATCCTGCTGTCGCTCGTCTTTTACGCGCTGAGCCGGCGGACCGCGTTCCGCATGGCCTTCTTTGAGCGTGAATCTGCCGAACTCAGGGTGTTGAACTCGCGCCTGCAACGCGAGATCGCAGAGCGCGAGCGGGTTCAGGAAACCCTTGCGGTGACCGAACAGACCCTCGCGCAAAGTTCAAAACTCGCGGTTCTCGGAGAGATGTCGGCTGCCGTCAGCCATGAGCTGAACCAGCCGCTTGCGGCGATGAAGACCTATCTCGCCGGGGCGCGGCTGCTGATCAACCGCAATCGTCCGGATGAGGCGCTCGCGGCCTTCAAGCGGCTGGACGGGCTTATCGAGCGGATGGGCGCGATTACCCGTCAGTTGAAATCCTATGCCCGCAAGGGCGGCCAGGATCTGGAACCCGTCGACCTGCAGGACGCCCTGGCTGCGTCGCTGTCGATGATGGAGCCGCAACTCAGACAGCGGCAAGTGCGTATCACGCAGGTCCTGCCATCCGAGGCGGTGCTGGTGATGGGCGACCGGATGCGCATCGAGCAAGTGATGATCAATCTCTTGCGCAATGCGATTGACGCCACCAAGTCGGTTCCGGACCCCGAGATCGAGATTCTTCTCGCCAAGGGCGAAACCGCGCGTCTTTCGGTGCGTGACAACGGACACGGGATCGAAGATCCCGAACAGCTCTTTGAGCCCTTTTACACCACCAAGCAACCGGGCGACGGGGTGGGTCTGGGCCTGGCGATTTCATCCGGGATCGTCGGCGATCTTGGCGGGCGCTTGACCGCGCGCAACGGACAATCCGGCGGGGCCGTCTTTGACGTGCAACTGCCTATCTACGAACCCGCGCAAGACGCGGCGGAATAAACAACAGGAGACGAACGTCCCATGGCACAGGCAATGAAAATCGCGATCATCGACGATGAACAGGATATGCGCCAGTCGATCAGCCAATGGCTGGCACTGTCTGGCTATGACACCGAAACCTTTGCCAGCGCCGAAGATGCGCTGAAGAACCTCAACCCGGACTACCCCGGCATCGTGATCTCGGACATCAAGATGCCGGGCATGGACGGGATGCAGTTTCTCAAGAAGCTGATGGGCACCGACAGCACGCTGCCCGTAATCATGATCACCGGTCACGGTGATGTGCCGATGGCCGTTGAGGCAATGCGTGTCGGTGCCTTTGACTTCCTGGAAAAGCCCTTCAACCCGGATCGGATGTCGGAACTCGCCAAGCGGGCCACCCGTGCGCGCCGGCTCACGCTCGACAACCGGGCATTGCGGCGCGAGTTGTCCGATGGCAACCAGCTCATGTCAAAGCTTATCGGCAACTCCCCGATCATGGACCGGCTGCGCGAGGACATACTCGATCTCGGCCAGTCCGACGGCCATGTACTGATCGAGGGTGAGACCGGCACCGGCAAGACCCTGATCGCTCATGCGCTCCATGCCGTGGCCAGTCGGGCGGCAAAGAAATTCGTGTTGATCAGCTGCGCGGCTTACGAGGACGAGGCGCTGTCCAAGAGGCTCTTCGGACCGATGATGCCGGAGGATGAGCAACTCCCGGCCATCGAGCAGGCCCGGGGCGGAACCCTTGTGCTGGAAGGCATCGAAAGTATTGGACCCACCGTGCAGGGCAAGCTTCTGGCCACGATCAACAGCCAGGGCGAACCGGCAGAAACGCGGATCATCGCGATCTCCAATATGCAGGAACCCGGCCGCACCTGCGAGGATGCCATGCGCCCGGATCTTTTCTTCCGGCTCGCGGCGCTCAGAATCATCGTGCCGCCGCTTCGTCAGCGCGGCGAGGACATCCTGCAGCTCTTCACGCAATTCACCGAGGCCTTTGCCGAGGAATATGGCTGCGACGCACCCAAGGTCTCGGCGCAGGAGGCGGCCCAGTTCCTGCAGGCGCCCTGGCCGGGCAATGTGCGTCAGTTGATCAATGTCGCAGAACGCGCCGTGCTGCAATCGCGGCGCGGGACGGGCACCATTTCGTCTCTGCTGATGTCCGATCACGAGGAAATGCAACCCGTCGTGACCACCGAGGGCAAGCCGTTGAAAGAATACGTGGAGGCCTTTGAACGCATGCTCATCGACAACACGATGCGGCGGCACAAGGGCTCAATTTCCGCGGTGATGGACGAATTGTGCCTGCCGCGCCGGACCCTGAACGAAAAGATGGCCAAGTATGGGCTGCAGCGGGCGGATTACCTCGGCTGACC
>JBCDEC010000201.1:0-8710 GCA_039179965.1 Pseudomonadota bacterium
GCCGGTACTTGACCAGACTGCGGTTCTCAAATGCAAAGCCCGGGTCGGGCGCATCAAGCCAGCGCTCGGTCAGGAACCCGCCCGCCAGCGTGCCGTAGCACAAAAGCTGGATCCGGTTTTGCGCCGCCCAATCCGTCAGCCCGTTTTCCGCCCGCCGGTCGAGCAGGGAATACTGCACCTGCGTTGACACCAGATCGTAACCTGCGTTCAGAAAGGGCTGCGTCTCAGCCACGTCCCAGTTGGTCACACCCAGATGGGCGATTTTGCCTTTGTCCTGGCACCGCTGCAGCACTTCAAGGCCAACCTGCGCGTTGCCAAGCGACAAATCCCACCAGAAGAACTGCACCAGATGCAGCCGTTCGATTTGCAGCCGTTTCAGGGATCGGTCCACGATGGCTTCGACGTCGCTGGGCTGGATATTGTCCAGCAGTCCCAGATCCGGGACCAGTTTGGTATGGACTTGAACAAGGTTCGCCGTTTCGGCCCCGCGCCGCCGGCGCAGATCACCGACAAAGTCACCAATCATCTCTTCGACGCCGACATAGATGTCGGCGCAATCGAATGTGGTGATGCCGGCGTCGAGAAAGGCTTCCATATCCCGAACCGCGCTGGCGCGGTCGACACTGCCGTGATCCCCGGCCAGTTGCCAGCCTCCCTTGATCACGCGCGAGATCTCATAGCCCGGGCGCAGGGATGTTGTCGCAACGCTCATGACGGATCCGCCTGCCAGTAAGGTGTAAGCCGCGCGTCGGGCAAACCTGTGGTGCCGGCATGCGTAAAGCGCCGTTTGCCCAGACGGGTGATCCGAAACCGTCCACCGCAATGCGGGTCGGGGCAGGCGACTTCGGTGTCGGTGTTGATCCAGTCGTTCGGATCGCTCACGCGTTGCTTGGCGGGCAAAAGCGGCAACAGGGCAGCCAGGGCATACATGGACACACGCGCTCCGGGATCGAAGACCAGCGTTTCACCCTCGACCCGAAAGCTTTCGCCTTCGATGTGACGGCAGACCGGCGTGCGTCCGTCCAGCACCGTTTCCACCTGAAGGTCATACAGCCAAAACGCGCCATCCTCGCCATCCTGTTCCATCGTGACCCCTTTTGCTGGACTGAGCGCAGCGCCTTGTCTTATCTGGACAAAGTATAGAATGTGGCCCGGCTCTCAAGGGCCATTCGCCACAGAAGACCACCACAATAGCAGGACGCATCGCAGATGGACATTTTGGACCCTGAGCGCCTGCGCTTGTCGCCCCGCCTTGAGATCTCGCGGGTTTTGACCGGCCTGTGGCAGGTGGCCGATATCGAAAAGGACGGCCCGCCCATCGATCCCGAGACCGGTGCCGACTGGCTGAGCGCCTATGCCGCGCAGGGCTTTGACACATTCGACATGGCCGATCACTATGGATCGGCAGAGATCATCGCCGGTCGGCTGCTGGCGAGGCAGAGTGACACGCGGGCCCTGGCTTTCACCAAATGGTGCCCGCCGCCCGGGCCAATGACCAAAGAGGTGGTGCGCGCCGGGGTGCAAGACCGGTTGGAGCGTCTGGGCGTCGAGCGGGTCGACCTTTTGCAGTTCCATTGGTGGAGCTTCCAGCACCCGGCCTGGCTTGACGCGCTCCATGCGCTCGCAGACCTGCGGGAAGAGGGTCTGATCGCCGAGATCGGAGTGACCAATTTCGACGCGGCGCATCTGGCCATTGCACAGGCCGACCGCGTGCCGATCCTGACCAATCAGGTCTCTTTCTCGCTGATCGACCGCCGGGCTGCGACGCATTTGTCCAGACAGTGTTTGCAAAGCGGAACGCGGCTGCTGGCCTATGGCACCCTGTGCGGCGGTTTTCTCTCGGACCGGTGGCTTGGCCAGCCGGAACCGCAGGAGATCGCGGATTGGTCCAAGATGAAATACAAGCGGTTCATCGATGTGGCCGGCGGATGGGCGGCGTACCAGCGCATTCTCTCGGCTGCACGGGAGATCGGGCGCAAACATGATGTTTCACTGGCCAATGTGGCCACCCGCTGGGTGCTTGAACATCCCGCCGTCGCGGGAGTCATTGTGGGGGCACGGCTTGGCGAACGCATGCATGCCGCCGACACCCTTCAGCTCTTTTCCTTCGCGCTCGATCAGGACGACCATGATCGTCTGTCCGAGGCCTTTGCGGCAACGCAGGCGATCCCGGGAGATTGCGGCGACGAATACCGCCGCCCGCCGTTTCTGACAGCCTCGGGCGATCTGAGCCATCACCTCGACACCATGCCGCTTCTGCATCGTGCAACGGACCATCCGCTGCGCACCGGCGGCCAGCAGGTGCTGAGCGGGTCGAAGTGGGAAGAGATTGCCGGGTATGCCCGGGCGCAAAAGATTGGCGACCGACTGCTGGTGTCGGGCACAACGGCTACGGCCGGGGCAGACCGTCCTGTGGCGCCACGGGACGCAGGTGCGCAAACGACCTTTGTGCTCGACAAAATCCTTGCGGCACTTGCCGCTTTAGGGGCGACGGCGCAGGATGTCGTCCGCACCCGCATCTACATCGTCGATGAGACAGACGTGGAGGCCGTGTCCGCGGCTCATGGCCGTGTGTTTCACACCATCAAGCCGGCGAATACGCTGGTGGTCGTGGCGGGCCTGATTGGCGGTTATCGGGTGGAAATCGAGGCGGAAGCGGTGCTGAGTGAGAGCGCCGAATGAACGGGTTGGTCAATCACGGCGGCGGCTCTGACTGGGCCAGCCGAACCTTTAGAAAATCGATCATGACGCGGGTTTTTTGCGGCAAGTGGGCACGGCTTGGGTAAAGAAGAAAGGCACCGGTTTCAAAGCTGGTCGCCGTGCAGTCCCAGGTCGGCAGAAGATCGACCAGCGCTCCGGTTCTGAGGTCTTCGCCGATCAGCCAGTCGGCCAGAAGCGAGATCCCCAAACCAGCCCGCGCCGCATCGCGCAGCGCCAGAGCATTGGATATCAAAGTGCTGCCCTGCACCTGAACGGCGGTGACCTCGGTGCCGGTCTTTGGTCGAAAAACCCAGCGGTTGCGAAAATCCGGCAGAGCAAAGCGCAGGCAGTTCCGCTCCGTGAGCGCGCCGGGCGTGGGCAACGGGCCACTTCGTTTCACATAGGATGGGGAGGCAACGACCCGGTAGCGCGTGGACATCACACGTGTGGAAATGAGATCTCCGGCCGGGGCGGCGGCCAGACGGATGGCGAGGTCGAGCCCATGATCCAGCAGGTCGAGATTGGCATCTGAGGGCAGCAGTTCGACGGTTATGTCAGGGTATCGGGTGTGGAAATCGCGCAGCAAGGGCACGATCATCTCGATGGCAAACGCCACGGAGGCGGTCATCCGCACGAGTCCACGCGGTGTAGCGCTGGCGCTTTGGGCGGCTTCGCCCGCAGCGTCGAGGTCGTCAATCAGCGGGCGAATGCGATTGAGATAGATCATGCCTGCCTCGGTCGGGCGTATCCGGCGCGTTGTGCGGTCAAAAATCCGCAAACCGACGTCCTGTTCGACCCCGGCCACAATCCGCGAAACCGTTGAGGCATCCATATCCAGAAGTCGCGCGGCTCCGGCGATGCTGCCGATCTGTTGGACCAGCAAAACAGTTTTCAACGAAGAAATGTGCATGCGCGTCGCGGGCCCTATTGGTGCAAAAGCTGCACGAATATGTCGCGCGCCTTGCGCATTCACAAGGTTCGCCTGACGCGGCCCGGAACACCGGCCTTGTACCTTGGCCAGGGCCGCCCGCCTGCAACGGGGCCGACCCTAGCGCGACCGGACACTTTGCGCGTCGCGCACCAGAGCGGCGAGGCGGAAGAAGCCATGTATCATCTTCGAGTAAGGGGTGAGCAGGAAAAAGGCCAAAACCGCCCCCAGGTGCAGGGGCAGAAGGATCCCCACCAAGGCCAGGCCCGTGGCCGCGTACAACAGAAGTCCGGTTGCGCTCACGGTGAAGAGCAACATGACAAAGGCCATTTCACCGCCCCAGGCGTTTGGTGCGCCAAGCTCCGGATCAGCTTTGGTCTTGAGCCAGGCCAACCCGGCGGTTCCGACGCACAACAACAAGCCACCTGGTACGCCGAGCAGCTTGGGCAGGCTGTGCCAGGCATAGGGCGCCTCGATCCCAAAGCCATAGTGCAGTACGGTGCCCGCAGACGTGGCGGCGAAACACAGAAGAAAGCCGTACATCGTGGCCTGATGCATCCAGCGGCGTCTATTGCTGTAGCGGTCCTCATCCTCAAAGTTGCAGCCCTCGCCATGCCCACCTGAGAGGTTTTTAAGGCGCGCGGCGGACTCCAGGGCGGTTATCACAGCGCCCCAGGTCACGTCCCCGCCACCGGTCGCCTGCCAATAGCGGCGGACCGCAACCGCCACAGCCACCAAAGGCAACAGAAACGCCGGAGCAAAGATCGCCACCATCAGGCCATGAGACATATAGGCATAAAAGCCTGCCCCACCCTCCGGGAGCGCAGCCAGCGCCAGCATGAAAAGAAGGGCAAATCCGATCACAAGGGTTACACCTATGGCCACGCCCGCCCGGTCATAGAGGCGCCCAAAGCCCTGCGGCCAGGCCATCTCCTGCCAGCTGTCCTGGCGCACTTCGGCCAGGGCCTTGGGCAGGTTCAGGGCAAATTCATGTGGCTCCGTGTACTGGCAGGCATAATAGCAACCGCGGCAGTTGTGGCAGAGATTGGCGAGTTGCGTGATGTCTCCATCAGCGAAAGCCCGTGACCGGGTCATTGCGGGAAACACGCTGCAATACCCCTCGCAATAGCGGCAAGCATTGCAGATTTCGACCTGGCGGCGGGCTTCTGAAATCAGATCAAGCGACATAAGCGGCGGCTCCTCTTCCCGCGAGACGGCCAAACACGGTGCCGATGGTCATGCCAAATCCTGCCAGGTAACCCTGACCGAGGATCGATCCGGCCATGATTTCTCCGGCCGCCCAGAGGTTTTCGACGGGCCCCGACGGTCCCTGCACCTGTGCCCCATGATCGACGCGCAGGCCAAGATAGGTGAAGGTCACACCAGGGCGCAGGGCATAGCCGTAAAACGGAGCGTCTTCGATCGGGCGCGCCCAGTTGGTTTTGGGCGGGCTGAGCCCTTGAGTGGCCAGCCCATCAAGCTCGGTGGGGTGGAAGGCGCCGGGGCTGCACGATGCATTGTAGGCCTCTACCGTTTCGCGCAGCTTGGTCGACGGCAAACCCAATTGCTGGGCAAGACCGTCGAGCGTGTCGGCTTTCACTGGCGGGAAGACGGAGGGCATGAAGAGGTCCAGCGATTTCGCGTCGATGATCGCGTAACCGACCTGCTCGGGTTGGGCCGCAACCAGCCGGCCCCAAATCGCGTAGCGTTTGGGCCAGACGTCCTCGCCTTCGTCATAGAAGCGATCGCCATCCTTGTTCACCACGATGGAAAACGGCACACAGTCAAGCCGCGTGACAATGCCGCCGTCGTATTTGGGCGCACGCCCATCGATGGCGACGGCATGGCACTGGGTCGGGTCTCCGACGCTTTCGATCCCCTGGTCGAGGAGGTCTTTCAGAACCACGCCCCGATTGTACGGCGTCCCCCGGATGAGGAAGTTGCGGGCCGACGGGCCCCAGGCCTCGGCCAACCAGTCGAGATCCGCCTGAAACCCGCCCGATGCGACAACAACCGCACGTGGGGTGAACCGGACGGACTCGCCCATGATCCTGGCATCTACCGAGTGAATTCGATCGCCGGAATGATCCAGGTGGGTCACCTCGGCGTCATAGGCGATTTCGACACCCAGATCCTCGGCCGTGCGATAGTAGGCGTTGACCAGCGCCTTGCCGCCTCCGAGAAAGAAGGCATTGGTGCGGGACAGCGAGAGCGTCCCGGAGAGCGACGGCTGGAATCGCACACCATGGGCGGTCATCCAGTCGTAACATGCCTCGGAGTCGCGGATCGTCATCCGAGCGAGGTTTTCTTCGGTCTTGCCGGCCGTCACCTTCAGCAGATCGTCAAAATACTCTTCTTCGCTATAGGCCCCGGTCAGGACCCCCTGCGGACCTTCATGCATGCAGCGGAAGTTGCGTGTGTGCCGCGAATTGCCGCCGCGATAGGGTTTTGGTGCGCTTTCCAGAAGAACGACGGATCGTCCGGCCTCGCGTGCGGTCATGGCCGCGCAGAGCGCTGCGTTGCCGCCGCCGACAATCAGGAGGTCGGGAGTGCGTGTTTGTGCTGTCATGGCCTGTCTGCTTGGCTGGCGGTGCATGGCGGCTCGGAATTGACACCCACGAGTCGCCGGAGTATGAGTTTTGTATCCAATCGGATACAAAATGCAAGGGCCGGTATGAAATCTGCGTCACACCCCAAAGCCTCCAGTGGCGAAACAGCATATCAGGCGCTGATGGGTCTGATCCACGCGGGCGATGTCATCCCGGGCGATCGCCTGCGGGAAGAGGACCTGGCCGACCGCCTCGCCCTGTCGCGCACGCCCGTGCGCGAAGCACTGCGGCGTCTGGAGGCGGAAGGCGTGGTCGAACACCGCCCGCGTGTCGGCGCGGTGATCCGCCGGTTGTCTCACGCCGAGGTGGTGGAACTCTACGAGATGAGAATTGTGTTTGAACGCAATGCCGCGGAACTGGCCGCCAAACACGGGACCAGCGCCGAGTTCGATGCTTTGGCGGATCTGAATGACGCGATTGCGTCCGAGCGGACAAACCCCGCCAAAGCGGCAGAGATCAACCAGCGCTTCCATCTCGGGGTCTATCGGGCAGGGCGCAACCGCTTTCTCCTGGAAGCGGCGCGGGCTCTCAACAATTCCCTGCTCCTGCTCGGGCCTACCACCTTCACCGATGACACGCGCGTTGACGAAGTGGTCAGCCAGCACGCAAGCATTATCGCGGCCCTGCGGGAAGAGGATCCCGAAGCCGCCGGCGCGGCGGCTGAAGCGCATCTGCAGACGTCCCTGCGTGTCCGCCTGCGGTCCCTTGAAGAATGAAACCGGTCTTTTTCGCCTTCGCCGTCGGACTTGTGGGGGTAGCGGTGTTTCACCTCTTGCGCCTGCCGTTGCCGTGGTTGCTGGGTCCCATCTGCGCCTGCCTGCCGGCCGCCATGCTGGGCGTTCCGTTGAAGGGGATCAAACCCGTAAATGACGCGATGCGCACCGTTCTGGGGGTCGCGGTCGGCGCGACCTTGACCCCGACCGTTCTGGCCACTTTCCCGTCCATGTGGCCGACGCTGAGCCTGGTGCCGGTCATGGTCGTGGTGATCGGACTGATCGGTGTTCCATACTTTCGACAGATCTGGGGCTACGACACGGTCACGGCCTACTATGCCGCCATGCCCGGAGGGCTGCAGGACATGATTGTGTTCGGAGAAGAGGCCGGCGGCAATGTGCGATCGCTGTCCCTGATCCACGCCACGCGGGTCATGGTGATCGTGGCGGCACTGCCGTTTATTCTCAAGGGGATCTGGGGCGCGGATCTGTCAAACCCACCCGGCGTACCTCTGAGTACGGTGCCGCCCCACGAGATCTTGCTGATGGTGGTTTGCGCGGGCTCGGGATGGTGGGCGGCGCACCGGATCGGACTCTTCGGGGCCTCGATCCTCGGCCCTCTGATTGTCACGGCAGCCGTCACATTGGCCGGGCTCCTGCACAACCGGCCGCCGACCGAGGCCATTTGGGCAGCGCAGTTCTTTATTGGTCTGACGATCGGCACCAAATACGCAGGTGTGACGATGACCGAAATCCGTCGCGATATGGTGGCGGCACTTGGCTTTTGTGCCATCCTGATCGTGCTGACGCTGATCTTTGTGGAGGGCATCTATGTGGGTCGGCTGGCGCCAGGGATGGAGGCGCTGCTGGCGTTTGCCCCAGGTGGGCAGGCGGAACTTGCCGTTCTGGCGCTGATCGTGGGGGCGGATGTGGCGTTTGTCGTCGCCCACCATGTCCTGCGGATTTTTATCGTGATCCTCGGCGCCCCGATTGTGATCAGGACGATGCCGCCCAGACCTCGGGGTTGATCATGTGAAGCGGCGCACCGTCTGCGAAGGCATTGACCTGTTCGAAAATGTCGGAGAATTGCAGATCAAATTCGTCTTCCGTCACATAGCCGATATGAGGGGTCGCCAGCACGTTTGGAGAGGTCAGCAGCGGGTTGGCCGTATCACGCAGGGGCTCGGTGTCAAAGACGTCCACAGCCGCAAAGATCCGGTCCCGCGCAATCTCGGCCTCCAGAACGCCCGGCGCAATCAGGCCTGATCGCGACGTGTTCACCAACAGCGCGCGGGGGGACATGGCCGCGAGATCTTCGGCGGTGATAACTCCCTTGGTTTCGGGTTTCAGCCGCACATGCAGCGAGACGATGTCATTGTCCGCAAAGAAGGCGTGCCGGCTGTCCGCCAGAGGGGCGCCGTCGGCCTGCGCGCGCGCGCGCCCGGCCTCGGACGCCCAGTAGCTGACCTTCATCCCGATGGCTTCGGCGTATTCTGCCACGGCGCGCGCAATGCGCCCGTACCCGTACAAGCCCAGCTTGCGACCGCGCAACGTGCGCCCGACTCCCATCTGCCACGTCCCGGCCCGGATCGAGGCCACCTGCGAAGGGATCTGCCGATAGCTTGCGAGCATCAGCGCCAGGGTCAGTTCCGCCGCCGCATAGCTTGGCGTACCCGCATGCATGTTCGATGACACAAGCACCCCGTGCCGGGAACAGGCTTCCACATCGATGTGCGGATAAACGCTGCGCTGCGAGATCA